>NZ_JAAKVR010000007.1:0-173461 GCF_049175755.1 Aeromonas sp. 600282 | reverse complement strand
GGCATTCGCCATGCGAGAGTAGGACACTGCCAGGCACCCAATTTAAGAACCCCGCTCAATGAGCGGGGTTTTTTATTACCTGAAACTCAGAAGGTAGCCTGATTTTTTACCGGCCCTATCTCCTTTCCTCTGTTCTTATTGTTACTCGGAGCTGCTTTCTGGTTCCACAAATAGCCTGATGTTCCGCTTGGTACTCTTTCTTCACTGAACCGCTGTCGCTCTGTATGGCGGCTCTGGCGTAGTCATGATCCACGAATCCTATGCTCGCCCGTACGCTACGATCTCTTGCTTGCGATCTTTCCTGGGCATCTGCGTCCTGTGTTAGCTGAAGTCTTTCTTTTTGAGCCCTCTGTTTGTCCATGATTTTGTTAGTCGCCCACTGACGTTATGCCAGAGAGTGTGTTGGCTGTGCTAACACGCAGGCGCAGTGGTTGCTGCTTTGGGTCCTTGTTGTTTGGGATAATAAGGAATTGGGAAGGGATACCCGCAGGAACGCAGAGGTTAGATGTTGGTAGGGGATCTTGTGGTGGCTATTGAGCCTGCAGGTGGGAAAATTAATGGGGGCGCTGAAGAAGGCTAATGTGTTGAGATCTATGAGGAATGACAAATCGGAGGCAAATAAAAAGCCCACGCAACATGGTTGCATGGGCTCGGTATGAATGGCGGAGGAGGTGGGATTTGAACCCACGGATGGTCGCCCATCGCCGGTTTTCAAGACCGGTGCATTCAGCCGCTCTGCCACCCCTCCGCAACAGTGCGGCGAATATTACCATGCTGATCCGGCTTGTAAATCCCTGTCCGGTTTGATTGCTGGTTAATTGCGCTAAATGACATGAAAAAGTGGCAATCATGGCTCATCAAGCGCTTTTTTGGCCAGATAGCTTGACTTGAAAACAGACTCAACCACTATAGTGGCCTCTATCATATCCTCTGCAAGATAACGTTATGACTATTAAAAATGCCCTGTTTTGCGCGCTGGCTGGCGTGACCCTGCTGGCGACGCCGGTACATGCAAGCGAGCTGACCAAAAGCGATGTCGAGCAAATCGTTCGCGACTATCTGGTCAAGAATCCCGAGATCCTGGTCGAGATGTCCAATGCCCTGCGTGCCAAGCAGGAGAGCCAGCAGGCCGAGAGTGACAAGGTGCTGATCAAGGCTCACTCCAAGCAGCTTTATGCCAATCAGGATCCCGAGATGGGGAATCCGAAGGCGTCGCTGACCATTGTGGAGTTTTTCGATTACAACTGCGGTTACTGCAAACGGGCCCATCCGCTGGTCAAGCAGCTGATGGCGGAAGATAAAGATATCCGTTACATCTACAAGCAGTTCCCCATTCTGAGCGAGTCCTCCTACTTCGCAGCTCGTGCTGCGCTGGCGGTCCAGCTGGGTCAGCCTGACAAATACCAGGCGTTCCACGAGAAGCTCTATACCCATCAGGGCCCGCTCGCAGATGAAGCGCAGGTCAAGCAGTTGGCTGTGGCGGCTGGTGTTGACTGGAGCAAGGTGGAAGCCAAGATCAAGGATGGTAGTATTGACCAGAACCTCGGTACCAACCGTGCGCTGGCTGAAGCGCTCGGTATCTCCGGTACCCCGGCCTTCATCATCGGTGATCAGATCCTGCGCGGTGCCCCCCGTGATCTGGCCAGCCTGATGGGGTTTATCAAGGACGTGCGTGCCGGCAAGAGCATTCAATAAGCAGTTGTCATGGTCGAGGGCCCAGCGCCCCGGCCAGATACAGAAAGAGGGTCGGTATCACTACCGGCCCTCTTTTTTATTATGTCCTTTGGCACAAGTGGTCGTCGCGAAAGGACCATAACAACGTGCTCAGGACCCGGCCTGTTGGCCTCAGTAACAAGTATTAGCAGAGTCGTTCGGAGTCTATTGATAAATATTTCGCCTCGCAGAGGTGTGTCGTGAGCATTGCTTAATTCCGGTCAAGATTTTTTCTGCTGCTTGCCTTAGAATCGCCGCCCGTTGCAGGAGAAACCCCTATGTTAGTTGATATTTTACGGCTGGTTTTTATAGCCGGAGGCCTCGTATTCATCTTTATGCTGGTGCAAGCCTGCTGGCGGAAGAAGCAGAGTGGATCCTTTGAGGCGACCCCCTTCTGGCCGGTGGCGTTGATCGGTGGGGTTGCCAACTTCCTCGATACCCTGGGGGTGGGCAGCTTTGCGGTAAAGACCGCCTGCTACAAGCAGTTCAAGCTGATCGATGATCGAGTGCTGCCGGGTACCCTCAATGGTCAGTGCGTGCTGCCGACTGTGACTCAGTCGCTGATCTTCGTCGGTGCAGTCGCAGTGGAGCCGCTGACGCTGATCAGCATGATGATGGCCGCCGCAGCGGGCGCAGCCTGGGGCGCTCGCCATGTGGCTTCGTTTGATCGGCAGACCATCCGGCTGGTGATGGCCATCTCCTTGCTGGTCGTCGCAGGGCTTATCTTTGCCGGTCTGCTGGGTCTTTTCCCTGTAGGCGGCGATGCGATGGGGCTCAGCGGCTACAAGTTGGCGATTGCCCTGCTTGGCAATTTCATCTTCGGGGTGCTGATGAATGTCGGTATCGGCCTGTTTGCCCCCTGCATGACGCTGGTTTATCTGCTGGGGATGAATCCGCTGGCGGCGTTTCCCATCATGATGGGCTCCACCGCCGTGCTTAGCGTTTTCTCCGCAGGCACCTTTATCCGCAAAGGGGCGTTCGATGCCAAGGCGGTGCTGGCAGTGGCCATCTTCGGCCCCATCGGTGTGGTGCTGGCCGCCATGCTGGTCAAATCCATGGATATGGAGATGCTGAAGTGGCTGGTTGCCTTTATCGTCATCTATACCTCCTGGACCATGTACGCCTCCTGGCGGGCGGCGCGTCGCTCCCCTGTGCAGCTGACGGTGGAGAGCGCAGGCTAGCCTGTACCAGTGCCGCTTCGGCCTTGGCCCCCAGATAGACATAGAGGCCAAGCGCCAGCAGCAAACCCACCGCACACCCCATCACTCCGACCGCTGGCCAGAGCAGCTCGTTCTGGCCGAGCGAGCCTTTGAACAGCAGCAACAGCCCCTCGATGGAGACCGCGATCAGAATGGCGGCGATAAAGCGGGTGATGGTGCGGCGAATGGCGCTGTGGCGGAAGATATCCTTATGCAGCAGTACCTCCTCTTCCAGAATGGTCTTGCCCAGATCGAACACCGCCAGTGCCAGCGTCAGGAAGATGATGGCGCTAAAGGCGCCGAGCTGGTTCTGCTGCTCGCCGCACAATAGCTGGTAGAGCTGCTCCAGCCCGTGCCAGATGAGCGTCGCGACGATGAGAAACAGCGCCATGCTGAGCACCACATAGACCGCCTTGAACCAGGGCATGGCGCGGCGGCGCTCCCTGTCTCCCATCAACCAGCCAATCAGCTGATTCAGACAGACGGTGATCTCCCGTCCTTGCCCCTGCACGATAAGGTGCAACCGGTTATGGGCGGCCGGTGCCGCAGGCTGGATGCACATCGGCCCCTGATAATGGTCAATGCTGACGACAAAGGAATACCCCTTGAGCGAGACAAGGGGGGCGCTGAGCAGCCCCTGCAGTAGCGGGGTCAACTCCTCCTGATACTCCTGATAGCGCCGCAGCACATCGATGGGGCTCATCTCTGCCATATGGACCTCGGTGACGTGGGCTCTTGTGGTGAATGTGCAAATAGTGGGCCTACTTTATGACAGGGATGGCAGGGCAAGTTGCACCAGAGGATGACAAAACGACGGATGACGAGGGGGAATGCACCAGAACTGGGCGTATCGATGCCCTGTCTGGTGATCGCTGCACAGCAATAGATAAGGGCCCATGACGGGCCCTTCTGCGACAACCTGCGGCGATTTAGCCAGCCAGCTTGGCGAAGCTGCGCTCGGCGGCAGCCAGGGTATGTTCGATCTCCTTGTCGCCGTGAGCCAGAGACAGGAAGCCCGCCTCGTAGGCGCTCGGCGCCAGATAGACACCCTCTTCCAGCATGAGATGGTAGAAGCGCTTGAAGCGTTCCATGTCGCAGCGGGTGACCTGCTCGTAGCGGGTGATTTCGGGCTCGTCGGTGAAGAAGAAGCCGAACATGCCGCCCACATAGTTGATGGCGAGCGGGATGCCGTGCTTGGCTGCGGCCGCTTTCAGTCCCTCGGCAACACGAGCCGTCTTGGCGCTCAGTTGCTCATAGAGACCCGGCTCCAGCAGCAGATCCAGCATGGTCAGACCGGCCGCCATGGCCACCGGGTTGCCGGAGAGAGTACCCGCCTGATAGACAGGGCCGGTCGGTGAAATGTATTGCATCACCTTCTTCTTGCCGCCGAAGGCGCCCACAGGCATGCCGGCACCGATGATCTTGCCGAGGGTGGTGAGGTCGGGCTCGATGTTGTAGTGGCCCTGGGCACCGCGCAGGGAGACGCGGAAGCCGGTCATCACCTCGTCCAGGATCAGCAGGGCACCGAACTCGTCACAGATGGCGCGCAGCCCTTCCAGGAAGCCGGGGACCGGCGGGATGCAGTTCATGTTGCCTGCGACCGGCTCGACGATGATACAGGCAATTTCGCTGCCGTACTGGGTGAAGGCTTCACGCACCGAATCCAGATCGTTGAAGACGCAGGTCAGGGTGTGCTTGGCGAAATCGGCCGGAACGCCCGGGCTGTTCGGTTGACCCAGGGTCAGGGCGCCGGAACCGGCCTTGACCAGCAGGGAGTCGGCGTGGCCGTGGTAGCAGCCCTCGAATTTGACGATCTTGTCGCGGCCGGTGTAGCCGCGGGCCAGACGGATGGCGCTCATGGTGGCTTCGGTGCCGGAGTTGACCATCCGAACCTGCTCCATGGAGGGGACGATCTGGCGGACTTTCTCGGCCATCAGCACTTCGATCTCGGTCGGCGCACCGTAGCTCAGCCCCTTCTCAACGGCCTTGATGACGGCGGCTTTGATGGCGGGGTGGTTGTGACCCAGCAGCATGGGGCCCCAGGAGCCGATGTAATCCACATAGGCCTGACCATCCACATCATAGAGGTAGGCGCCATCGGCGTGATCGATGAAGCGGGGCGTGCCGCCGACCCCATTGAAGGCGCGTACCGGTGAGTTGACGCCACCCGGAATGGTCTGGCGGGCCTGTTCAAACAGCTGATCTGATTTTGACATGGATCATCCTTAATGGGATTTTGGTCGTCACACAAGGGATTGCAGCCGATTGAGACTCGGCAGGTCGGAGCATCAGGAGTATGCTTTGCGCTCTCGCCACCCGGACTCTCGGTCTGCTCCCGTGACAAAAATTTAACGGGCCGACTATAGCAGAAAGCCCCAGCCCTGGGCAGCCGAGCAACGCGCCGGGTGATCCTGATCTCAGCTAGCTGACGATATGGTTTTTCCAAGTTGGTGTAACAAGATGGCGCAACAAGCTCTCTCCTCTGAAGCCGATACCTCTGCGCGGGGGCCGCTTTCCCGCATTATCCGGCAAGACAAGATGCCCTTGCTGGTTCTGTTGCTGGCGGCGCTGGTCGGCACCCTGGCCGGACTGGTGTGCGGCCTGTTCGAATCGGGAGTCCACTGGCTGGCAGAGCAACGCATTGCCTTGCTGGCCGACCGTCCCTGGTGGCAGCTCGGTCTGCTCGGCTTTGGCTTCAGCGCCTTGCTGGGATTTGTCGGCTACTTCCTCACTCATACCTTTGCCCCGGAAGCGGGCGGTTCCGGCATTCCCGAGATCGAGGGGGCGATGGATGATCTGCGCCCGGTGCGGTGGTGGCGGGTGTTGCCGGTCAAGTTCTTCGGTGGCATCTGCACCCTGAGCTCCGGTATGGTGCTGGGGCGGGAGGGACCTTCGGTACAGATCGGCGGCAACCTCGGCAAGATGGTGGCGGATATCTTCCGGCTGCCCAAGGAACATGGCCATGCCCTGTTGGCCGCCGGTGCGGCGGGCGGTCTGGCTGCTGCCTTCAATGCGCCGCTGGCGGGCATCCTGTTCGTGATGGAGGAGATGCGACCGCAATTCCGCTACTCCTTTCTGGCCATCAAGGCGGTGGGGATCTCCGCCATCATGGCGACCTTGATGTTGCAGAACATGAAAGGGCAGGGAGCGGTGATCACCTTGCCCCACTACGATGCGCCAGCCCTCAAGGCGCTCTGGCTGTTCCTCTTTATGGGGGCCACTTTCGGGGTGCTCGGTTTTGTCTTCAACAAGTTGGTGCTGGCCTGTCAGGATGGCTATCTGGCGTTGCATCAGAACAAGCGCCACCGTTTCGTGGCCATCGGCATGCTGGTCGCCGGGACCTTTGGGGTGCTGTCGCTGTTTGCCCCCTCGGTGACGGGGGGCGGCACCGAGCTTATTCCCCATCTGATGGGGGATGAGTATGCGATGGCGAGCCTGTTCCTCATCTTCTCGGTGCGGCTGGTCGCGACCCTCATCTGCTTCTGTTCCGGTGCCCCGGGCGGGGTGTTTGCGCCGACCCTGGCGTTGGGCACTCTGTTTGGCGTGGTGTTCGGCCATCTGTTTCATGCGGCGTTTCCGGAGCTTGGCATCGAGCCCGGCGCCTTTGCCATCGCCGGAATGGGGGCGCTGTTTGCTGCCACAGTGCGTGCTCCCATCACGGGCATCGTGCTGGTCACCGAGATGACCGACAACTATCAGCTGATCCTGCCGATGATGATCACCACAGTCGGTGCGACTCTGGTTGCCCAGTGGCTGGGTGGCCGACCGATCTATTCCCAGATCCTAGAGCGAACTTTACGGCTCGCCGCGCGTCAAAAGCGGGGTGATGGCAGCGCCACGGCCAGTTAATTTTTCCCTTTATCGCCAGTGACCCCGGTCCGGGCGGTATAGTGAAGGGAGAGGCGCTGCCGTAAATGGCGTGATAACGGGATGAGGGGCTATGTCCAATCTATTGAAGTTATTGGTCGTGTTAGCCGTTGGCGGGCTCATCGGTTACTTTGTCGGTAACCGCCAGGAGCTGGCCCAGAGCAGCCTGTTGGTGGTGCAGCAGGAGACGCTGGATCGTCAGGGCAAGGCCATCGGCCAGCTCAAGACCGAATTGGGGGTGAAAGATACCCGGCTGGCGACCCAAAAAGCGGCCTTCGAGCAGTTGCAGACCACCTTGAAGAGTCAGGAGGCGCAGGTGCAGGAGCTCAAGCGCCAGCTGGCCTTTTTCGAGCGGATCATGCGCCCCACCGGCGAACAGGTGGGGGTGGTGATCGATAACCTGACCTTGCAGGAGACCAGCATTCCCGGTCGCTACCACTATCGTCTCGCCCTGACCCAGCCCGCCAAAAAGCGGGAGCTGTTTCGTGGTCAGGTGCAGATCCGGGTTGAGGGGAGCCTGGCTGATAAGCCGAAGACGCTGACCGGTCGCGATCTCGGAATGAAGGTGAGCGAGTGGCGTTATGCCCTGCGTTATTTCCAGCTGCTGGAAGGGAATTGGCAGTTGCCGGAAGGCTTTGTGCCGGATCGGATCCGTGTCACCATCAACAAGGATGGCAGGCAACCAGCGCAAGAGCTGCTGGTTGAGTGGGGCGAGGTGATCAAGCCGCTGGTCGCCACACCGCCTGCTCCGGTTCCCGCGGCCGGTTAAACGTGGTGAATACTTGAACTGAATGGTCGGGTATTGGATAATTTCGCGGTTTCCATGTTTGTGGATCTAATGGTTGTGAGGTCAGTAATGAGTGCAGTAGCAGAAGCCCCGCTGCCCATCCAGATGACGGATGCGGCGGCCAACAAGGTGAAGAACCTGATCACCGAGGAAGAGAATCCCGAGCTGAAGCTGCGGGTATACATCACGGGTGGGGGCTGCTCCGGTTTCCAGTATGGCTTTACCTTTGATGAGAAGATCAACGACGGGGACACCGTAGTCGAGAAGAATGGCGTCACCATGGTGATCGATCCCATGAGCCTGCAATATCTGGTAGGCGGCAGTGTGGATTACACCGAGGGTCTGGAAGGTTCACGCTTTACCGTGACCAACCCCAATGCCACCACGACCTGTGGCTGTGGCTCCAGCTTCTCCATCTGATCGGCGTATCGGTCTGATGAAACGGCTCTCGGCAACGAGGGCTGTTTTTGTTTGTGGTGATCAGTGTGCTCCATCAAACAGCATTTCTCTGAAACAACAAAGGCGCCTTGATGGCGCCTTTGTTGTTTGCAGGATGGCTTAGCGGGAGCTTGCCGCCGCGACCAGCGGGATCCGGTTCACCGCCTTGCCCATGTAGGCGAGGGTGATGGTCACAATGATGCAGGTGAAGCTCAGCCACATGTAGGGGAGGTAGTCGAGGGTGGCCACTCCCAGTACCCCGGCCATGAAGATGCCATTGTCGCTCCAGGGCACCATGCCGCAGGTGAGGGTGCCGCCAAACTCGGCGTTGCGAGAGAGGTTCTTGCGCGCCAGTCCCAGTCGGTCGTAGTTCTTGGCCATGATCTTGGGGGTCAGGATCAGCGACACATACATGGCTGAGCCGAACACGTTGGCCAGAAACGCGGTGCCGATGGTGTGGCTGGTCAGGCTGCCGACGCTATTGATGCGCTTCTCGAAGGCGCTGGCGATCACTTCCAGAATGCCAACCTTCTCCAGCAGGCCGCCAAACCCGAGACCGAAGATGATGACCGCGACCGAGCCCAGCATGGACTCCATGCCGCCGCGACCGAGAATGTTGTCGATAAAATCGATGCCGGAGGTGATGGCAAACGGACTATAAGCTGAGTGCATCGCTTTGACCGGATCCATGCCCTGGAAGGCGATGGCCCAGATCAGGCCCAGCAGGGCGCCGAAGCTGATCACCGGGAAGGCGGGCTTGCGGTTGGCCAGCAGACCCAGCACCAGCACCACGGGGACTATGGCCAGCGGGGTGATGTTGAACTGGTTGTCGAGAGCCTCCATCACCAGATTGACCTGCTCCAGGCTGACATTACCCGAATACTGCATGCCCACCACGGTGAACAGCACGGCGGTGATGACATAGGAGAGCAGGCTGATAGGCAGCATCCCCTTGATATGCTCCACCACGTCGACGTTGGACATGGTCGAAGCCAGCACTACTGAGTCGGAGAGCGGAGAGAGCTTGTCACCAAAATAGACGCCGGAGAGCACGGCACCGGCTACCAGCGGCGCAGGCACGCCGAGGCTGTGGCCGATCCCCATCATGGCGATACCGGCGGTGGCGGCAGAGCCCCAGGAGGTGCCGGTGGCCAGCGAGGTCAGGGAGCAGATGATCAGGGTCGCCAGCAGGAAGATGGACGGGTGAATCACCTTGAGGCCGAAGTAGATGATGCTGGGGACTATGCCACCGGCAATCCAGGTGCCGACCAGAGCACCGACGGAGACCAAGATCAGGATGGCCCCCATTCCCTTGGCAACGCCGTCAACGGCTGCCTGTTCCAGGGATTTGTAATCGTGGCCGAGTTTGATGCCAAGCCCCATAATGACGAACCAGGCGATGAACAACGCCAGCTGGATCGGCAGATCGAGCACGCTGGTGAACGAGAATGCCAGGGCCAGGAAAATGGCCAGACAGGCAAACACCTGTGCCATGCCCGGTAGTCGGATGTGGTTTTGTTGGTTTTGCATAGATACTTCCTAAACTCTTGCTCGCCAAGGTCACTCCCTCTCGTCCTGTGGATACATCGATCCCGAGGAGGCAACCCAAAAAGAGGCCGCAATCTACCACAAACCCGGCGGGTTAAAGCCCCATCAAATTGGCAAAAATGCACATTTGATTGAAAAAATCACAAATTAGTTGATCTCATAACCCGTTTTTGAGCGGCCTGTTGACACAAAGGGGCACATACGAAGCTTGCCTGTGACGCCACTTGCATCCCCATCAGATGAAAATGATAATTATTATCAATTGTTGATTGGGGAGAAAACAATGCGCTGGATATTGCGGGGGATGATGTTGCTGGTGGCGGTGGCCGTACTCGCATGGGGTCAGGATAAAGAGTACGGCACCTGGAGTGCCGGTTTTCTGCTGGCTGCCTGGGTGATGCTGGAGCCCGGATTGCGGCCCGCCTTGATCTTGCTGCCAGTGGCCGGGTTGACCGGTATCGTTACCCTGCTCTGGCAGCAGCCCTGGTTATGAGCTTTTGACGGGAGCCTGCTTGATCTTCTGCTGTGCCACCTTGAGCGATTCGACCACCAGCTTTTCCATTTCGGTGCGCTTGGCGTCGGTCAGGAAGTAGATCATGTCGACATTGTGTCGAATATAGTGGGCCGGAAGCTGGTTGAGGGTGAGGCAGCAGAGGTCGGCCATCTGATCGCTGTTGAGTTTTTGCTGCAGCCCCTGTTTCTCAATCTCCTTGAGCACCAGATGTTCGTAAAAGTTGTGAATGTCGGTATCCAGTATCATATGCGTTCCTTGGCATGACGATGAGCGGGCAGTCGTCAAAAGCATAGCCATAACAAGGAGTAAAAACAAAAGGCCCATCACTTTCGTGATGGGCCTTTTGCGTAATGAATGGTGCGAAGAGAGGGACTCGAACCCTCACATCCGTGGGACACTAACACCTGAAGCTAGCGCGTCTACCAATTCCGCCACCTTCGCACACTGATTTTCTCCAGCTGGTTTTTAAATGCGGTTGGAGCGCATTGCTCTGTGTTTACATGTCAGAATCATGGTGCGAAGAGAGGGACTCGAACCCTCACACCCGGGGGGCACTAACACCTGAAGCTAGCGCGTCTACCAATTCCGCCACCTTCGCACATTCGGGTTTCCAGTCTGGATTTACATGCTGTCTGGATAAAGCATGGTGCGAAGAGAGGGACTCGAACCCTCACATCCGTGGGACACTAACACCTGAAGCTAGCGCGTCTACCAATTCCGCCACCTTCGCACATTGTCTTACCAGTTTTGATTTGCATGCTGTCTGGAGAAGCATGGTGCGAAGAGAGGGACTCGAACCCTCACACCCGGGGGGCACTAACACCTGAAGCTAGCGCGTCTACCAATTCCGCCACCTTCGCACATTCGGGTTTTCTAGTTGGATTTACATGCTGCTGAATCAGCATGGCAGTATTGGTGCGAAGAGAGGGACTCGAACCCTCACATCCGTGGGACACTAACACCTGAAGCTAGCGCGTCTACCAATTCCGCCACCTTCGCATCACTGCGGAGGGGGATTCTATAGAGTTTTGGGGGAGCGTCAACAGCCAAAGGGGACTTTTTTCGCTGTTGACGCCCAAAGTGGCGCCAAGGGTACAAAACTTCAGCAATCAGCTGACGTTTGGCATTCAGTAACGGCCCAATGCGCTCTGATACATCCGTTCATACTGGGTGACCGAGTCAGGCCAGTTGAAGCGGGTGCTCATGGCATTGCGCTGTACCTTGGCAAAACGCTCTTTGTCCTGCAGGAAATAGAGCAGGCTGCGGCGCATGGTATCGAGCAGGATGGCGGCAGTCGGATCGTTAAAGCAGAAGCCGGTGGCATGCTCGGTATCGGCATCCCAATCCACCACGGTATCTTTCAGACCACCCACGGCGCGCACCAGTGGCAGGGTGCCATAGGCGAGACTGTACATCTGGTTGAGGCCGCAAGGCTCGAACAGCGAGGGCATCAGGAAGAAGTCGGCACCGGCTTCGACCAGATGAGCCAGTCGATCGTCATAGGTGTTGATGAAGGCGAGCTTGCCCGGATAATCCCGGGCCATGGTTTGCAGTTGCGTGGCGAGCGCAGGATCGCCAGAGCCGACGATCACCACTTGTACCTGATGGTGGAGGAATTTCTCCAGCGCAGGGAGCAGCAGGGGAACGCCCTTCTGCTCGGTCAGGCGGCAAACCATGCCGTAGATGGGCAAGTCCGCCACGGCCAGCCCCGCCTCCTGTTGCAGGCTCTCTTTGCAGATCTGTTTGCCAGCCATGTTGTCGATGCTGTAGGTCGCAGGCAGGAATTCGTCGAACTCCGGATCCCAGTCCTTGTAATCGCAGCCGTTGAGGATGCCACAGAGATCCGCGGCCCGTTGCTGGAAGATATGCGCCATGCCGTGGGCGCCGAGGTGAGTCAGCAGCTCCTGGGCATAGTTGGGGCTGACCGCATTGATCTTGTCGGCGTAGAGCACCCCGCATTTGAGCAGATTGACGTGGCCGTAGTCGTAGTTGATGCGGCGTTCGTAGTCGGCGATCTCGGGCATGGCCCAGAACTGCTCGCGGCCAAACACCCCCTGAAACGCCGCATTGTGAATGCTGATCACGCTGCGGGTCTGCTGGAAGAAGGGGTTGTGGGCGTGGCGGGTTTTTAGCAGCAGTGGCAGCAGGCCGGTGTGCCAGTCATTGCAGTGGGCGATATCCGGGGCAAAGCCAAGCTGCTCGCAGGCATGGAGGGCCGCGGCAGAGAAGAAGGCAAAGCGCTCGCCATTATCCGGATAGGCCTGATTGTTCTCGGCGTAGAGCTGGGGACGATCGAAATATTGCGGGCAATCGAGCAGATAGACGCAGACGCCATCCAGCTCCATCTGGTAGATGCGATAACCGATATCCGGCAGTCCCGGATGGGTTGGCAACCAGCGAGAAGCGACCAGTCTGGCCTCATCCCGTCGCTTTATCGTCTTGTAGAAGGGGAGCATGATCCTGACATCATGCCCCTTCTGGGCCAGGTACATCGGCAGGGCTCTGGCGACATCGGCCAGGCCCCCGGTCTTGACCAGCCCCTCAACCTCCGAGGCAACAAACAGGATTTTCAGTGGGTTAATAGCCAACTCTTGCTCCCTTAGGTACCACCACGATACCGCCTTCGGATACGGTAAATCGCTCTCTATCGTGGTCGAGATTTTCACCGATAACGGTGCCGGGTGCAATTTCAACATTTTTATCAATGATCGCGCGCCGGATGGAGCAGCCTTCACCAATCTTCACATCCCCCAGCAGCACGGACTCACTGATATGGCTGCACGCGCCGATATTGCAGCGGAAACCGAGGATGGATCGCTGGATCTGGCTGCCCTGAATGAAGCAACCGGCGGAGATCAGCGAGTTGGCGATCTTCACCTTGCACTCGTCGCTGTCGATGAAGGTGGCCGGTGGCAGCGCTGGATAGTGGGTGTGTAGGGGCCACTTGCGGTTATAGAGGGAGAAGGGAGGATTGTCGGCCACCAGGTCCATGTGCGCTTGCCAATACGAGTCGAGGGTGCCCACATCCCGCCAGTAGACGTGCGGTTTCTCGCCGGGGATGACGTTGGTGCTGTAGTCATAGACATAGACGGGGGCACGCGGGTAGAGGCTCGGGATCACATCCTTGCCAAAGTCGTGGCTGGAGTTCTCCTCGGCGGCATCCCGCTTCAACTCGCGGCAGAGGGCATCGGTCTCGAAGATGTAGTTGCCCATGGAGACCAGCGCCTGGGTCGGATCGCCGGGAATGTGCTTGGGCTGCTTCGGCTTTTCCTGAAAGCCGATCATCCGCCCTTCGGTATCCACCTCGATCACCCCGAAGGCGCTCGCCTCTTCGATGGGCATGCGCAGGGCCGCGACCGTCATGGCGGCGTTCTTCTGCTTGTGGAAGGTGACCATCTGGCTCACATCCATCTTGTAGATGTGGTCGGAGCCGAAGATGCAGACGTGATCCGGTTCGGCCCGCTCGATAAAGCCGAGGTTCTGATAAATGGCGTCAGCGGTGCCGTCATACCAGCGTTTGCCCATCCGCATCTGGGCCGGGATGGGATCGATAAAGCGGTCGGTGATGCCGACGATATTCCACCCCTTCTTCATGTGCAGGTAAAGGGACTGGGATTTGAATTGGGTCAGTACATAGATGCGCAGAAAGTCGGCGTTGACGAAGTTGTTGAGGACAAAGTCGATTAGCCGGTAGCTGCCACCGAAGGGGACGGAAGGCTTGCTGCGGGTGGTGGTCAGAGGCTGCAGGCGAGTACCTTCGCCACCAGCCAGGATCATGGTCAAAATGCCTGCCATCGTATTTCTCTCCCTGAATTAACAACATGAAAAGGTTTTCAATGTTCGGTATAAAAACACCCCTAAAGGGGTGGTTTTTATCGTGTGCTTAATACCTTATCAGATGCCGGATGGCGCTCTCTAGCTGTTTTATTGTGCTGCTTACACTTATTTACATTTTGCTCAGATAGACCTTGAATTTGGCATCACTGCTGATCACTTCAGTCCGTTTGAAGTGTGTCTCCAGTATAGGCTGGTAGCGCAAGAAGGCGTTGGCAACAATGGTCAGCGAACCATTTGGCAGCAAAAATTCCGGCGCCTTGGCCAGGAACTGCTCGGTCGCCGCATAGAAGGTTTTGAGACCCGCATGGAATGGCGGGTTGGAGACGATGTGCTGGAAACGGGTGGAGACATCCGAATAGACATCGGAAGCGGTGACCTTGCCCTTCAGACCGTTGATCGCCAGGGTGCGGCGGCTCGATTCGAGCGCCAGCGCGCTGATATCCACCATGTTGACCTGCAGATCCGGATTGCGCTTGGCCAGCACGGACCCAATCACCCCGGCGCCGCAGCCAAAATCGAGCAGTTCGCCCTTCATCGGCGGTACGGCGGCCAGCAGCATCTGGGTGCCGAGATCCAGCTCGGCGGCGCTGAAGACGCCGGGCAGCGCCAGCACGGTCAGTTCGGTATCACCGGCCTTGCACTGATAGCGGCCAAACCAGCTATCCAGATCGAACGGGGCGACCGGTTTGCAGAGCTCACCATGATAGAGGGAGCAGCGGCGGGCCGAATCGCGCTTGATCGGCTTTTCGCCATAGGGGACCAGTAGCTTGTCGGCGCCATTGATGCCGCCGCGGTTTTCACCGGCGAGGAACAGGTCGGCACCCGCTTCCAGCAAGGGGGTCATCATGGCCAGCAGATATTGTGCCTCGGCCTTGGCCTTGGGCATCAGCAGTAACAGGGCATCGAAGCGCGGGGCGCCGCCGAGCTGGTGGTCGAACAGGATAGCCTCGCCGAGGGCGGCCTGCTGGCTGCGGTAGTAGCAGTAATCGGTGGTAAAGACGGTCAGGGTCCGGGCCAGGCTCACCAGCTGGCGGGGGTAGTCATCCTCCAGCGCGCCACAGACAAGTAGCCGCTTGCCGACAAAGAGGGCTTGGTTTCGTTCCAGCATCTGGCTGACGGCACTGATTGGGCTGCTCATCGGGTCTCTCCACGCAATTTTGGGCGGCCATTATACATAGCCCCTTTCGCCTTGACATTTATGCCGTGTTCCCGAAATATGCCCAGACACCATTTTTTGACCAGAGATGACGAAATGCGGTTCAACGGGTTGAAACGAAAGCACAAAAAAAGCCTGAAATTCGGGCCTGCCGACGTTCGCGCGTAACCTCTCATCCCTGAGAAGCTTCAAACCCCGGTTGCGCACATCGTACCGGGGTTTTTTATTGCCATATGCGCGTCATTTAGGAGAAGGAGATCCCATGTTTCAAGGTTCAATCGTTGCGTTGATCACCCCGTTTCGACAGGGAAAGCTGGATGAAGAGGCGCTGCTGCGTCTGGTTGAGTGGCATATCGAGCAGGGTACTCACGGCATTGTGCCGGTGGGCACCACGGGTGAAAGCCCGACCCTGACCCATGACGAGCACTGCCGGGTGGTGGAGCTGGTGGTCAAACAGGTCGCTGGTCGCATTCCGGTGATTGCCGGAGCGGGCTCCAACAATCCGGTCGAAGCCATCGAGTACACCCTCCATGCCGAGCGGGTGGGGGCTGATGCCACTCTGCATGTAGCCGGTTACTACAACCGTCCCAATCAGGAGGGGCTCTACCACCACTTCAAGGCGGTACACGATGCCACCGCCAAGCCGATCATCGTCTACAACATCCCGCCGCGCGCCATCGTTGACGTGCAACCCGCGACCCTGGCCCGTCTGGCGGAACTGCCGCGTATTGCCGGGGTGAAAGACGCCACTGGCGATCTGGCGCGCCCCTGGACCGAACGCCAGCTGATCAAAAAGCCTTTCGCCTGGCTATCCGGTGAAGATGCCACGGCTGTGGCCTACAACATCGGCGGTGGTCAGGGCTGTATCTCTGTGACCGCCAACGTGGCCCCCAAGCTGGTGGCCGAGGTGCAGAACCTCACGCTGGCCGGCAAGTGGCAAGAAGCGCGTGAACTGCAAGACCAGCTGATTCCGCTTCATCAGGCGATGTTTGCCGAGCCGAGCCCGGCCGGTGCCAAATATGCCGCTTCCCTGCTCGGTTTCTGCAGCGAGGAGTGTCGCCTGCCGGTGATGCCGCTGTCGGAGGCGACTCGCGAGCGCATTCGCAGCGCCATGCAGCAGCTCAACCTGCTGTAATGCAAAACGGGTGAGCCAAGGCTCACCCGTTTTGTTTTTGGCTTTTGTTTCTGGCCTTTATTTACGACATCGCACCACTCAGGCTGCGTGATGCAGCCAGGCGGCGATGGCCAGCTGCAACTCGACATACGCCGGATAGAGGAAGAGATCGGCCAGTTCGGCAGGCCACTCGTTTTGCTCGTCCGATTGGGCTTGCAGATGGGCGTGCAGGCTGGTCAGAGCTGGCAGCCAAGGTGCGGGTTGTGGCAGCGCGGCCGCAGTGCGGGCGACCAGATCGATCCCCTGGCACAGGGCCGCGAGTGCCTGCTGTTGAATGCCTTTATCCTGAGGATGCTCCAGCCAGAGCTGCTCGTGGTGCTGCCAGTGACCCAGCCCCTCGCTTACCCCCGTTGTGCCATCCATACCTTCATGTTCGACCAGCGCCTGCAGGGCCAGCGGTTTGCCAAGACCAGCCAGTCGATAGCCGCGCTGGGCCTTGGATTGGGCGCCAAGGCGCAGCCCGCCGATCCCGGCGAGGCGTTGGGCCAGTGCAAACAGCGCCGCGGTAGCGCCTGATTTGAGCTCCAGTTCCAGCTCGTTGATGGTGGTGCTGCCTTGACTGCCGACGATCTCTCCCTGATCCCAGGCCAGCTCAATCTCGGCCCCCTCGAAGGCGATCAGCCAGTGGCGGCGCAGGAAGTCGGTGCGAAACTGGGCGACCAGCTGCTGCTGAATGTGGTCGCGCTCGCTCAGGGTTGGCCAAATCTCATCGGGAAAGGCCGAGAGGGTCGGCAGATCGCCGCTCACGGGAGCGTTGTACTCGGGTCTGGCGTGCAGGCCGCCCACCACCTGGCCGCGGCATTTGATGGTCTGTTCGGCGAAGGCGTCGCAGCGGCGAATGCGCAACCCCATATCCAGTTGGCGTAGAGCCTGGGTCGGCGTATCGAAATAGACGTTGCCTAGCTGCTGTTGTGACGATTCTTTAATCTCAAGAGAATTCAGCAGGTTGGATAACTCGGCTTGAATGTCGCGGGCGACAAAAAACTTTATCTCGATCTCAGTTTGCATAGTCATTCCGGGCTGGCAGACAACTTTGGGGGGCAGGATTCGGGTCGCGGGGATATAATGCCCGCGAGACGACTAGATTAATTCGCGGTTTAATTGAGGGCGCAGTTCGGTTACCATGCGCGCCTCATAAAATCGTATCGAGTGTTTTTTCACCGACACAGGTTTGGCCATGCCAGTAAATACTATTTTGGGGCTTTTTGCCAAGTCCCCCATCAAGCCGCTGCAGAAGCATATCGTCAAGGTTCACCAGTGCTCCCAGCAGTTGGTTCCTTTCTTTGACGCCGTTGCCGAAGACCGTTGGGAAGATGCCGAGAAGATCCGGCAGCAGATCGCCCAGCTGGAAAAAGAGGCAGATACCCTCAAGCGTGAAATCCGTCTGAAACTGCCTCGCGGCCTGTTCCTGCCGGTTGCACGTACCGACCTGCTGGAGCTGTTGACCCAGCAAGACAAGATTGCCAACCGTGCCAAGGATATCTCCGGCCGCATGCTTGGCCGTCGCATGGAGTTCCCCGCTGAAATGCGGACGGATTTCATGGCTTACCTCAAACGTTGTATTGATGCGACCGCTCAGGCCGAGAAAGCGATCGGGGAGCTCGACGAGCTGCTCGAGACCGGCTTCAAAGGACGGGAAGTGGAAATGGTTGCCGAGATGATCCACCAGCTGGATCTGATCGAGGACGATACAGACACCATGCAGATCGGACTGCGCCAACAGCTGCAAGCGGTTGAGCACAATTACAATCCGATCGATGTGATGTTCCTTTACAAGATCCTCGAATGGGTAGGTGACCTGGCAGATCAGGCTGAGCGCGTAGGCGCCCGTCTGGAACTGATGCTGGCTCGTTCGTAATCGACTGACTGGGTAAACACTACTAATGGACATTATCGCGAATTACGGCACCACTCTGGTGCTCGTGGCGGCCTTGTTCGGCTTTTTGATGGCTTGGGGCATTGGCGCGAATGACGTGGCCAATGCCATGGGCACATCGGTCGGCACCAAATCCCTGACCATTCGTCAGGCGATCATCATTGCCATGATCTTCGAATTTGCCGGTGCCTATCTGGCCGGTGGCGAAGTGACGGCCACCATCCGTAACGGCATCATCGACAGCAATGCGTTTGTCGATAGCCCGGATCTGCTGGTGCTCGGCATGATCGCCTCCCTGCTGGCGGCAGGCGCCTGGTTGATCCTCGCCTCCTACTTCGGCTGGCCTGTCTCGACCACTCACTCCATCATCGGCGCCATCGTCGGTTTCGCTGTGGTGAGCATTGGCCCGGAAGCGGTGCAGTGGAGCAAGTTTGGCGGCATCGTCGGCTCCTGGGTCATCACCCCGGCCATCTCCGGTGTCATCGCCTACTTCATGTTCATCAGCGTGCAGAAGCTTATCTTCAACACCGATGATCCCCTGAACAACGCCAAGCGCTATGTGCCGTTCTACATGTTCCTGACTGCGCTGGTGATCTGTCTGGTGACCATCAAGAAGGGGCTGACCCACGTCGGTCTGCACCTGAGCGATGGCGAGGGCATTCTGCTTTCGATTGCCATCTCCATCGCAGTGGCGTTTGCCGGCTGGATCTACATTCGCGGCCAGAAGTACAACCCGCAGGATGACAGCAAGATGCACTTCGCCAACGTGGAGAAGGTGTTCGGCATCCTGATGGTGATCACTGCCTGTGCCATGGCCTTTGCCCACGGCTCCAACGATGTGGCCAACGCCATTGGCCCGCTCTCTGCGGTGGCCTCGATCGTGGCTTCCGGTGGCGAGATTTCCAGTCAGGCAGCCATTGCCTGGTGGATCCTACCCCTCGGCGGTATCGGTATCGTGATCGGTCTGGCGACTATGGGCGAGAAGGTGATGGCGACGGTCGGTACCGGCATCACTCACCTGACCCCGAGCCGTGGTTTTGCTGCCCAGCTGGCGACTGCCGCGACCGTGGTGATTGCCTCCGGTACCGGTCTGCCCATCTCCACCACCCAGACCCTGGTCGGTGCTGTGATGGGTGTCGGTCTGGCGCGCGGTATTGCGGCGCTGAATCTGGGGGTACTGCGCAACATCGTGGTCTCCTGGATCATCACCCTGCCTGCAGGTGCCATTCTGGCTATCGCCATCTTCTACGTGCTGCAGGCCTGCTTCTCCTAATCGAAGCGGCATTCAGCAAAAAGCCCGAGTCATCGACTCGGGCTTTTTTTATTGTGCGCGGGAGCTGAGGTGCTGCTCCCTTTGCAATCTGCCTTAGAGGCTGGCGCAGATCTGCCACAGATCGTACTGGATAGCGGCGGCGGTCACTTCCCGACCCGCCCCCGGCCCCTGGATCACCAGCGGGTTGGTGCGGTAGCTGTCGCTCTCGATGGCGAAGATGTTGTCGCACGGCAAGAGGTTGGCGAACGGGTGGTGGGGCTCCAGCGCCTCCAGTCCGACCCGCGCCTTGCCGTCATGCTCGAAGCGGGCCACGTAGCGCAGTACCTTGCCGAGGCGCTTGGCCCCTTCGAAGGCGGTCTGGATCGGGCCATCCAGCTCTTTCAGTCTGTCCATAAACTGATCGGTGGTCACCTTGCGCAGCGTAACGGGCACCAGATTCTCCAGCTCGATATCGGCGGAGTCGAGCTCGAAGCCCGCTTCCCGCGCCAGAATAAGCAGCTTGCGCCGCACATCCTGACCGGAGAGATCTTCGCGGGGATCCGGCTCGGTCAGACCGTGCTGCCACGCCTCGTCCACCAGCTCGGAGAAGGGGCGAGTGCCGTCATACTGCTGGAACAGCCAGGAGAGGGTGCCGGAGAAGATGCCGGAGACCCCCTGAATGCGGTCGCCGCTCTGGCGCAGCATCTGGATGCTGGACTGGATTGGCAACCCGGCACCCACGGTGGCGTTGTAGCGCCACTGTACCTGATGGTCGCGACAGGTCTGCTTGATGCGCTGGTAGAACTCGCTGTCGGCGGCACCGGCAAACTTGTTGGCGGCGATGATGTGAATGCCGAGCTGGGCAAAATCCGGATAGTAGCGGCTCACCGTTTCGCTGGCGGTCATGTCCAGCGCAATCAGCGCATCGAAGCCGTGCTGCTCAAGCTGGGAGAGCAACTCCGGCCAGATCAGCGGTTTGGGATTGAAGTTGTCCTGTACCTTGAGGGGGTTGAGTCCCTCTTCATCCAGCAGGCCCCCTTCCGAGCTGAACACCCCGTAGAGGGTGAGCGCCAGATTGAGTTCATGTTCCAGCCGTGCCTTTTCGCGGGCATAGAGGCTGAGCCAGTGGCCGCCGATATTGCCCTTGCCGAACACCACCAGTCCAACCCGGGTCGGGCGGCTGAAGAGGGCGCTGTGCAGGGCGATGAGCAGCGGTTCCAGCACCACTTGGCGCAGCACCGCCACCAGACTCAGGCCATCTCGGGCCACCTGTACGAACTCCAGCGGTTGATCTGCCAGCAGCTGATAGAAGCGGTGACACTGCTCCGCGTTGTCGGTGACACCGGCGCCGACCAGCGCCACCAGACTGTACCCCTCTTTCTGGATGAGGCCGGTGAAGTTCCCTTGCAGTTGGAAGTCGCGCAGCAGCTCGAAGGCGCCTTGTGCCACCTCGAGGGTGTAGGCGAGGCGCAGGATCCGGCGATCCGGCTGGCGCTGCAGGGTGAGCGGGTTGAGGCGGTGACGGGCCAGATGGGCCTCGATGGTGGCCACCGTCTGCTCATAGTTGGTCTGCGGCAGCACCTTCAGCTCGATGAGGGCGATCTGATCCACCGAGGAGACGATGCGGGCGCCGCCGGAGCGGGGGGCGCGGCGCAGGATATGGGTGCAGCCCTCATCCGGGTTGTAGCTGCAGCGCAAAGTGAGGCGCTGGCGGCTGTCGGCCACAGGTTGCAGGGTGCGCGAGTGCAGCACCGAGGAGCCAAGACGGGCCAGCTCGTTGGCTTCCGCGAGGCTCAGGCGTTCCAGCAGACGCGCTTCTTTCACCCGACGCGGGTCGGCGCTGTAGACCCCGGCCACGTCGCTCCAGATGGTGGTGGATTCGCCGTCCGCCAGCAGTGCCAACAGGCTGGCGCTGTAGTCGGATCCATTGCGACCGAGCAGCAGGGAGCGCCCCTCCATGTCGGCGGCGATAAAGCCGGTTACCACGATGCGACCGGCATGCTCCGCCAGCCGCGCCTTGAGCAGTTCACTGGAGAGGGCGGTATCCACCTTGACCAGAGCACCATCCTCGGCACGCAGGAAGCTGCGGGCATCGAGCCAGATAGCCTTGTCGCCGCGGCTGGTGAGCAGGGCAGCCAGCAGGCGCGCCGACCACACCTCGCCAAAGGCGAGCAGGCCGTTGCGGGCGAAGCGGTCAAACTGCCCCTCAAGCGTCTTGGCGATCAGCTGCATGTCGTCGGCCAGCTGCTTGCTCAGATCGAGCTGCAGTTCACCTTCCAGCAGGCCGTCGATCAGCCCCTGCTGATAGGCGTGAAGGGCGGAGATAGCTTCACCAGCGGCTTCATCACCTGCTTCGGCCAGCTCCACCAGCTGGATCAGGCGGTTGGTGGTCTTGCCGGCGGCGGAGACTACGATCAGTTCATCCCCACCCACCTGTTGTTCAACGATGCTGGCGACCCGGCGATAACAGACCGGATCCGCCAGACTGCTGCCACCGAATTTGTGGACGTGACGTCGCTTCAAGCCTGCTTCTGTTGCCACCGCGATCTCTCCTTGTTGCTGCTGTTCCATTACTTCGCTACCTGTTCTGCCTGCTGCGCCTGTGCAAAAGCCTGTGCCAGATCGGCCACCAGATCTTCACCGTGTTCAATACCGACCGACAACCGCAGCAGCTGGGCGCTGATACCTGCTGCCTGCTGCGCGACCGGGGTCATGGCCCTGTGAGTCATGCTGGCCGGATGGGCCACCAGACTCTCCACTCCGCCGAGAGACTCGGCCACCGAGAAGAGGGCGAGGGCCGCGAGGAAGGCGCGAATGCCTGCCTCGCTGCAATCGAGTTCAAAACTTAGCATGGCGCCGAAGCCGGACTGTTGACGGCGCGCAATATCGTGGCCCGGATGGCTCGGCAGGCTGGGGTGATAGATGCGTTTCACCAGCGGCTGCTGTTGCAGGAAGGCGAGGATGCGATCGGTGTTCTCCTGATGGGTGCGCAATCTGGGGGCCAGAGTGCGCAGGCCGCGCAGGGTGAGGTAGGAATCGAATGCCCCGGAGGTGAGCCCCAGACAGTTGGCCCACCACACCAGCGACTCGGCCAGTGCGGCCTCCTTGGCAATCGCCACCCCGCCCACCACGTCTGAGTGACCGTTGATGTACTTGGTGGTGGAGTGCACCACCACATCGGCACCAAGTGCGAGCGGCTGTTGCAGCAGGGGGGAGAGGAAGGTGTTGTCCACCACTACCTGTGCACCCACCTCGTGGGCGGCGCTGGCGATGGCGCTGATATCCACCACCCGCAGCAGCGGGTTGGAGGGGGTTTCGACCCATACCAGCGCAGGTTTTTGCGCCAGCGCGGCGGCCAGTGCGGCCTCATCCCCCTGATCGACAAACTGCACCCGGTAGTGGCCCTTGGCCGCCAGATACTCGAACAGGCGCCAGGTGCCGCCGTAACAGTCGTGAGGGGCAATAAGCAGATCCCCAGCCTTGAGCAGTGCTGTGGTGACCAGATGGACGGCGCCCATGCCGGTGCCGGTGACCACGGCGCCAGCGCCCCCTTCCAGCGCCGCCAGCGCGTTCGCCAGATTGGTGCGGGTCGGATTGCCGGAGCGGGCATAATCGTATTGACGGGGCTCGCCAAAGTCGGCAAAGGTGTAGTTGCTGGAGAGGTAGATGGGGGGCACCACGGCACCGTGTTGCTGGTCTGTCTCAATCCCGGTGCGAACCGCTAGGGTGGCCTTGTGGGTCATGTTTCTCTCCTTGATCTCTCTGGACGGTGGCCGCTCTTCCTGCCACGCTGCTTTTGCCACACGCAATCGTGCCAATGCTGGCATCATGATGAACCACACTACGCCAGCTGAAAAAAGCCGTCAACACTTCCAGACGTCTAAATGGCTTTGCTGTTGGATTGCCATTAATTTCCTTAAGGGTTAAAATCCGCGCTCACGGCTAAATGAGAACAGGTGAGTCATGGGAACAGAGTGGAACGGCGACTACGTCAGCCCCTACGCGGAACACGGTAAGAAGAGCGAACAGGTCAAGAAGATTACCGTCTCGATCCCGCTCAAGGTGTTGAAAGTGTTGACCGATGAGCGCACCCGCCGTCAGGTGAACAACCTGCGTCATGCGACCAACAGCGAGCTGCTCTGTGAGGCCTTCCTGCACGCTTTCACCGGCCAGCCGCTCCCTTGCGACGAAGACTTGCGCAAGGATCAACCGGACAGTGTCCCGGCCGAAGCGCGCGCCATCATGGAAGCGCTGGGCAAAGAGATCGAAGATTTCGACAAGGAATAACCCCCAATGACGCGGCCCTGGCCGCGTCATTGCTATCTGCCATGTCCCGCTTCAGCCTGCGCCACTATCATCACCACGTCTGCAGCCATAGCCACGACTTTGCCCAACTGGTGATCCCCCTCGATGGCCCCCTCGAGATCGAGGTGCAGGGCCGGGGGCGCAGGCTTGCCCCCGGTTCTGCCTGCGTCATCGCCCCCGGCGAGCGACACGACTACGCCGCCGATCCTGCGCTTTCGTTTTTGGTGCAGGAGAGCGACTGGCTGCCCGGAGATCTGGCAGCTCACCCCTTTATCGAGCTGGATGAGCCCCAGCGTCACTACCTCGCTTTTCTGCACCGCATGGTGGCCGAAGGGCGGCAGGTGGCGGGCATGGAGCAGGTGTGGCTCTCCCTGCTGGCTGAAGGGCAGGGGATGCAGAGCACTGCCACCCCGCGTCTTGCCGCCCGCATCCTCAAGGTGCAACGCCATATCGATGCCAACCTCGCCGCCCCGCTGACCAATCAGCAACTCGCCACCATCGCCTGCCTTGGCCAGAGCCAGTTCAAGCTCGCTTTTCGCCAGCAGTTGGGGGTGAGCGTCTCCCACTACATTCGCAGTCGGCGCATGGCGCTGGCGCGTACCCTGCTTGCCGGTACGCAACTGCCCGTTGGCGAGATTGCCAGCCGCTGCGGTTACCAGAATCAGGGGGCGTTCAGCGAGCGCTTCCTGACCGAGACCGGGCTCACTCCGTCCCTCTGGCGCCAGCAAAACGGCCACCTGCCGTAACGAAACGGCTGATTGCCGAAGACGGGATGCTCTCTTTGGGCCATGCTGCGGGTCATGCAAGGTGCACGATAAACAGGAGCCGAAATGGAGACGATTAGCTGGCAGGATTTCGAGATGGTGGAGCTGAGGGTGGGCACCCTGGTGCGGGTCGAGCCGTTCCCCGAAGCGCGCAAACCAGCCTACAAGGTGTGGGCGGATTTTGGTCCCGAACTGGGGATTCGCAAGAGCAGTGCCCAGATCACCGCCCTCTACCAGCCAGAGCAGCTGGTGGGCCGCCAGATCATCGCCGTAGTCAACTTCCCGACCAAACAGATAGGGCCGTTTCAGTCTGAATTTCTGCTGACCGGTTTCTACCGGCCGGATGGCGCCGTGGTGATGGCCATCCCCGAGCGGGCGGTGGAGAACGGTGCCAAGCTGGGCTGAATTCATACCCGAACAGAGACAAGAGAGGCGACCCCGGGGTCGCCTCTCTTTTTTGTTTTCTGCTGCGAGTCGTTACTTCAACAGGCTGAAGATCAGCGCCGATACTGCCAGCGAGCCGGTCAGCAGGATAAAGCCGTTGGTCCAGCCGTGACGGAAGCGGGCCAGCGCCTCCACCTTGTAGATTGCAATCACCGGCATGATAAACAGGATCATGGCGATGACCGGGCCGGAGAGGGTTTCCATCAGCCCCAGAATGCCCGGGTTGATGACGGCGGCACCCCAGATAGAGAAGAACATCAGGGCAATGCCCAGCTTGTCCGCCTTGGCCAGCGGCAGGCCGGTAGGCTTGGCGATCAGGCTTTTCAGGCTTTCACGGGCACCGAGGAAGTGGCCAAGGAAGGAGGAGCTGATGGCGATAAAGGCAATGAGCGGTCCCAGAGTCACGATCACCGGGTTGTCGGTGATGTTGGCGAGATAGGAGAGCACAGAGACGTTCTGGGCCTTGGCTTCAGCCAGCTGGGCTGGCGAGAGGCTCAGCACGCAGGAGAAGACGAAGAACAGCACGAAGCCCACCAGCATCACTGTGGTGTTGCGCAGGATCAGGCCGCTCTTGGCTTCCGCCTGCTCGTCATATTCACGGCGCTGCACGTTGGCAAAGCCGGAGATGGCGGCGGCGTGGCTGAAGGCGAACACGGTGACCGGCAGCGCCAGCCAGACGGTGTTGAGGAAGCTGACCCCCTCAAACGCGGTTACTTCCGGCCACTGCCACTGGGGAATGAGGTAGCAGGAGAGGGCCGCCAGAATGGCCGCCAGCGGATAGACCATAAAGGCGAAGGCACGCAGCATTGCTTTCTCACCCGCCAGCATCACGGCGATCATGGCAAACACCAGCACGCCGGAGAGCATCACCCGAGCCGGGGTCGCCATGCCGAGCTGGTTGACCATAAAGCTCTCCACCGTGTTGGTCAGCCCGACCCCGTAGATGAGCAGGATCGGGAAGATGGAGAGGAAGTAGAGCGCCGAGATGAGACGACCGGCCATCTTGCCGAAATGCTCCTCTGCCACTTCAGTGAAGTCGGCGTGGGGGCGTGACGATGAGAGCACGAAGCGCGCCAGCCCGCGGTGGGCGAGGAAGGTCATGGGGCCTGCCAGTACCGCGACGATGACGAGAGGCCAGATGCCGCCCAGACCCAGATTGATAGGCAGGAACAGGATGCCGGCGCCAACCGCGGTGCCAAACAGGCTGATGACCCAGTGGGTGTCGTGACGGCGCCAGCGGGTGGTGCTGGCAGTGGTGGAGCAGGAACCGGATAGCTCCTTTGTAGCCTCTACAGATAAACTCATTACTAATTCACTTTTTGCTAGTGTTTTAATCTGAGCTTATTGTGGTTTATCGGGATTTAATTCTCAAAAAGCGAGACTGAAACATATCACTGCCATTGCGGGGTTTAGCCAGCGAGATTGGGAATGGAATCTGGTTCACAGAATGGAACAAAACTGATATTTGTGATTTATGTGAAATATAAAACCAAAATTTAATCTACTATCATTTTTTTATTTTGGCTAATCAGGTGTTTTCAGAATTACGTGAAAAATCGTACCATTTCTCGCCGACCGATTGTGATGTTTCACTATCATTTCGCTTCTTTGCCAGCGTATCACGCTGTGCAAGCGCGCTTTGACCAGCGGATCACACCGGCCATCACACCGGACAACGACTCTGAAAAAGCAGGCGGCCATCGGGCCGCCTGCATGTCTGGAGTGATGATATCGCTACTCGTCTAGTGGGCAAGAATGTTGCCCCAGGCGAGATCCGGATCCCCCATCACGATAAAGTCAGGGTTCTCCAGCGATTCGGTTTCGTTGTAACTGAGTGGCTGCAACGCCAGGCTGAGGATACGGCCACCGGCTGCCTCGACGATGCACTGGGCGGCGGCGGTGTCCCACTCGCCGGTGGGGCCGAGCCGCACGTAGCAATCGGCCGCCCCTTCCGCCACCAGACAGGATTTGAGGGAGCTGGAGCCGAGCGGGATCAGCTCGTAGTTGATGGCCGGGTTGAGACGGCGGGTGAGGTTTTCCAGCTTCTGGCGGCGGCTGATGGCCACCACCAGTGAGTCGGGCTGGTCATGCTCGTGATGCATGGCGCTGATGGGCAGTACCTCGCCATTCACCTCCTTGAAGGCGCCGTAGCCGCGCACCGCCCAGTAGAGCACGTTGGACTCGGGGGCGTAGATGACCCCGAGCACCGGCACATTGTCCCGCACCAGGGCGATCAGGGTGGCGAAGTCGCCGCTACCCGCGATGAACTCACCTGTACCGTCGAGAGGATCCACCAGCCAGTACTGCCGCCAGTTGGATCGCTGGCTGAAGGGGATGTCGGCCGCCTCTTCGGTCAGCACGGGAACGTGGGGAGTGAGCGCCGACAGTGCCTGTTTGAGGTAGGCATCGGCAGCAAGATCGGCACTGGTGACCGGGGTCGTATCCTCCTTCAGCTGACGCTCGAACTGACCGCCATGATAGATGTCGTGAAGGATCCTTCCGGCTTCGCGGGCAATCTCCTTGACCCCCGGCACCCAGGCCAACAACTCCTGCATCTCGTTATCCTCTGTCTGTTAACTGCCCGTCTGCGGGCTACTCTGCCTGCTCGGCCAGCCACTTCTGGGCCAGTAGCAGGGCACTGATGCTGCGCGACTCGGTGAAGTCGGGTCGCGCCAGCAATTCATCGATCCGGTTGAGGGGCCAGGGGATCACCTCCAGCGGTTCGGGTTCATCGCCGATCCGCTGTTCGGGGAAGAGATCCCGCGCCAGTAAAATGTCCATCCGGCTGGAGAAGTAACCGGGGGCCAGCGACACCTGTTTGAGTAGGGTCAGGCTGTTGGCGCCAAACCCCGCCTCCTCCATCAGCTCCCGGTTGCCCGCCTCGAAGGCATCTTCGCCCGGGTCGATCAGCCCCTTGGGAAAGCCCAGCTCGTAGGAGTGGGTGCCGGCGGCATATTCGCGCACCAGCAGCAGGGTGTGGGCATCGAACAGCGGCACCACCATGACGGCGCCCCGGTTGCCGCCGCGCATCCGCTCGTAGACCCGCTCTTCGCCGTTGGAGAATTTGAGGTGGAGGGACTCCACTCTGAACAGCCGACTCTCGGCCACGATATCGGCCTTGAGGATCTCCGGTTTGCTCTTGGGATGATCCAGTTGGTCGGCTGAGATGTGCTCGGGTTTGCTCTTGTGAGGGTCGCTCATCGGACGCTGGCTGCTCGTTAAAAAATCGTGCTTCAAGAGTAAACGACTCTCACACCGAACACCACGGGCCAGGGATGGCAAAGGGGGAGGAAAAATCCGTTATACTGCCGCCCCGTTTTCCGAGATCAGCGATCAAGAGGCCCGATGCCACACTCCCGCGCTACCACCTTGCCCTGGCACCAGATAGATACCGTCTTGCTCGATATGGATGGCACCCTGATCGATCTGCATTTTGACAACCACCTCTGGCAGCAGCTGGTGCCGGAGCGTTACGCCGAGCGGCTCGGTCTGCCGCTGGATGAAGCCAAAGCGCAGATCGACGTCCACTATCACGCCGTCAACGGCACCCTCAACTGGTACTGCGTGGATTACTGGAGCGAGACCCTGGGGCTCGATATTCGTGCCCTCAAGCAGGAGCTGCTGGCGAAGATCCAGTGGCGTCCTCACGCCATCCCCTTTCTGGCCGAGCTGCGCGCCGCGGGCAAGCAGTTGGTGCTCTTTACCAATGCCCACCCTGCCAGCCTGTCGGTGAAGGATGCGCAGTTGGGACTAAGCGATCATCTGGATTTGATGGTGAGTACCCACGAGCTGGGCTGGTCGAAGGAGAGCCAGTACTGCTGGCAGGCGCTGGCACAGCGGCTGGCGTTCGATCCGGCCCGTACCCTGTTTGTGGATGATAGCGAGCGGATCCTGCGGGCTGCCGCCGACTACGGTATCGGCTATCAGCTGGCGATCCAGAATCCGGACAGCTGCAAGCCGGAGCAGAACATCACCGCTTTTCCGGCGATCCGCGATTATGCGGAGTTGCTGCCGCTGGCAATCTGAATTTGCTGAAACGAGAGAGGGCTGCATCATGCAGCCCTCTTTCTTTGATTTGAATTTTGGTTATCTGACGCCTGATGGCGAAAAATCACAGCTCCCGAAACGGGCGCCGTTTCTCTTCCTCGATGACGATCGCCTCCAGATTGGCGATCCGCTCCTGTAGCTCTCTTATGATCATATCCTGCTTGCCGAGGCGATCGGTGATGCGGGCATCCCCCATCTGGTAGCGAGCCCGTTTGCCGAGATATCCGAACAATATGCTGATAAATACGATCAGGACTATGCCTGTCCACATGGTCATGTCACGACTCCTTGTCGTCTATAAACGGCGAAAACGCTGATGGATCCGTTCTGTTTTCTCATAGCCGCCAATTGGCCGCAATGGGCCCCGTTTCGCCTTTGTGATGCAGTTGGCTATTGCTGCCAGAGAGGGCGGCCAAGCCACCACCTTGCTTACCCGGGTGGCTATTGCTGCCAGAGGGGGCGGCCAAGCCAGAGGGCCCACAGGGTGAGGTGCAGCAGCACGATAAACCAGAAGACCAGCCGGTAGCTGCGCTTCTGGGTCTTGTGACGTAGCCACTGGCGGGCCACCAGTGCCCCCGGCCAGCCGCCGCACAGCTCCAGCAGATGGAGCCTCGATTCGGGAATGCGCCACTCGCCCCGCACCGCCTGCCGCTTGTCCCAGGCGTAGGCCGCCAGCGTCAGCAGACTCATGGTCAGCAGTGCGGCCAGTGGCCACCACTGCTGGCTGTCGAGGCCGAGCCAGAGGGTCCAGCCCAGTGGCAGCAGTGCCAGCGCCATCATTGGGCCAGCTCCCAGCAGCGCTCCTCATCCTGCTTGAGAGTGCGGATCACCCTGGCCGGATTGCCCACTGCCACCGAGTCGGCGGGGATGTCGCGGGTGACCACGGCGCCAGCGCCAATGATGGATCGCGGCCCTATGGTGACGCCGGGGCAGATGATGGCGCCGCCGCCGATCCAGCAGTCATCGCCGATCCGTACCGGCTTGTTGTAGGCAGTCCAGTTGCGTCGTTCCAGATAGTTCATGGTGTGGGTGGCGGTGTAGATCTGCACGTTGGGGGCCAGCAGCACATGGCTGCCGATGTGTACCTCGCCCACGTCGAGAATAGTGACGTTGAAGTTGAAGAAGGTCTTCTCGCCGATATGAATGTTGCGGCCGAATTCGCAGGTGAAGGGCGTGCTGATCCAGCAGGAGTCGGGGCAGTGGCCGAACAGCTCGCGGCAAATTTGCTGGCGCAGAGGGCCATCGCCTGCAGGTGAACCATTGAGCCGGGCCAGCAGCGCCTGACCGCGGATCCGGTCGTTCGCAATCTCCTCGCTCTGGCTGTCCAGTGCCCCGCCAGCCAGTACCTTGTCCCAGTCGCTCGCCATTGCTACCTCCTCATGCTGCAAGAGGGGGCAGTATACGTGACAAGCGCGAGAGGCGTCAGTCTGTCACTTCTGGCAGGTGATCCCCGTCATCCTGCTGGCCAGACGAGGGGGAGGATCAGCAGGGCCGAGACGAAGTAGGGGAGCAGCACCCGCAGCCCCAGACTGCGACCGCCGATGCCGAGGGCCAGCAACCCCTTCACCAGCGAGTTGATCAAACCGGCGAGCAGGATGCCGCGGGCCGCCACCTCCAGCGCCAGCTCCTTGTGGGAGAGCTGGGAGAGCGACAAGGTGATGGCATCCACGTCGGTGATCCCCGACACCAGCGACAGCAGATAGACCCCGGAGTTGCCCACCTTGTCTTGCAGCAGAGTTGCCATAAAGCCGATCAGCGCCAACAGCAGGCCGAACTTGATGGCGGTGGTCAGATCGAGCGGGTTGCTGGTTTCCGGCTGTACCGGGCCGTCAGTCACCTCCTCGCGCTGGCGCCAGAACCAGAAGGCAAAGCCGTACACCGTGGTCGCCAGCAACACGAGCGGGGCGGCGAGGCGCATCGCCAGTTCGCCGTGAATCAGCAGCACCAGTACCAGCAGCCGCAGCCACATGGTGGCCCCCGCCAGCAGGATGCCGGTGGCCAGCAGTCGCTCCAGCCCCCCCTGCTCCTTGTTGAGACGGGCGAACTGCAGGGTAAGGGCGGTGGAGGAGGCCAATCCCGCCAGTATGCTGGTGAGCACCAGTCCGGCGCGGGTGCCGAGCAGGCGTACCGCGAAGTGGCCACAAAACGAGATGCCGGCGATCACCACCACCATCAGCCAGATCTTGAAGGGGTTGAAGGCGTCGAGGGGGCCCATCTCCTCGTTGGGCAGCACCGGCAGCAGCACCAGCGAGATAAGCAGAAAGCGCAGGGTAGCGTGGAATTCGGTCTCGCTGAGAAACAGCATCCCCTGCTGGATCTGTCCCTTCAAACCCATCAACAGGGCGGCCAGCACGGCGCAGGCCACCGCCTCGCTCGGGCTCAGCAGTACCGACATCAGCCCCAGCAAATAGGTGAGCAGCATGGCTACCGAGCTGGTGAGACCAAACTCCCCTTGCCAGCGCTGGGCCAGCCAGACCGAGAGGCCGCAACCGATCACCACCGCCAGCAGGCCGAGCAACGGTAGCCAGGGGCCCAGAGTCGGCAGCAGTAAACCGCACACCCCGCCAAGCAGGCCGATAAGGCCGTAGGTACGCATCCCGGCGATGCGCTGGTTATCCCCCAGCTGGCGCACCTGCCAGCCCCGCTCCAGCCCGATGATGAGGCCGATGGCCAGCGAGACCAGGGCACCGTTGACGGGTTCTGCATTGATCCACATAACGACTTCCTTTTCGTCATCTGCCTGCCTTGTTCCCATGATGGCACAGCGCTTGAGGTCACAGAGGGGCGTGGCTCACAGAGTCTGCGTCTGGCTCCTTGTGGCGTGTGGCTGCCTGATATGAGCAAAAGAGATAAGCAAAGAGTTATTTCTTTCTTCTGGGCATAACAACTCCACGGCATGCTGTTCTCAACCCAACAAGATATGGAGAATCACCATGAAACTGCGAATGACCGCCCTGACCCTGCTCTCTCTGCTGGCATTTGGTCAGGCCAATGCCGCCGAGATCCGCCTGCTCAACGTCTCTTACGATCCGACCCGCGAGCTGTTTCAGGAGTACAACGCCGCCTTTGCCAAGGAGTGGAAGGCCAAAACCGGCGACGACGTGGTGGTGAGCCAGTCTCACGGTGGCTCCGGCAAGCAGGCCCGCGCTGTGGTGGATGGACTGGAGGCCGACGTGGTATCGCTGGCGCTGGCCTACGATGTCAACGCCATCGCCAAGGAGGGGCTGACCGCTGCCGACTGGCAGAGTCGCCTCGGCAACAACGCCTCGCCCTATACCTCCACCATTGTCTTCCTGGTGCGCAAGGGCAATCCCAAGCAGATCAAGGATTGGGATGATCTGGTGCGCAAGGATGTCGCCATCGTGACTCCCAACCCCAAGACCTCCGGCGGGGCACGCTGGAACTATCTGGCCGCCTGGGGCTATGCCCTGAAGAAGAGCGGCAGTGAAGAGGGGGCCAAGCAGTTTGTTGGCGATCTATTCAAGAACGTGAAGGTGCTGGACTCAGGCGCCCGCGGTGCCACCACCAGCTTTACCGAGCGCGGTCTCGGTGACGTGCTGCTGGCGTGGGAGAACGAAGCCCTGCTGGTGCTTGGTCAGGCGGGTGCCAGCGACAAGTTCGAGCTGGTGGTGCCTTCGGTCTCCATTCTGGCGGAGCCGCCGGTCGCGGTGGTGGACAAGGTGGCCAAGAAGCACGGTACCGAAGCTGTGGCCAAGGCCTATCTCGATTATCTCTACTCTGACGAGGGGCAGCATATCGTCGCCAAACATCACTATCGCCCCAGCAACCCGGCGATCCTGAAGGAGACGGCAGCCCAGTTCCCGCAGCTTGCCTTCTTTACCGTCAAGGATCTGGAAGGGGATTGGGAGAAAGCCCAGAAGAAACACTTCGCCCAGGGCGGTCTGTTTGACCAGATCTATCAGCCGGGTCGTTGATAGCTTCGTTATCCATCACTGAACTGGCCCCTGTGCCAGCCGATAGGAGCACCAAGATGAACAAGATCCTCCTGGTTCCCGGTCTGCACAACAGTGGGCCGGATCACTGGCAGAGCCGCTGGCACGATCATTTTCCCCAATGGCAGCGGATGACCGGGCTACCGTGGGACAAGCCGGACCTCAGGGTCTGGAGTGCCAAGCTGGCGAGCAAGCTGAAACGTCGCCGCAGCCGGGTCCATCTGGTGGCTCACTCCTTCGGCGCCCTGACCGCCATCGCGGCGGCCCGCTTGCAGCCGGAGAAGGTGGCCTCGATCTTTCTGGTGGCGCCCGCCGATCCTGCCCGTTTTGGCATTGCGGATGAGGCCTTGGCCGGGCCGCTGCAGGTATCGGCCCAGCTGGTGGCCAGCCGCAATGATCCCTGGATGAGCTTTGAACGGGCCGAATACTGGAGCCGTCAGTGGCAGGTGCCGCTGTTCGATGCCGGTGAGGCGGGCCATATCAATGCCCAGTCAGGTCATGGGGATTGGCATCAGGGGCTGCATTTGCTGGGGGCTCTCTACCGCCGTGGTGAGCTGGTAGTGGCACCGGTCAAGGCCACATCGCCCCGGCCGGTCGTATTGGGCTTTCGCTAGGTATCTGTGAAGTGGTTGGAGGGTTGTCGGGCGCGCTGTTCGCTGGCTACTCCATGCCCCCGTTCTTTGAATGCTCCGCTCCGTATTGCTCCATTTCTTAGGTCTTTTATTTATATAAAAGACCTTTTTTTATTTGGAGTGCGCCAAGAGCCTTGTGACTCTGCGGTTAGACAAAAAAGTGATTAGCAAAGTCGCAATTGATGTTTGTTGCCGATGAGGGGAGTGAGCAGAATCACCATATCGAAAATTCTTCATAACAGATGGATGTGTTATGCGATTTGGTTCTTATTCTGTCCTGCCCGGTTTTGGCCCCACCCTGGGGTTCAGCCTGCTCTATCTGGGCCTGCTGGTGCTGTTGCCGCTCTCGGCCCTGGTGCTGTTTGCGATCAACAACCTGACCGCCGCCGAGTTCTGGCAGGTGATCGGTTCACCCCGGGTGCTCGCCTCCTTTCGCCTGAGCTTCGGTGCGGCCTTTGTCGCGGCGCTGCTCAACAGCCTGTTCGGCCTGATCCTGGCCTGGATCCTGGTGCGCTACACCTTCCCCGGTCGTCGACTGGTGGATGCGTTGATCGACCTGCCATTCGCCATGCCGACCGCCGTTTCCGGCATCGCCCTGTGCGCCATTTTCGCCCCCAACGGCTGGATCGGCCAGTTGCTGGCGCCGCTCGGCATCCAGCTCGCCTACAACCCTATCGGGGTGGTCATCGCACTCACCTTTATCGGATTGCCGTTTGTGGTGCGTACCCTGCAGCCGGTGCTGCGGGAGGCTGAAACCGAGCAAGAGGAGGCGGCCGCCAGCCTCGGCGCCGATCGCTGGCAGACCTTTCTGCGGGTGCTCTGGCCGACCCTGGTGCCTGCCCTGCTCACCGGTTTTGCGCTGGCGTTTGCCCGCGGGGTGGGGGAGTACGGCTCCGTCATCTTCATCGCCGGCAACCTGCCGATGGTCTCGGAAATCGCGCCGCTGATGATCATGAGCCACCTGGAGGAGTATGACTACGCCGGTGCCTCCGCCATCGCAGTGGTGATGCTGCTGATCTCATTCATTTTGTTACTGCTAATCAACAAGTTGCAGGCCTGGAGCTGGTCTCGCATCGGAGGGAGCCGGATATGAGTTCATCTGCTATCGCCATTGAGGCGGCCTCTGTGGAGGCGACCCCCGCTCGCAAGGCACCGGTCGTGATCCGTGAACCCCAGTGGGTCAAGTGGCTGCTCATCACGGTCGGTTTGGGCTGGTTTGCCGCCCTGTTGCTGCTGCCGTTGGCCACCGTCTTTATTCAGGCGCTGACGCCGGGGCTCGCCTTCTTCTGGCACGCCATCAGCGAGCCGGATGCCTTGAGCGCCCTCGGTCTCACCGCGTTGGTGACCCTCTGTGCGGTTCCACTCAATCTGCTGTTCGGGATTGCTGCGGCTTGGGCCATCGCCCGTTTCCGCTTCCCCGGTCGGCAGCTGCTCATCACCATCATCGATCTGCCCTTCTCGGTGTCGCCGGTGATCGCCGGTCTGATGCTGGTGTTGATGTTCGGCAGCCGCGGCTGGTTTGGTGACTGGCTGAGCGAGCACGACATCAAGATCATCTTCGCCACCCCGGGGATCATCCTGGCCACCACCTTCATTACCGTGCCCTTCGTGGTGCGCGAGCTGTTGCCCCAGATGGAGGCGCGCGGCCCGGAAGAGGAAGAAGCCGCCATCATGCTGGGGGCGAGCGGTCTGCAGATGTTCTGGCGCGTCACCCTGCCCGGCATTCGCTGGAGCCTGATGTATGGCCTGCTGCTCTGTACCGCCCGCGCGGTCGGGGAGTTTGGCGCGGTGTCGGTGGTCTCCGGCCATATTCGCGGCCAGACCAATACCCTGCCGCTGCATATCGAGATCCTCTACAACGAGTACCAGACCGGCGCCGCCTTCGCGGTGGCAAGCCTCTTGGCTCTGTTCGGGATCTTCACCCTGCTGGGTGAAACCCTGTTGGCCCGGCTGCGTGCCCAGCCCACCAAATCTCACTGATCACCGTTTTAAAGAGGCAGCCATGAGCATTCAGGTTCAACAACTCAACAAGCATTTCAATCAGTACGCGGCGCTGGCAGACATCAACCTCGACTTTCACGACGGTGAGCTGGTGGCCCTGCTTGGCCCCTCCGGCTGTGGCAAGACTACCCTGCTGCGGATCATCGCCGGGCTGGAGCAGGCCGACTCTGGCCACGTCATCATCCGTGGCGAGGATGCCTCGGATCTCCATGTGCGTGAGCGCAACGTCGGCTTCGTGTTCCAGCACTACGCCCTGTTTCGCCACATGACGGTATTCGAAAACGTGGCGTTTGGCCTGCGGGTCAAACCGCGCAGCGAGCGCCCGGCCGAGGCGGCCATTCGTGCCCGGGTCAAAGAGCTGCTGGATCTGGTGCAGCTCAGCCACGTGGCCGAGCGCTATCCGACCCAGCTCTCAGGCGGTCAGCGCCAGCGGGTTGCGTTGGCCCGCGCGCTGGCGGTGCAGCCCAAGGTACTGCTCTTGGACGAGCCCTTCGGCGCCCTCGATGCGCAGGTGCGCAAGGAGCTGCGCCGCTGGCTGCGCGAGCTGCACGACGAGCTGCACGTCACCAGCCTGTTCGTCACCCACGATCAGGAGGAGGCGCTGGAGGTAGCGGATCGGGTGGTGCTGATGAATGCCGGACGGGTCGAGCAGATCGGCACCCCGGCCGAGGTCTACGACCAGCCCGCCAGCTCCTTCGTCCACAGCTTCCTCGGCAGTGTGAACCAGTTCCGCGGTCGGGTGGCGGAGCAGGGATTCGGTGTCGGCGAGCAGCTGCTCGGCGGGCCGTCGGCTTCCCATCTGGCTCACGGCAGTGCCGCCATCGCCTATGTCCGCCCCCATGAACTGGAGATCTTGCCAGCCGATGCGCCGGGCGGGATCCGCGCCACCATTACCCGTCTGCTGCCCATGGGACCACGCATTAGGGTGGAGCTGCGTGGCGATGGCGAAACCAAAGGGGCCCACTACGAGGCGGAGCTGACCAAGGAGGCGGCCAAGCAGTTTGTTCCGGGTCAGGGGGTCAAGCTGGTGGCCAGACAGGCGCAGTTCTATCCCGATTATCAGATTTGATGCTGTGTTGCGGGCGGTGTGGCCGCCCGGTTCAGGCGCTCTGCCGGGGCATGATCCGGCCAAATAACAAAAATGAGAGGGGCGAGCAGATTGTGTCGCCCACTCTTCGCAGGAGGCGACAAGGTGAATTTTCAGCAGTTACGAATTATCCGGGAGGCAGCGCGGCGGGATTACAACCTGACCGAGGTGGCCAACGCCCTTTTTACCTCGCAATCCGGGGTGAGTCGCCATATCCGCGAGCTGGAAGAGGAGCTGGGGATCGAGTTGTTCATCCGCTACGGCAAGCGGCTGCTCGGTATGACCGAGCCGGGCAAGGAGTTGCTGGTGATTGCCGAGCGCATTCTCAATGACGCCAACAACATCCGCAAACTGGCCAGCACCTTTGCCAACCGCGACTCGGGCCGTTTGCTGGTGGCGACCACCCATACCCAGGCCCGCTATGCCCTGCCGCGGGTGGTGAAGGCGTTTCGCGAGCAGTTTCCGCTGGTGCAGCTGGAGCTGCGTCAGGGCAGCCCGGAGGAGATAGTGCGACTGGTGCAGACCGGCGAGGTGGATATCGGCATCAGCAGCGAGCAGCTCGACAAGAGCGAAGGGGTGGTGGCATTTCCCTACTACCGCTGGCACCACAATATCGTGGTGCCCGAGCAACATCCGCTTACTGGCGAGCGGGATCTGACGCTGGCGGCGCTGGCCAACTGGCCCATCGTCACCTATCAAGCCGGGTTGACCGGGCGGGTGCGGGTGGATGAGGCGTTTGCTGCGGCTGGCATCGAGCCGCAGATCCTGCTGACGGCGCAGGACTCCGATGTCATCAAGACCTATGTCGAGCTGGAGATGGGGGTCGGCATACTGGCCGACATGGCGTTCGACGCACAGCGCGATCAGGGGCTGGTACAGCTTGATGGCAGCCATCTGTTTGCCCCCCATACAGCCTGGATTGGCCTCAAGCAGGGGCAGTTCCAGCACAACTTTGCCTGGCAGTTTATCCAGCTCTGCAACCCCGAACTGGCACTGGCGGATATTCAGGCCCGCGCCATGGGCAGCGAGCCTGCCCTCGACTTCCAGATTTGAATCGGAATAGACGACAGAAGGGGAGCCAATGGCTCCCCTTCTTTGTTGCTGGCAGATGAGATTGCCAGCGAAAACAGACGGCTTCATATGAATTTTTTCACTTAGGATTTCCAGTTAATTTTGTTTGTTATCCGGCACTTGGGTTGCAGGATGGAATAAGTGACTGACCAAAGTCGATCCATTCAGGATAAAGCATGCCGTATAGCTACCTATCACATCTGCGTTGCAGCAAGAGTGGCGAGATCCATGAGGCTGACCAGCCCTGGCAACTGAGCCGGGCAGGTGCGCCACTGCTGGCCAGCTACGATCTCGATGCGCTGAAGCGAGCATGGCACCCGGCGGCATTGCTGGGGCGCCCGGCCAGCCTGTGGCGTTATCACGAGTTGCTGCCGGTACGGGATCCCGCCCACGTTGTGACGCTGGGGGAGGGATTCACCCCACTGCTACGGCTGCCTACGCTGGGCAAGCAGATCGGTATTCCGGATCTCTGGATGAAGGATGAGAGCGTCATCCCCACCGGCTCCTTCAAGGCTCGTGGTGCAGCGGTGGGCATCTCCCGCGCGCGTGAACTCGGCGTCACTCACTTCGCCATGCCGACCAACGGCAACGCAGGCGCTGCATGGGCGCTCTACGGTGCCCGTGCCGGACTGCGCAGCACCATCGTTATGCCGCAGGCAGCCCCCGCCATCACTCGACTGGAGACCTCTCTCGCCGGTTCCCGTCTATATCTGGTGGATGGCCTGATCAGCGATGCCGGTCGTCAGGTGGCGCAGGCGGTGGCGGAGCAATCCCTGTTTGACGCCTCAACCCTGAAGGAGCCCTACCGGATTGAGGGCAAGAAGACCATGGGGCTGGAGATTGCCGAACAGCTGGGCTGGACCCTGCCGGATGTGATCATCTATCCGACCGGTGGCGGGGTCGGCCTCATCGGTATCTACAAGGCGCTGCGCGAGCTGCAGGAGCTGGGCTGGGTCAAGGGCGCGTTGCCCAGACTGGTCGCGGTACAGGCGAGTGGCTGCGCGCCCATTGTGCAGGCGTGGCAACAGAGAGCCACCGAATCGAGCTTCTGGCCCGACTCCCAAACGCTGGCTTTCGGCATCAATGTACCCAAGGCACTGGGAGATTTTCTGGTGCTGGACGCCCTCTATCGCACCGAGGGTTGCGCCATCGCGGTGGATGACAAGGCCATCCAGAGCGAGATCCGCCAGCTTGCCTCTCGCGAAGGCAGTTTTGTCTGCCCTGAGGGGGCCGCCGCGTTTGCTGCTGCTCGTCAACTACGCGAGGCTGGCTGGATCCGTGGGGGAGAGCAGGTCGTGGTGCTCAATACCGGTGCCGGCATCAAGTACCCGGATGCGATCACTGTGCTGCCCCAGCGTCTGCAGCGTGACGGGAGGATCCCGGCATGAATCTGGATCTGCCCTTTATCGTCACAACGCTGCCCGCCTTCGGCAAGGCGGTCTGGGTCACCTTGCAGCTGGGAACCATAGTGATCCTCACTTCGCTGGCGGTCGCCTTGCTCAACGTCGCCCTGCTGAGCCTGCACAAGCGGCAGCTAACCGCACTGATCCGCGGATATGTCGAGCTGGCCCGCAACACGCCGCTGCTGATCCAGCTCTTCTTCCTCTATTTCGGGCTGCCTGCGCTCGGCTTGTCGCTGTCGGGCTTTACCACTGCGGTGATTGCCATGACCTTTCTCGGCGGTGGTTATCTGACCGAGGCGCTGCGGGCAGGCATTCAGGCGGTGCCCGCCAGTCAGCTGGAGGCAGGCAGGGCTATCGGGCTTTCTCGCTGGCAACTGCTGCGCCACGTGCAGCTGCCCCAGGCCTGGCTCGCCAGCCTGCCGGCGCTGTTTGCCAACTTCATCTTCCTGCTCAAGGAGACGACCGTGGCTTCGGCGGTGGCGGTGCCAGAGCTGCTCTACACCACCAAGAATTACATCGCCCTCTACTACAAGACCTACGAGATGCTGGCGGTGCTGACATTGATGTGCGTGCTGATCTTCCTGCCGCTCTCTCTCGCTCTGCGAGTCGTTGAAAGGAGGCTGCAACATGGTCAGTTCGGTCACTGAATCGCTGATGCAGGCGAGGATCCCGATGTGGGCACTTATCTTCCAGCTGCCACCGTCTCTCGTCACCGAGGCGCAGGAAAGGAGGGCTCAATATGGTCAATTCCGTTACTGAGCAGCTGACGCAGGCGTTGCCACTGCTGGCAGTGGGTGCGGGTCAGACCCTCGCTATCTCGCTGCTGGCCATCCTGTTTGCCACTCTCGGCGGTGTCGCTTACGGCGTGCTGGCACAGCAGGGCGGTTGGTTGGTGCGGGGGCTGCTGCGGCTTTATCTCGAGCTGTTTCGGGTGGTACCGGTGCTGGTGTGGCTCTATCTCTTTTTCTTCGGGTTGCCGATCTTTTTCGGCCTCGATATTCCGGCCTTCTGGTGCGCCGTGCTGGTACTCGCCCTCTGGGGCGCCAGCGAGGTGGGAGAGGTGGTGCGCGGTGGCCTCAACTCCCTCGCCCGTGGTCAGCAGGAGGCCGGCTTGGCGCTCGGGCTCTCGACCTGGCAACTCTATCGCCATGTGTTGCTGCCACAGGCGTTGCAGCGGCTGACGCCGCCGACCATCAACATCTACACCCGCATCATCAAGACCAGTTCGCTGGCGGTGCTGATCGGGGTGGTGGAGGTGATCAAGGTGGGCCAGCAGATCATCGAGCGCACCTATGGTTCCCTGCTTATTTACGGTCTGCTGTTTCTGTTCTTTTTTCTGGTCTGCTATCCGCTCTCGCTCGCCTCGCGCAGGCTGGAGCAACAATGGGGTAATGCGGTATGACACCTCTGCTTGAACTCGGTTCTGTCAGTAAACAGTTCGGCCCGAATCTGGTGCTGGATCGGATCAGCCTCAGCGTGCGCGCCGGGGAGGTGATCGTCATCCTGGGGCCAAGTGGTTGTGGCAAGAGCACCTTGCTGCGCACTCTCAACGGGCTCGAACCCATTCAGGGGGGCGAGATCCGCTTCGATGGTGTGCTGCTGGATGGTGCCACCGACTGGCAACGAGTGCGCCAGCGGATCGGCATGGTGTTCCAGAACTATCACCTCTTCCCCAACCTGACGGTGCTGGAAAACGTGCTGCTTGGCCCCCTGCAGGTGCAAAAGCGGGAGCGGGCAGAGGCGCTGCTGCAAGCCGAGCAGCTGCTGACCCGCATCGGCCTGTGGGAGCGGCGCCATGACTATCCGCGCCAGCTCTCCGGCGGTCAGCAGCAGCGCATCGCCATCGTGCGGGCGCTGTGCATGAACCCGCAGGTGATGCTGTTTGACGAGGTAACCGCCGCCCTCGACCCCGAGATGGTGCAGGAGGTGCTGGAGGTGATCCGCGATCTCGCCGGCAGCGGCATGACCCTGCTTATCGTCACCCACGAGCTGGCCTTCGCCCGGGCGGTGGCGGATCGCATCGTCTTCATGGATGGCGGCCACATTCTGGAGCAGGCCGTCCCCCACCAATTTTTCGACAATCCCAGGAGCCAGCGTGCGCGCCAGTTCCTCGCCAAGTTTTCTTATACAAATGTCATCAAACGAAAGGAGTCAGCATGAAAAAAATCACCTCGGTTCTGCTTAGTGCCTTATTGGGACTGGGTATCGCCAGCGGCGCTGCCCATGCGGCGGACGGTTCCCTCGACAAGATCAAGGCGCGGGACAAGCTCATCGTCGGCGTATTCACCGACAAGCCGCCGTTTGGCTACGTGGACGAGAAGGGCAACTACGTCGGTTTTGACACCGATCTCGGTCGCCGCTTCGCCAAGGATCTGCTGGGGGACGAGAACAAGATCGAGTTCGTGGCGGTGGAGCCAGCCAGCCGCATCCCCTTCCTGCAGAGCGACAAGGTGGATCTGATCCTCGCCAATATGACGGTGACGCCGGAGCGGCGCGAGGTGGTGGATTTCACCAACCCGAACCTGCGAGTGGCGGTACAGGTGCTGGTGCCGGAAGGGAGCCCGGCCAAGAAGCTCGATGATCTGGCTAGCAAGACCCTGATCGTGACCACCGGCACCACGGCCGACATCTGGCTGACCCGCAACCACCCGGAGTGGAAGGTACTCAAGTTCGAGAAGAACACCGAATCCCTGCAGGCGCTGGCCCAGGGGCGCGGCGATGCCTACGCCCAGGACAACCTGGTGCTGTTCAGCTGGGCCAAGGAGAACCCGGGCTATCGGGTATTGCCCGAAAAACTGGGCTCGGAAGATCCCATTGCCCCGGCGGTGAAGAAGGGCAATATCGAGCTGCGTGACTGGGTCAACGACCGTCTCGCCAAGCTGGGGGAGGAGAAGTACCTGCTGAAACTCTATGACCAGTATGTGCGTGACAAGCTGAGCCCTGATACCGATCCGAATGATGTGATTGTCGAAGGAGGAAAATGGCAGGGTTAATGGACAAACCCTGTTTGAAGAGTGTGTTGAGTGTGTTGAGTGTGTGAAGTAAGTGAAGAGTGAGGTCTTGGTTCCGTTGGTATGCAAACCGCAAGGTTTGATTTTTCCGGGCGTCCCCTGCTAGAGAGGACGCCCTTTTTTATGTGGCCAAGCGTGGGTTAGTGCACTTCATCCCACGCCATCTGCCAGTGGGAGCCGATGCCCGGCTCGTACTGGGTGGCGGTGGTAGTCCACTGCTGGCAGTAGCCGCTGTAGGGGAAGGGCTTGCACTGATAGACCTTGCCATTTTTCGGCTGCTGCACCTTGGTGCCGGCTGCATAGGATTTGAGCGAGTTTGGGAAGACGAAGTCGTATTCGCCGCTGCTCTGTTCCTTGAACATCAGATCCATGGTCTGCTGGATGGTCTCGCCGCCCGCTTTCGAGGTGGCCTTGATCACCAGCTGGTGGTGACCTGCCTTGAGCCCTTCCAGCGCCATGGTAAAGGTGTGGCTGCTGTCCTTGATGTCGGCACTGCTTTCACCCTTGGCGACGCCGCCGTGGTCATAGAGGGTGTTGGTGACGGCCAGATCGCCCTGTGCGGTGACGGTGAAATCGAGGGCTGCCTTGCCGTTGTCCAGCACATAGTCGCTGGCCAGACCGCTGACGCTGATGCTGTCCACTACCGGTGGCTGCAGCTGTTGCAGGTCAATCTCGACTCGATCCAGTTTGCTGTCTCGATGCAGATAGACGGGGTTCATACCGTAGACCGGATTGAACTGGCCATCGGCTCCTTGCTGACCGGCGCGGATCAGGCTTTGCTCGGCGTTGATCTTGCTGGCGAGGGCATGAGCCCAGCTGTTCTTCTGGCCCTGCTCGGCGGTGGTGATGGTCAGTACTGTCTGCAGCTCGGGACGCTCGCCGTTGGCATCGAATACCCGGGTCATCGCCTTGTCACCCACGGCAAGGTCAATGGAGGGGTAGATGGTGCCTGCCTGGCTCCACTCCAGCGGCGGCTGGCTACCATCTTTGAACTTGGCATCGATGATGTTGTAGAAGCTGTTGCTGGTGTCGCCCACTTCCCACACGCCAAGGATCACCTGATAACCGGTTCGCTCCGGCAGGACACAGTTATGGGTCACCTGCTTGGGCGGCTGCACCATGTTGCCGTCGATGACGCAGAAGGGGGTCAGGTCGAACGAGTCGCGAGTGAGCGGTTGATTGGGGTTCCAGTCCTGCTTGGTGAGGTAGTAGCGCCAGTTGCGGGTGACGTGGTTGGCGGTGAAGGTCCAGCTGATGGCGAAGGGGCCGGGCTGTACTTCACGCTTGGTCCAGCGGTCGCTGGTCTGGATGTTCAGCTCGCTCCAGCGCGGGCTGCCCGCCGAGGCGATTTGACCATCCTGCGGGCCGGTTTGCGGGAAGCCTGATGGCCCCTCCACGCTCTGGGGTTCCCACTGTACGCCTCCACACTGGCTGTTGCCGCCGGTTTTGCACAGGTAGTTGCGGCTCTCGGGCTGGCTGATGTAGCCATGAGCCAGGGCGCTGCCGCTGGTCAGCAGGGCCAGCACCGCCGCGATGTGATTGAGTTGGATTTTTGCTGCCATACATTCCTCTGTTCGATAGATGTGGGCAGTCAGTTGGCCGGGGAGTTCCCCGATGCACACTTGCGTGTGGCAACCCCGCTATCCTGGACAAAACGTCTGTAGACCGGAGGCTTTGCGTCCCGACATTTCGGTCAGTTTGCCAAATGACTAGATGGTTAGTGATGGGCCAAATGTTCGGCCATCAGCATTGTGCACCGCATTGATTAATTATTTGAAGTTAAATGTTTAAATGCATAATCCGGTGGCACAAAAAACGTTCTAACTGGCTGTTTTTAAATTGTTCTCTTATCTGTGAATGGCACCGATTAACGTTGAATATGCCGATAAGGTGCATGTTGATTGCGTGTTGCTGACGTAAAAAAAACCTGCCAGCTTGGCTGGCAGGTCGGGTGACAAGGCGACAAGGATTGACGCCATCAATGACGGGCGCGCTGCTCGCTATTGGTGTGATGTAGAGTTGGTGCCATCGGGGTCTTGGTGGACTCCTTGCCCAGTTTGAACACCGCAAGCCGCTCATCCAGGCTGCGAGAAAGACCGGCCAGCAGTTCGCTCTCCTGCGCCAGTTGCGAGGCGGACTGGGACATCTCCAGCGCCGAGTCGTTGATGCCGCTGACGTTGCGGTTCATATCCTCGGCCACCATGCTCTGCTGCTCGGCGGCGGTAGCGATCTGGGTCGCCATGTCGCTCACATGCTGGATATGGTTGACGATCAGAGTGAGATCCTGCCCAGCCTGTTGTGACTGGTTGACGCTGCTTTCGGCCAGTTTTCGGCTGGCATCCATGGCATTGGCAGCAGTGACGGCCCGTTGCTGCAACTGGGCGATGGTGCTCTGGATCTCTTCGGTGGACTGGCGGGTACGACTGGCCAGCTGGCGCACTTCATCGGCGACTACGGCAAAGCCACGCCCCTGCTCGCCAGCACGGGCGGCCTCTATGGCGGCGTTGAGAGCCAGCAGATTGGTCTGATCCGAGATGGAGCTGATGACGGCGGTCACTTCACCGATCTGCATGACCCCCTCTTTGAGCTGGTTGACCTGCAGGGTGGCCTGCTCCACCTCGGTAGCCAGCGCCTTGATGCCGTGCACACTGGCGTGAACGTCACGGTTGCCGAGGCCAGCTTCTCCGGTCGCTTCCTGGGTATCCCGCGCGGTATTTTCGGCATGCCCGGCCACATCGGAGATGGTGGCGCTCATCTCGTTCATGGCTGTGGCGAGCTGGGCCAGCTGATCCCGCTGGCTGCTCACCGCCTGATTGGTTTGCTCGGCGGAGGCGGCGATGCGCAGGGCTGCATCGGCCACGTTGCGGGCACCCAGACTGGCCTCCAGCAGGGCGTGACGAATGGCATCGAGACTCTGGTTGGTGCAGCGGGCGACCACTCCCAGCTCATCCTTGCCATGTACCGGGATGCTCACCACCAGATCCCCCTGGGCGACCCGTTGCATGGCGTTGTTGATCTGGTTGAGGGGGGAGACGATGGAGCGGGTGATGCGCCAGCCCAGCAGCCCCATCAGCAGGGTCACAATGGCGGTGGCGCTACCCATCTTCATGTACTGGGCCCAGATGGTCTGCTGGATATCCTGCAGCAGCATGCCGGAACCGAGGATCCAGCCCCAGGGTTGATAGCCTGACACCATGGAGAGCTTGTCAGCAGTTTCGCCCGATGGGCCGCTCCAGACATATTGCAGGGTGCCCTGTTTGCCTCCCTTGGCAATATCGACCATCTGCAGCCAGAACTGCCCGGCGGTGGCACCTGTTCCTTCCCCCATGGTCTGGCCGACCAGCTCCGGCCGGATGGGGTGCACCAGCATCTGGCGGTTCTCATTGATCACGAACAGATAGTTGTTGTCGTCAAAGCGCATATTGGTCAGCAGCTTGCGTGCCTCTTGCTGCGCCTGCTCCATAGGCAGGGTGCTGGCCAGAAACTGGATCTGGCTCATGGCCTGGCTTAATACCGCATTGAGCCGCGCCTCTCGCTCACTCATCAGATTGCGCTGGAGCGCGTTGGCCGAGATGAACAGCAGCGAGACAAAACCGACAAACGCCAACGTGAGCAGCAAAAACAATTTGCGGCTCACGGTGATATCACCGAGCTTGAACATGACGAAACCCTCATTCCCTGTTGATTTTCTATGGCTCGTTACTGCGGCAGCCAATTGCTTGATGTAACAACTTATTTACTATTAACCAGTGGTCGCGCGCCCTTAAATGAGCGTTTTGACAACAGTATAGCCAGCAGACAGCACTCCCCATTTTTTGGTAGCGTGTTCAGGCGCATCCCTGCGCAATTTTTGCCAAAGAGTGTGAATCATTTGGCATTTCACTAAAAATGGAGTGGGCCCCGCTGCGGGTGACCCCATAACAAGAGGGAATTTATGAGTTCCATTGCCAGGAATTACTTCAACCAGCTCAACGCCGACTATCTGCAGGTACACAGGCGCAAGGAGGATCTCTTCTGGTCCACCTATATGGGTACCAGCGACGATCAGGCCGGTTTTACCGCGGCCGAGCAGGCCTACAAGGCTTTTTGCGCCAATCCGGCCCGTCTGCCCGAATTGCGGGAGATGCTGGCGCAGGCCGACGAGGATGATATCAAGCGCGGTCTGCAAGGCTGGATCGCCTTCTTCGAGTGCAATGTGATTGAAGATCCCGCCGCTGCCGCCCTGATGGATGAGCTGGTGGCTGCCGAGGCGGCGCTGTTCGCCCGCCGCAAGGGGCTGAAACTGACCCTGCTGGATGAGCAGGGCCAGCAGGTGGCTGGTAGCCTACCCGCCGCCAGTACCTCCCTTGCCGCCAGCCCGAGCGAGGCGGTGCGCCAGAGCGCGCTCGCCATGTTCCACACCCTGGAGCAGTGGGTGGTCGGCAATGGTTTTCTCGAGGTGGTGGCGCTGCGCAACCGCTTTGCCAGCGCCATGGGCTATCGCGACTACTTCGCCTACAAGGTGCGCAAGAACGAGCAGATGAGCCCGGAGCAGTTGTTCGCCATCCTCGACGACTTCATTTCCCGCACCGACGCCCGGCTGCAGCAAAGCCTTGCCGAGCTGAAAGCGGCCAAGGGGGAGGCGGCCCTGCTGCCCCATAACCTGCGCTACGCCATCAGTGGTGATGTAACCCGCCAGCTCGATCCTTATGTGCCCTTCTCGCGGGCGCTGAAGGATTGGGTCGAGAGCTTCCGTCGTCTCGGCATCCAGTATCGCGGGGCGACCCTCACCCTGGACTTGCTGACCCGGGAGGGGAAATACGAGAACGGCTTCTGCCACGGCCCGGTGCCGAGCTTCTTCCAGCAGGGGGAGTGGATACCTGCGGTGGTCAATTTCACCAGCCTGGCCGATCCGGCGCAGGTGGGCAGCGGCTGGAGCGGGCTCAACACCCTGTTCCACGAGGGGGGCCACGCCGCGCATTTTGCCAATGTCACCGGCAATGCCCCCTGCTTCTCACAGGAGTTTCCGCCCACCTCTATGGCTTATGCCGAGACCCAGTCGATGTTCTGCGACAGCCTGCTGGACGATGCCGACTGGCTCAAACGCTACGCCAGAAACGCAGCAGGAGAGGCGATCCCCGATGCGCTTATCCAGGAGATGATCGAAGCGCGTCAGCCGTTTCGAGCCTTCAACGAACGCCAGATCGCGCTGGTGGCCTACTTCGAGCGGGATCTCTATGCCATGGATGAGAGCGAGCGCACTCCCGAGGCTGTGCTGGCACTGGCCCGCAAGTGGGAGCGCAAGATCCTCGGGGTCGAGAGCCCGCGCCCGTTGCTGGCCATTCCGCACCTCCTTAATCAGGAGTCGGCCTGCGCCTATCACGGCTACCTGCTGGCGCTGATGGCGGTGGAGCAGACCCGCGCCTTTTTCCTCAAACGTGATGGCTACCTTACCGACAACCCGCGTATCGGGCCGGATCTGGCCGCCCACTACTGGGGGCCGGGCAACGGCATGACTCACGATGAGACTTTGCGCAGCCTGACTGGCGAGGGATTTAGCGCAGTGCCGCTGGCCGAGGCATGCAACCTGAGCGCCGCCGAAGCGTGGCAACAGGCGCAAGCCTGCATGGCCGCCGCCCAGCAGCGCCCCGCGGCTGGCGAGGGAAGCCCGCTCGATGCCCATATCCGGGTGGTCCACGGCGCCGAGCTTATCGCCGACAACAACGAGTCGGAAACCCGCATGCTGGCCGACTTCGAGGCGTGGATCGTCAACCATTACCAACCGGTTTCAGCCGAATAATCCGCACATCTCCCGGTGATCAGGCCGGGAGCTGTGCTTTTCATGGTTATTCGTTGTCGTAACCGTGGCAGACGCTGCCATATTATTGGCAGGTGCGCGACATAGTTTGTCGCCTTGCCGATTGGGTCCGCATTTTGCCATCAGATATGTATTCATATGAACATGAATAGGAATTGCAGGCTGCAAGATAGTAGATTCACTGAGTTACGCTCTTTTGTCTTTTCTGTTAATAGTGCTTTTTGTAGTCATCTTTGTGCATAAAGATTGATCCATTCAACTATCTGCTAGTTATTCTCATCTTTCCGGGTTGACTAAATTGTCCACAACTGCAAAATCGCCCACCTTGCCACCCCCGATGTGAGTCGGGCTCGGAAAGCTTCAGATCTCTTCCCCCCGAGATGGCTGAGCCGCACATGAAAATGGCGTCAGCTCTCAACTCTTTCTGCGCGTTCGCCTGCTTCATGCTATCCGTCGATAACGTTGACACTGCTGTTGTGCTGTCCGTGCAGGGCAATGCGCATCTCGCGACATTGCCTGAGTCTGCCGATGCATGGCAACAGGCGGGTCCGTTTTATTGGCTTGGTATCTATTTGTCAGTGAATGGAAAGAGGTTATTTCCCCATGATGAGCACGAGTGAACACCCCGGTCAGATTGCGCTGCTGGGAGGCTCGGTGGATCGTGTTGCCTTGCCACTTCTCGATCTGTCCTGCTGGGATCCATTGCAGCAGCCGGTATTACTGCTCAACCTGCCTGCAGATGAGCAGGACAGGGTATTGCAGGCTGTGCGGCGTGACCCGATACGTTATTTGCAGCCGGTATTTTGTGTTGTGAAGAGCCCGCTCTCTCCCATGTTGGCCGACGGTCTCCTGACACAGCTGGATGAACGGGCCTCTGACATGCTTGAACGGTTGGCGTTGTTGACCCCTCGAGAGCATCCGGATGACATGGAAAAGCTGGCTTGGTACAGCTGGCCTCGCTCCCATTTTCGCTTGTTGCCACGTTGGCAGGCTGGTTGCCGTCAGGGGTACAGCTATCCCCTGCTGGATTGCCTGCTGGGCAGCGAAGCAGGGGATGCCCTCCCGCAGCTGGTTGCAGAGCGTTTATTGCAGAGTGAGCAGCTGGTGGACCGGGTACGTCTTTGTCACAGTTGCAACTCGGCACATCTCAATTTTGTCGATGTGTGTCCCGAATGCGCTCATATCGCCATCCAGGCCAAGCCAGCTGTGCACTGCTTCACCTGCGGGCACGTGGATGATCAGGATGCATTCATGCGACAGGGTGTGCTGCGTTGTCCCAAGTGCGTCACGACTCTGCGTCACATCGGTGTTGACTATGACAGGCCCCTTGAGAAATTCCGTTGTTTGTCATGCCATGCCCGTTTTATGGAGGCTGCCGTCCAGGCGCGTTGCCATGAATGTGGCCAGGCGCACAAACCCGATGATCTGGTGGTTGCGCCCATCTATGAATATCGCATCGGCAAGCTGGCCCGCCACATCGCACGGGAAGGAACTCAACAACTGCATCTGCCGTTGACCTGGGGTACCCCTATGGCCATGGAGCACTTCCCCTGGTTGCTGCAATGGAACAATAGCTTGCTGCAACGCCATGGTGGCTGCCATACCTTGCTGGCTATTCGGGTTGAGCATCTGGCTGAGTTGCGGGCCGAGTTGGGCATGCTAAAGACTCAGCAGCGACTGGCCGCTCTGCTCAGCCGTTTGCAAGCTCTATTCCGTGATACCGATGTCGTTTGCCAGTATGCCGATGACCGATTGTTATTGCTGTTGCCGCATACTGATGCCGACGACTGGCGCATTCTGCAGGAGCGCATTCAGGCATTGAATCTCATCGAAGGACTGGATGCTCTGACGCTGGCGGTGAAAGTACAACCTTTGCCCGCCCTGTTGGGCGACGATACAGCGGTATGGCTCGGCCAGTGGCTGGATGGAGATAGCCCGGATGCATGAGTGGATGAATACGGTGCACTACATCCTGATAGAGATACTGGGTAGCCTCCAGTTTTCTCCCCGGATGATTCTGTTGCTGTTGCCCATGTTGCTGTTGATGGAGGTGCCACTGATGGCGCTGACGTTGACCGGGATCCTGAAATGGTATGCGCGCCAGCTTCCCATGGCATCTGAACTGCCGCGATCTCGGCGCTGTCCCAAAGTGTCTTGCATCATCACCTGTTATGGGGAAGGTGAGGCGATCCGCTCCACCATATTGACGCTCAAGGAACAGCTTTATCGCGGTCAAATGGAAATCATTGCTGTGATTGATGGCGCCAAGGCCAACGCGCATACCTATCAGGCTGCGCTCAATTGTGTTCGTGAATTCGAGGGGTGCGAGAACAGAAGTTTGGTCCTGCTACCGAAATGGCAGAGGGGAGGCCGGGTCTCCACTCTCAATGCCGGTCTCTCCGCTGCGACTGGCGAGATAGTGATGAACGCGGACGGAGATACCTCCTTTGACAACAACATGATCGATGAGATCGTGGCTTGTTTCGATGATCCTGATGTGCCTGCTGTGGGAGGGGCATTAAGGGTGCGAAATCTGAACGATGGCGTACTGACCCGGATGCAGAGCATTGAGTACATGATCTCCATGCAGGGGGGCAAGACGGGACTGAGCGAGTGGAACCTCATCAACAGTATCTCGGGAGCCTTCGGTGCGTTTCGTCGTGATTTTTTGCGCCAGATTGGTGGGTGGGATACCCATACCGCAGAAGATCTGGATCTGACAGTCCGTATTAAGCATTACCTCAAACGCCATCCGGCTTTAAAGATAGGGTTCGCCCCTCGTGCCATCGGTCACACCGATGCGCCCGCAGACGTGATCACGCTTGCCAAGCAGCGTTTACGCTGGGATGGAGATCTGCTGTTTCTCTATCTGCGCAAGCACAAGCTCTCCCTGACGCCGCGTATTCTGGGCTGGAAGACCTTTTTGTTTACCTTGATCTACGGGGTGGCGCAAAACGTGGTGCTGCCCCTGCTGGTCATGGGTTATAGCTGGTGGTTGGTGCTTAGCTATCCGGGGCAGTTTGTCGCTGCGTTGATGATCTGTCTCTATCTGGTTTACCTGTTTCTTACCCTGGTTAATTTCGCCGTGTTTTTGCTGGCTATATCTGAACGCCCGAAGGCAGATCTACGTCTGCTGCCATGGTTGTGTCTTTACCCGGTGTACACCTTGCTGATGCGCTTGTGGTGCGCCATCGCACTGTTGAATGAGATGTTCCGGCGCGGTCATGAAGAGAGCAGCATGGCCCCCTGGTGGGTATTAAAACGAGGAAATAAATTCTGATGAAAGTCACATTCAATCCCCCCAAGAAGCAGGATGCCACGTCGGATGAAGGGATCCGGGTATTGTATGCCCCCGCCAAGCGTGTCGCCTTCAAGGCTCGCTGGTATCTCATCCTGTTACTGGCATTCAGTCCCGTTATTATTCTGCTGTGGTATCTGGGGCGCGAGTGGTGGCTGACCCAGGCGCCAGCAATCATTACCACCGAGCCGCAACTGGTTGTTGCCAATGGGGATGGCTTTATTCGACACATCTACACGGCTCCCGGCCAGGGGGTGTCACAAGGCGATGCCCTGATGCAGTTCGAATCTCCAACCCTCAAGGCCAACATGGCGGAACGAAAAGCGCGCAGAGCGGCCATCGAATTGAGCAAGGCTGAGGCTGAACAGGCTATCTTGCGCAATCTGGACGAACAGATTGGTATTGCCGAACGGGGGAGCCGGGAGCAGGAGGTCATCTATCAGGAGTATGCCGGTTATAAAAAAGAGAAGCTGGTATCCAGTGCAGAGTACGCAACGGCCCTGCTGAATTGGACTCAGTCACGCATAGCTCTGCAGAAGGCAAGGGCAGAGAAGATAGCGCAGGAACTGCAAATCAGTGAGGACCAACTGACCGGACCGCTAGCCAGTGCTCGTCACTTGCTCGATCAGGAACTGACCGAGATGGAAGCGATGGCGTACCATCAACAGCCAAGAGCTCCGGCGACTGGCAAGGTTTCAGATGTGCTGGTACAGGAGGGGGACTGGGTATTCTCGGGGGCTCCTCTGGCACTTATCTCGAAGCGAGAAGACCCGCTGGTGATAGCCTATGTGCAGCCCAAATATCTCTCTTCAATGGCTCCTGGACACAAGGCTGTCGTCAAGCTGCCCAGCGGGGAGCGTCTGGCTGCCAGGGTCGCCAGACAGGTCGAGCTGGCGGACAAGTTGCCGGCTCAGTTAGCCGCTCCGTTTGAAGGGGAGAAAGCAACCCTCAAGGTCGCACTCTCGCTGGATGAAAAATTACCCCCGAACCTGCAAGTGGAAGGGTTGCCGGTGACCGTGTTGTTTGATTGACGTCTATGGCGTTGTGATCCTGAATCGCAACGCCTTCTTTTGGGTTTCGGCCATAAAAGGTGGCTGGTGTATGGAAGCCCGCGATTGCCTCTCCCTTTTTCATTCATCAATGACTTTATTTCCGCAATGCTCGCAGATGGCATGTCGTTCAAAGCGCTCCATGTTGGCCAGAAAGGGGCCGGCGGCCCAGCCGGTAATGAAGTCCTTGATAAAGGCTTTGCGCTTTTGCGCCGGTGTCAGCTGCTGGCCAAAGGATTTGTCGACCAGTACCACGACATGGTTGGTTTCGCGCTGACAACTCGGGCAGACGCGTTGTTCGGTGGATGAAAGCAAGGGGGACTCCTTGTCCGGAAGAGTGGGCAGCAGGTTTTCCGCCGCAGATATGTGTCGTCCCCATTTGATTCCTTTTGCAGGCGGGTCGTCAATCACGGCAGAGGTGGATTTTGCGCTATTCCCCATGAAGAGAGGGCCAGTCAGCAAGGGTGACCAGAGGGGCCGGCGGGCCCCTCTGCTGTTGCCGTTTGTCACACATTGCCACGCAAGCTTCCCCCTCTGGCAAAGTCTTGTGACCAGACAGGTGTGCAATGGTGCCATGAGCAGGGAGATTAGGCCCTGCCGAGATGGAACCAGGGAGCATGTTATGACGAACAAATGGGTGTGGTGGCTGTTGCCGCTGCTGGCGGTCGGGGTCTGGTGGCTCGGTTATGCGGGGGATGCTAACGGGGTGTGGCCCTGGCGCCATGAGATGTTGCTGCTGACGGGTCTGCTGGGGATGACCTATATGGCCATTTCGCTGTTGCTGGCGTTGCGTCTGCCGCAGTTGGAAGTATGGTGTGGCGGTCTGGACCGGATGTTGCGATTGCACCGCCAGACGGCCATCGGCGGTACATTGGCGCTCACTGCGCATTGGCTGGTGGTGGAGGCGCCCAAGTGGGCGGTCTCGGCAGGTTTACTGAGTCGTCCCGCCCGGCGTGGGGCTGAAGTCGGGGCGGGAGCAGGTAATGGCGTCTCGCTCCATGCCTTTGGCAATACCCTGGGTGAGTGGAGTTTCTATCTGCTGATCGCGCTGGTGGTGGTGAGCTTGCTGGCGCTGGTGAGCTATGGCCGTTTTCGGCTGATCCACCGGCTGGCGCCGCTCATCTATCTGGCGGGTTGGGGGCACGGGCTCTGCCTGCTGCCTCAGGTGGGAGCCATGACGCCGGTTGGGGTATCGATCTGGTTGATCGGCGGGATCGGCGCTATCGGGGCCCTCTACTCCCTGCTGGGGCAAGTGGGGGCGCGGAAGCGCCATCCCGGCCGGGTCATTGCGGTGCGAGTGCTGGCGGATCAGACCTGCGAGCTGACCATGCAGCTGGAGCGGCCGCTCGCCCATTACCGCCCGGGTCAGTTTGCCTTTTTCGAATTTGACGCCAAGGAGGGGCCGCACCCTTTTACTCTGGTGCGGGTGTCGGCGGATCGGCGCCAGCTGGTGATCGCGGTACGGGCGCTCGGGGATCATACCCGTCAGTTGGTCGCACAGGCCCGCACCGGGGATGGTGTGGTGGTGACCGGTCCCTATGGCGCCTTTAGCGCACCGCAGGGGCAGGGTAGCGCCCTCTGGCTGGGGGCCGGTATCGGTATCACACCCTTTGTCGCCTGGTTGGAGTCGTTGGCAGCACGGGGTGGCCGTGGCGAGGGGATCACCCTGCTCCAGTGTGCCCCGGATCTGGCAGGCGCCGTCTACCACCGGCGGTTGGCCGAGCTCTGTCATCGCACCGGCGTGCGCTATCAGCTGCATCTGGACAAGGCGGCCGGGCGACTGGATCTTGCCCGCATTGCGCAGGATGCCCCCGAGCAGGTGTGGTTTTGCGGGCCGGAGGGGATGGCAGATGCCCTGACCCGGCTGTTGCCGGACGGGCATCTGCATCGCGAGCTGTTTCGCTTTCGTTGAGCGCAGTTATTTGGTGCTGGCTGGCAACTGCTTGAGGGCGGCCTGTACTGCCGCCTCCAGTTGCGGGTCGCGCCCGGCCACCATGTCGGCGGGGGTGAGGGGCACCTGCAGGTCCGGGAGCAGCTCCTGATTCTCGTAGAAGGTGCCGTCCGGTTTGCGCAGCCCCAGGGTCGGAATGCCGTAGGAGAGCCCCGGAATCAGCCTAGAGTCGTGGCTGTAGACCATGGTGCCGGTGCCGGGCACCGGATCGCCGACGATGGGGCCGACCTTGAGGGCGCGGTAGTACTCGGGGAAGGCGGAGCCTTCCGAGTAGCTGGCGGCGTTCACCAGCACCACTGAGGGCTTGGTCCACTGGCGAGTGGCGGCGTCGGTTTCACCCTTGCCCTGACGGGGCCAACTGCTGGCCATTCCCTTGGTGCTGCCGCTGCCGGTCAGAAACTCCACCAGGGTATTGGCGAGATAGCCACCGCTGTTGAAGCGGACATCGACGATCAGCGCATCGCGATTGCGCTGTCTGCCGAGGGCATCCGCCACCACCGCATCGTAGACCTCGCTATTCATTGCCGGCAGATAGACGTAGCCGACCCGTCCTCCGCTCAGCCTGGCCACCAGCTCCCGCCGTTTCTCAATCCAGCGATCCTGTTGCAACTGGTACTCCTGCTGCTTGTCGATGGCGGTGAGCACCACCTCGTCAGTTTGCTTATTGCCCTCCTGCTGGAAGGTGAGGGCTAGCCGGGCGCCAGCCTGATGGTTGAGGGCCCGATCCAGCTCGGTCAGATTGGCAATCGGGATGCCGTTGATGGCGAGCAGGCGGGCGCCCGAGGCGATATCGCTCTCCTGATCCAGCGGGCCGCCAGAGAGCAGAGCGGTGAGCATCACCCCCGGCTCGCCATCCTGCCAGTAGCCGCCAAGGCTGGCGGTCTCGTCCGCCATGCGCGGGAAGGGGGCGGGGCCGCTGCCCCAGGTGTGGGAGACATTGAGCTCGCCAGCCAGCTCCGCCAGCAGGTTGCCAAAGTCCCGCGGGTTGCCGATGCCCGGCAGCAGGCGGCGGTAAGCGGCGACATAGCTATCCCAGTTCACCCCGTTCATATCGTCCAGATAGAACTCGTCCCGGGTTAGGCGGGCGATCTGATCGAAGGCGGCGGTCATGCGTTCCTGCCAGCGGCTGGTGGGTTGCAAGGCGAAGGGGGCGCTGGTGGCCTCGCCGGAGTCGAGATGGATCCGGGTTATCTCCCCATCCCGCACCAGGGTCGCCAGGGTGCCCTGCTGGTTGAGGCTTGCCAGCGCTGGGCCGGGCTGCTCACCAAACAGTTCGCTGGTTTTGCCCTTGCGCAGATCCTGGCTGTAGCCCTTGATCTCGCTCTCGCTGTTGACCCCCATCTCTTCCACCAGATAGATCACTTGGTCGCCGATGATGCGGCTGGCGAGCAGGGTGCCGGTGGGTTGCAGCAGCAGCGCTTCTCGATGGTTGAGACGATCGCTTTCAAATCCGTATCCCCCTTTCGGCGGCTCCAGTTCGGCAATCGCATCGGCTCTGGCGGCGCGGCTGCTGTAAATGCCGAGCAGGTTGGTGACGAGGGGCTCGCCATCGGGCCCCAGTGCGCCAAATCGGGTCGATTGCCAGTAGAGGATGGCGCCATCCTGGCTCCAGCCCGGTTGCCCATCCTGATAGCCGTTGAGGCTGACATTGACCGGTTTGGCCTTGGGATTGGCCGTATCGATCACCGCGATCTCCTGCTCTGCCGCATCGGGGCGGAAAGTGAGCGCCAGATGGCGTGAGTCGGGGGCAAAGGCGAGATGTACCTCGTGGCGCGATGGGTTGAAGCTGGCAGGCACCAGCTCCCGCTGCTTGTTGTTCGCCAGATCGAGCTGGTGGATGGCCTGGCCATCCACCACGAAGGCGAGCTGCTTGCCGTCGGGGGAGAGCACCGGACGGCTGATCCCCTTGTCGGGAATGGCCAGCAGCAGACTCTCGGTCAGAGTGCCGGGATCGCTGAACAGCAGCTCCGGATCACCCTTGCGCAGGCGATAGAGGGCGGCGTGCCCCTGCTGCTCCGACAGATAGATGAGGGCGCGGCCCTGCTCGGCGAAGAGGGGGTTGGACTGCTCGCTCGGATCGCGGGTCAGCTGGCGCACCCGCTCCCGCTCGGGGTCGACGGCAAACAGGTTGCCCTCGCTCACCAGGATCAGCTCATCCGCCTCTTCGCTGACCAGCGCTTCGTCTGCCAGGGTCAGGGCCTCGCTCGCCTCATCCGGCGCGCTCGCCACTTGCGGGGTGAGGGTCAGCTTGCGTGGCTCGCTGCTACCGGCGTCGAGGCGATAGAGTTCACCCAGCCATGACCAGACCAGATCGCCATTGCGAGAGGCGCTGAGCCCCCGCACCGGATGGCCCTGATAGTGGGTCAGCTGTTGCTCCTTGCCGCTGGCGAGATCCCGGCGCCAGACGTTGAAATCGCCGCTGCGCTCGCTCAGGTAAAAGAGGGTGTCCCCCTTGTCGCTCCAGACCGGATCGGTGGCCGCCACCCGATCTTCGGTCAGCTGCTTGTGCTGCTTGCCATCAAACAGCCAGAGACGGGGCACCGCGAACGAGTGCTGATGCTTGCGAAAGGGTTGATCCGCCGCGGGCATCTGATAGGCGAGCCGCTCCCCGTGGGGGCGGGCGAGAGTTGCAGGCAGCGGCAGATCGGCCTGCAAGGTGCCGCCGGTGATCGGGGTCCAGTAGAGCTCGCCCCATTGGTAGCCTTCCGCGACAAAATGGTCGGCATCGGGCGCACCCAGGCGCTGACTACTCAGCAGCAGCCGTTTGCCATCGGCGCTGAAGGCTTGCGGCAGATCGGTGCGCGAATCGCGGGTGAGGCGCACCATCTCGCCGCCGTTGGCGGGTACCACGAACACATCTTCGTTGCCGTAGAGATTGGCGGCTAAGGCGAGCTGTTTGCCATCCGGTGACCAGATTGGCCGCTGGCTCAGGTAGTCGCTGCCGGTGAGCGCCGTGGCGGGGCCACCCTCGGCACTGGCGACAAAAATGCGCCCCTGCCAGGTGAAGGCAAGCTGCTTGCCATCGGGGGAGAGGGCGGGCTCGCGCAGCCAGAGCGCATCGGCGGCGACACTGGCGGGTAGCCAGAGCAGTGCGCTGACCAGCAGCAGGCGGGTCAGCGAAGAGTTCGGCAAGAAGTGCAGAGGCATGATGTCATCCTGAATCAGGTTCAATTGTTACATATTTACCGATCTGCGGCATCATGGCTAGCCAGAAAATGTAAGCTATGTTTTTGTTTTTATTGTCAATTAGTCATGTTTGTGCAGGTCGTTCATGGACCATTCACCGTTCGCAGCCAAGATATGTTTTATTGGGTCTATTGAGTATTGATGGCGATCCAATATCATGGCGCTCGCTCGCCAACGGGCGAGCCTATTCAGATGATGTGACAACCATAAAAAGCCCTGCCAGAGGCTTGTCGAGGGATGGAATGAGAGCCGTATTGTTGTGTGTGCTGGGGCTGTGGCCCGCGCTGAGTTTTGCCTTTACCGAAAAAGCCGATTTGGTGGTGGTCAAGAAGTCTACCTACAGCCTCACCCTGATGAAGGATGGCAAGGAACTGAAGCGCTACTGGGTTGCACTGGGCCCGGCGCCCAAGGGGCACAAGCAGCGGGAAGGGGATCAACGTACCCCGGAGGGGCGCTACACCCTGGATTACAAGAAGAGCAACTCCGGCTTTTATAAAGCGATACATATCAACTACCCGAATCTGGACGATATCAAGCGCGCCAATGAGTTGGGGGTGAACCCGGGTGGCATGATCATGATCCATGGTCAGCTTAACCGTATGGGTAACCGTCGGGTACAGCCCTCCAACTGGACCAACGGTTGTATTGCGGTACTTAACCACGAGATGGATGAGCTCTGGAATGCCATTGACCCGGGTACGCCCATCATCATCGAGCCCTGATCCGCACAACGGGGGCCTTGTCGGCAGACAAGGCCCCCGTTCTGTTCTGGTTGTGATCCCCTTTAACGGATGTCTTTTTGAGACATTCGCATTGTTGTGAATGTCACTTCAAAAAAAGCCTGCAAATGGTGAGGATATGTGCTCTGTCCGTGAAGGAGTGTCCCATGTCTTTGACCGAAACCTGTCAGCGCATCGTGCGCGATCCCCATCTCTCCGCTGCTCAGAAGAGCCACGCACTGGCGCTGGCCGCCGAGAATGCGTTGCCCTACCCCGACCTGCCTGCCGCAGTCGCCGAGGCGATGGAGCAGGGATTTATCTGCGACATGTTCGAAGGGCATGCCCCCTACAAGCCGCGTTATGTGCTGCCGGACTATGAAAAATTCCTGACTCAGGGCTCTGCCTGGCTGGAGCTGACGGCGCCGCAGGATTTCGACGAGGCGCTCAACGCCCTGCGCATCCTCTATCACCATGTCCCCTCCGTCACCGGCATGCCGGTCTGGCTGGGACGGCTCGACCATCTGCTGTTGCCGTTTGTCGGCGAACTGGATGACGAGAGCCTCTATCGCAAGCTGAAGGGGTTCTGGGTCTATCTGGATCGGGTGCTGCCGGACGCCTTCATGCACGTCAACATCGGGCCTGATGACAACCGCATCTGCCGCCTGATCCTGCGTATCGACAACGAGCTCAAGCAGGTGGCGCCGAACCTCACCTTCTTCCACGATCCGGAGCAGACCCCGGACAGCCTGCTGCTGCAGGCGGTGAAGAACATCGCCGAGTGCAGCAAGCCGCACATCGCCAACTACCCGATCCATCGCGATACCTTTGACCAGCGTGGTTTTGGCATCGTCAGCTGTTACAACGCCTTGCCGCAGGCCGGTGGCGCCAATACCCTGGTGCGCATCTCCCTCAAGCGGGTCGCCGAGCAGTGCCAGGGGATCGATGACTTCCTCGGCTGCCTGCTGCCCCACTACTGCCGTCTGGCCTCCCAGTTGATCGAAACGCGGGCCGCTTTCTTGCATCAGGAGTCCGGCTTCTTCAACAGCTTCCTGGTGAAAGAGGGGCTGCTGGATGAGGATCGCTTCGTCCCCATGTTCGGCATCTACGGCATGGCGGAAGCGGTCAATATCCTGATGGATAAAGAGAATCTGCCGGATCGCTATGGTCACGGCGAGGAGGCGAACCAGCTTGGCTATCGCATCTCGGCCCAGCTCTCGGAATATGTCACTGCGACGCCGCAAACCCATGCCTGGGGTGGTCGCGCCCTGCTGCACTCGCAAGGTGGCCTCAGCATCGATGTGGCAGTCACCCCCGGGGTGCGCATCCCCTACGGGCAGGAGCCGGATCCGGCCAGCCATGTGCTGGCGCTGGCGCCGCACCACACTTATTACCATTCGGGGATCAGCGAGATCCTCACGCTGGATCCCACCATCCGCCAGAACCCGCAGGCACTGCTGCAGCTCTGCAAGGGAGCGCTTGCCATCGGCATGCGCGAGTTCACCGCCAACGTGGCCGACAGCGATCTGGTGCGGGTGACCGGCTACATGATCCGCAAGAGCGACGTGGCTCGCTTCGCAGAGGAGGGATCGCGCTTGCAGACCACCTGTCTCGGTGCCGAGGCGAGTGAAGTGACCGCCATTCGTCAGCGGGCTCCGCGGGTAGTCGCCCACGAATCGACCATCGGCGAGTATTGAGTTCGCACCGATGGCTGATGTCTTGCCAACACGCAGCGCTCTGGTGAGCAGGGTGCTGTCGTTCTCCTGTGTCGACGGGCCGGGCAACCGGCTGGTGTTGTTTCTGCAGGGGTGCAACTTTCGCTGCCCCGGCTGCCATAACCCGCACACCATAGGGCTGTGCGACGATTGCGGCGACTGCCTTGCGGTCTGCCCGAGCGGTGCCCTCTCTCTGGATGAGGGTCACTCTGGCGAGCACAGAGTGCGCTGGCAGGCGGCGCTCTGTACCGACTGCGACGCCTGTCTGGATGTCTGCCCGCGCAGTGCCAATCCCAAGACCGCCAGCATGACGGTGGCCGAGGTGCTGGCCCTGCTGCGCCGCTACGGCCCATTGCTGAGCGGGATTACCGTCTCAGGCGGTGAGGCGACTACTCAGCTCCCCTTCGTGGTTGCGCTCTTTACCGCCATCAAGGCCGCGCCGGATCTGGCCCATCTCACTTGCCTGCTAGACAGCAACGGCTCGCTGGCCGAGAGCGGTTGGCTGCGGCTATTGCCGGTGCTCGATGGTGCCATGCTCGATCTCAAGGGGTGGCGTGACTCGGTACACCTCTCGCTGACCGGTTACAGCCGCGAACGGGTGCTGGCATCGCTGCAACTGCTGGCAAGTCACAGCAAGCTGACCGAACTGCGGCTGCTCCACGTGCCGGGCAAGAGCGATTTTCTGGATGCGAATGGTGAGCTGGACGCGGATCTCGCCGCCTTCTTGCAGCAGCTGGGGCCTGTGCCCATTCGCCTCAATGGCTTTCGCCACCACGGGGTACGGGGGGAGGCGAGGTTTTGGCCAGAGGCGACCCGCAGCGAGCTGGAGTGGCTGGCGAGTCGGTTGCGTGCTGCGGGAGTGGGGGCGGTGACCTTGCCACCGCTGATCTAAAGAGGTCTGATCGATTCCCTTGCTGTGTAGTAAAAGCACACAACTGTGACTTCTGTCTATTGGAGGGGGCCTTGGGGCTCGTTATGATATTGCCCATCCGTCCCTCCTCCATCACAGATAAATCATGAGTGAAAGCAATGCGTTATATCGGGTTCAGTTTATTTGCCACAACGAGCGCTATGAGGTTTATGTGCGCGAGGTGAATCAGGGCCAACTGTTTGGATTTATCGAGATCGCCGATTTTGTCTGGGACAACCACACGGCGCTTATCGTCGATCCCAGCCATGAAAAGCTCAAGAGCGAATTTGCCGATGTGCGTCACACCCTTATCCCCATGCATCAGGTGTTGCGCATCGATCAGGTGAAAAAGCAGGGGGCTGCCCGCATCACGGATCTGGGTAGCAATGTCGCCTCTTTCCCCAGTCCCATTTATACCAAACGTCCCTGATCCCTCATTGCCATGGATGTTTCGCCGTGGCGAAACATCCATCTCTTCTCGCTGTCACCTGGCTCAGGGCTCGACCAGCTCGCGACCCAGTTGCAGGATCCGCTGGCGGAACCAGTGGCGGGCCGAGCCATCACCGGCCGGGCCATACCAGACCAGACTGTGACTCACCTTGCCGTAATCGAACGGTGCCGGACGCAGCTCCAGATCCGGCTGGCTGGCGATGCATGCCGCCCAGCCACCGATGGCGGTGAGGATCAGATCGGTCTGGGGCAGCAGGGCCGCCGCGCTGGCAAAATCGGGCAGGGTGGCGCCAATCTGGCGACGCACCTGTTGCTGGGCAAGGCTCTGCTCGAAGAAGGGGTTGGCCAGCTCCTGATCCCGGATGGCGATATGGCGCCAGCTCAGGTAGGCATCGAGATCCCAGGGCTTGGCCAGCGCCGGGTGGTCTTTGCGCAGCAGACAGACCAGTTTCTCTTCCCGCAGGGTCTCCCACACCAGCCCGGGCTGGCGCGGTAACGGCTGGCTCTGGTCATGGGGCAGGATCACGAAGTCGAGTTTGCCCGCTGCCAGCGCCTCCAGCCCCTGCTCATCCTTGTTCCAGATCTCCGGCACCATGCCCGGCACTTCTTTCATCAGCTGACCCAGAATGGGGCCCACCGGCCAGGTCATCACGCTCTCGCGCAATCCCAGCCGCAAGCAGCCCTGCCACTGCTGGGGGTTGAAGGCATTCTGGCGAGTGAGGCCGTTCAGCTCCCCCAACAACCGGTGCAGGGTGGGAGCCAGTCGCTCGGCCATGGGGGTGAGCAGCAGCTGGTTGCCCTGGCGGTAGAGCAGTTGATCCCCCAGCAGACCCCGCAGCTGGTTGAGGGTCTTGCTAACGGTGGAAGGCGTGGTGCAGAGCCGCTCGGCGGTGCGGGTGACGCTCTGGTTGTCGAGCAGCAGATGCAGGGTGACCAGATGGCGACCTCCCAGCCGAGAGAGTGCGATCAGATCCATAAGTACTCCACAAGCGAAGGGAAGAGACAAGACAAGAAAGCCCCGCCAAAGCGGGGCTGATGCGGATTAGCCCTTGAGCACCGCCGCCATGGCGTCAGCCACATAGTCGACGTTGCGGCTGTTGAGGCCCGCCACGCACATGCGACCGGATCGCACCAGATAGACGGCGAACTCCTCGCGCAGCCTGTCCACCTGCTCCGGGGTGAAGCCGGTGTAGCTGAACATGCCGCGCTGGTTGATGAAGTAGCTGAAGTCGCGGCCCGGCACCTTGGCGCTCAGCACCTCGAACAGCTTCTGGCGCATGGCCTTGATGCGGGTGCGCATCTCGGTCACCTCGTCGACCCACATGGCGTGCAGCTCGGGCTGGCTCATCACAGCCGCGGTGATCTGGCCACCGTGGGTGGGCGGGCTGGAGTAGTTGCGACGCACGGTGGCCTTCATCTGACCCAGTACGCGGCTGGCTTCTTCGGCATCCTTGCAGATGACCGACAGGCCGCCGCACCGCTCGCCGTAGAAGGAGAGGTTCTTGGAAAAGGAGTTGCTGACGAAGAAGCTTACGCCGGCGGCCACCATGGCGCGAATGGCGTAGGCATCCTCTTCCAGCCCGTCGCCGAAGCCCTGATAGGCGATATCCATAAAGGGGATCAGGTTCTTCTCGACCACCAGCGCGATCACCCGATCCCACTGGGCACGGGAGAGATCCACCCCGGTCGGGTTGTGGCAGCAGGGGTGCAGCAGCACGATGCTCTTGGCCGGCAGGGTACTCAGGCAGTCGATCATCGCATCAAACTGCACGCCGCCAGTGGCCGCATCGTAGTAGGGGTAGTCGTGCACCTTGATGCCGGCGCCTTCGAACATCGCCTTGTGGTTATCCCAGGTGGGATTGCTGACCCACACCTCGGAGGTCGGGAAGTAGCGCTTGAGCAGATCGGCGCCGATCTTCAGCGCGCCGGAGCCGCCGATGGTCTGGATGGTGGCGATACGTCCCGCCTTGACCGCTTCATGGTCGGCACCAAACAGCAGGTGTTGCACTGCGGTGCGGTAGTTGGCGGCGCCTTCCATCGGCTGGTAGGGGCGCGGGGCAGGGGCGGCCGCGCGCTGGGCTTCGGCCTGCTGCACCGACGGCAGCAGCGGAATGCGCCCCTGCTCGTCGTAATAGAGGCCGATCCCCAGGTTCACCTTCTGCTCGCGGGTGTCTTTGTGGAAGGTCTCGACTAGCGTCAGGATGGGGTCGCCAGCATAGGCATCGACGTGTTCAAACATGGGGGATCCTTGAAATTGACTGTCCAGTAAAACCGGCGGTCAGCCGGGCTGGACATCATGGCGCAAAGCTGGCGGTGGCTCAAGCCCGAAAGGGACGGGGGCTGGCGGGCAGACGCCACACAGCCGTAAACGGAATGATGCGGGGTCGCCCGCAGCCTCATTCACCGGTCCTACTTCAGATAGGATCGCAATACCCGCACTACTTGATCCAGATCTTCCAGCCGCTCGGCCGGGGTCGCCTCTTCGGCACCCAGATGCTCACGCATGTGCCCTTCCAGCACCTCCAGCATCAGGCCGTTGACGGCACCGCGAATGGCCGCGATCTGCTGCAAAATGGCGGCGCAGTCGCTCTCCTGCTCCAGCGCGTGCTCCAGCGCACCGGCCTGTCCCTTGATGCGACGTACCCGTGCCAGCAGCTTCTTTTTACCGTGAATGGTGTGTGACATGCAGGATCCTCTCGATCAATAAAACTATACTGGGGTATAGTATATTGCATTGTCGTCCTCAGGAGAAATCCATGTCATCCCTTGCCTCATCCCACTGCCACCAACCCGTCGTCCACGAAGGGAATCCGCTGGCCGAACAGAAGACTCGCTGGGCCGTGCTGCTGACCGTCATCATGATGGTGGCGGAGATCGGCGGCGGCTGGTTCTACAACTCCATGGCGCTGCTGGCCGATGGCTGGCACATGAGTTCCCACGCGCTGGCGCTCGGCCTCTCGGTGCTGGCCTACCGCGCCGCCCGCCACTTTGCCCGCGACCACAGATTCAGCTTCGGCACCTGGAAGATCGAGGTGCTGGGTGGCTTCACCAGCGCTCTCCTGCTGGTGGGGGTGGCCGGGCTGATGCTGTTCGAGTCGGTGTTCAGGCTGCTCGATCCCAGCCCGATCCACTATCAACAGGCGATCGCCATCGCGCTGGTGGGGCTGCTGGTGAATCTGGCCTGTGCCTGGCTGCTCAAGGATGATCACGGCCATCATCACCACGGCCATGGGCATGACCACCATCATGGGCATCACGACCACGATCATCATGACCATGACGATCACCACGGCCATCAGGATCTCAACCTGCGTGCCGCCTATATCCACGTGCTGGCGGATGCGGCCACTTCCGTGCTGGCGATCCTGGCACTGGTGGGGGGCATGCTGTGGGGGGCCGACTGGCTGGATCCCCTGATGGGCATAGTGGGGGCCGTACTGGTGGCGGTGTGGGCCTGGGGTCTGCTGCGCGACTCCGGTCGGGTGCTGCTGGATGCCGAGATGGATACCCCGTTGGTGGGTGAGATCCGTGAGGTGATTGCCGACCTGCCGGATGCCGAGATCCGCGATCTGCACGTCTGGCGGGTGGGCCAGCAGCAGTATGCCTGCGTGCTCTCCCTGCTGATGACTGCGCCTGTCTCCGCCAGCGAGATCCGCGCGCGGTTGGCGATACATGAAGAGCTGGTCCATGTGACCATAGAGATAGCCACTCCATAGCCAGATTTATGGCTGTCTATGCCAGATAGCGTGCAACTTGTACTCTGCAACACGAGTAAATCGAAGCAGTTTTTTCTGGGGAGGCCTGTGGCAGGCACGTGCTGACTATGTGCCTAGTACAAGCCTCACCGGGGCTAGGGGTGAGATGTGACGGTTTGAGTTAACGTTCGAAGAAGCGATAGAGGTGTTCTACCTGCATCGGGCAGTCAGCTACCAGATGCACATGATCGCGGGCCTGTTCGACCGTATCGAAACTGACCGGGCAGCCGAGGGTATCGGTCAGCTCGTAGAGGGCGCCATCATTGCCTCTGAATTCGATGATCCAGCCGGGGATGGCCACGTCGTGGAGTATTTCGGCCTCTTGCAGGATCTGTTGTTGATAGAGCTTGCGAAGTTCACTGACTGTCATGATGCTCTCCTTTGAAGGGGGATTCAGCTCCAGTCTATGCCTCTCTTTGTGCGGACGGCAACCGGATCATCCCCGCAGGACCTCCCAGGCCCAGCGGATGCGGATAAAGGTCTCGGCATTGCCACCCCGATCTGGATGGTGCTGCAATGCCAGCTCCCGCCAGCGGCGGCGGATCGCCTCCTGACTCGCCCCCTCATTCAACCCGAACAGGGCCAGCGCCTCGGCTTTGTGCCCCTCACCGTCATAAGCGCGCCAGAAGCGGTTGAGCAGGGCTTCAACTTCGGCACGGTCGGTCTGCCAGAACACCTGCCAGTCGAGATAGTAGCTACGCAGATTTTCGCCAAGGGCAAAGCCGTGGTTGGCCTCCTGATTCCCGGCCAGCGGTTCGAGCCGGATATCCAGGGTGCTGATTACCAGCCACCATCCCTCTTGCCAGAGCTCGGCCTGCAACTGGTAGAGGGCGTTCATGATCAGGAAGTTGACCCGAAACAGCTGTAGTTGCTCATCGTCGGCCAGCCGGGGGATCTCCCCCTGCTGGCGCAGAGCGGCCATCAGTTCATGCACCTTGTAGCTTCCCGCCGCCTGTTGCAATAGCACCAGCAGAGGGGCGATCAGCGGATTGTGGTTGGCTTCGCTCATTCGGCACCCTGCTCTCTGGGTGGCTGCAGGGCGATCAGCAGCTCACCCGCCTGCGGGGTGACAGGGCCGGTAACGATCTGGGGCTTGCCCTTGCCATCCATGATGAACAGCGGGATGGCGCCGGGATTGGCGGTCTGATACTGGGCCCAGTCGAACGTCTCGCTCAGGCGGGTCGCCTTGATCTGGCCGCCCCGGCTCAGCAGGCTGCTCAGCCTGGCATAGTTGATGTCGGGGCCGAACAGGTTCTGGCGAGCGCGAAAGGTGGCGCTCTCCCGGTTGGCCTTGCCGTGCTGCTCGCTGGATCGCAGGGAGTAGACCTGCTCCTCGCCGTAGAGGTGGGCAAAGTGCAGCACCCCGAGGGCGTTGTTGTGGCGGTTGGGGGAGAGTGCCAGCACGGTACTGATGCTGGTAAGCGGCAGGTGCAGCTCGGCATGTTCCGACTGGGGGTTGCCGAAGTAGCAGGGGAGGTTGCTCATCCGCGCCTGTTTGCAGAACTCCCAGGCGGGATCGCAGAGCTGTACCGGCACCCCCTGATCCGCCAGCGCCTTGCCAATGGCCCGCGCCACCGAGTTGGCCCCTATGATGAGCCAGGTGTTGGGGGCGCTCTGGCGCATCTTGAGCAGGCTGGCCAGCGGTGCCGAGGTGAGGCTCTGCAACACCACGGTGGAGATGATCACCGCAAATACCAGCGGTACCAGCTTGTCGGCATCGGGGATCTCGGCCTGATGCAGGCTGATGGCAAACGAGGCACTGACTGCCGCCGCGACTATGCCACGCGGGGCGATCCAGCTCAGCAGGGCGCGAGCTCGCCAGGAGAGATCCGAGCCCCAGGTCGAGACCAGAATACAGAGCGGACGCGCCACGAATTGCACCACGCAGAGCAGCGCCAGCACCATGGGGCCGAGTTGCCAGAGCTGGGCCAGATCGAGGCGCGCTGCCAGCAGGATAAACAGGCTGGAGATAAGGATGACCGCGAGATCCTCCTTGAACGCCAGCACCTCCTCTAGGTCCAGCCCCTCCTGATTGGCGAGCCAGATACCGAACACGGTCACCGCCAGCAGGCCGGACTCGTGGCTCAGCCAGTTGGAGAGGCTGAAGGTGACCAGCACCAGCGCCAGCACGCCGAACTTGTGCAGGCTGACCGGTAGCCAGTCCTTGCGAATGAGCAGGGTGGTGAGCCAGCCCGCCGCCACCCCGATCAGGGAACCGACCAGCACTGTCTTGCCCAGCGCCAGCAGGGTATGGCTGATGAGATCCCCCTGACTGCCGAGGCGCACCGCCTCGAACACCAGCACCGCAAACAGGGCGCCGATGGGGTCGATGACGATCCCCTCCCAGCGCAGGATGCGGTCCACCTCCCGGGTGGGGCGGATCACGTTGAGCATGGGGGCGATCACCGTCGGGCCCGTTACCACCAGTACCGCGCCGAGCATGGTGGCAACCCGCCAGTCCAGCCCCAGCAGGAAGTAACCGGCGCTGCCGATGACGGCGAAACTGACCAGCATGCCGGTGGAGCAGAGATTGCGCACCACCTTGCCGATCCCCTTGAGCTCGGCCAGATGGAGGGTCAGTGCCCCCTCGAACAGGATGATGGCCACCGACAGGGAGACCAGCGGAAACAGCAGATCCCCGAGCAGGGCATCGGGGTCGAGCAGGCCGCTGACCGGGCCCAGAGTCAGGCCGGTGAGCAGCAGAAACAGGATGGCGGGTACCCGCAGCGACCAGGCAAGCCATTGGGCCAGCACGGAGACCAGGGCGATCCCGGCCAGAGAGAGGGCAATCATGCAGACCTCGATTCAGGCAGTGAGTATGGAGCTAGTGTAGTGGCTAAGTTGGTCAGATTGACACCTGAAGGAGCGTGCATCATGGCCGGGATGGGGAGATGTGCGACAGTCGGCGTCATGGTGGCTGGCGGTGGTGTGCAGGGCGCCAGCCAGACGCCAACCGTGGTGATGGGGTGGCCTTGGGGCTGGATTAGATGGGGCTCTCCTTGTGGAGCTCGCCGACACAGTCGGCCAGCGCCAGTACCAGTGCGGAGCGCACCATCTGATCGAGCCGGTTGAGCTGCATCTGGTAGAAGGCCCAATCCTCTTCGCTGGCGGGGGGCTCCAGCTTCATCATGCCGCCCTGATTGACCCCGTGCAGGCGGTCGAGCAGATCGCGGATCGGCTTGTCGCTGAAGCGGTAATCCTTGGGGTCGCGCACCAGAAAGTCGCGGATCTTGATATAGGCTTCGATATCCTGATAGCGCTCGAGGGAGATGAGGCCGAGGGCGAAGATGAGCTTGAGGCGCACCTCCAGCTGGCCGAGGGGTCCGCTCTGGTTGAGCAGGGGTTCGATGGCGTATTTGACGGCATACTCCTCCTGACGGAACGCGCGTCGCATCAGGGAGTCGACCGCCTCTTCCAGGATGGTCACGGCTTCGAGAAAGAAGCCGCGGGGGCCATCCTGCTCATTCAGTCGTTCCAGTACTTCATCTTCCTGGTGTGTGGTCATAGGTGCATTGGGTCCAGCTGACAGGGAGAGAGTGGGCCTCTCTCCCGGTTTTTATCATATGGGGCACATTCCCTTGCCATTCAAGCGCTTGGCGCGCTATCAGTGGTGGCTGAATGCGCCGCAAGCAGGTTCATTACAGGGTTTCGTAACGGGCGACGATGGCGCGAACCACCTCGCTCTCTTCATCCAGTCCGGTAACGCGGGCCAGCGCTTTGGCCGGGCCAAGCTCCGCCAGCAGGGCTTGCAACTCCACTGCCTGCGGGTCATCGGCATTGCGATAGTGGAGCGCCGCGGCGATCCCTTCCTGCAACTGATCGCTCGGCAGGCCGTACTCCAGGGTGCCCAGCAGCGGCTTCACCAGTCGATCCCCCGCCGCCAGCTTGCGCAGTGGCTGACGACCGACCCGGTCAATCTCGTCCACCAGATAGGGGTTGGCGAAGCGGGCCAGGATCTTCTCGATGTAGGCGGCGTGCAGACGCGGGTCGAAGCCGTAGCGTTTCACCAGCACGGCACCGCTCTCCTCCATGGCGCGGCGTACCTTGCTGCGGATCACCGGATCTTCGATCGCCTCGCGCACTGTGTGGTAGCCCCGCAGCTTGCCGAGGTAGGCGGTGACGATGTGGCCGGTGTTGAGGGTGAACAGCTTGCGCTCGACGAAGGCCATCAGGTTGTCGGTGGGCTCCATGCCCGCCACCTGTGGCAGCTCCCCCTTGAACTGGGTCTGGTCGACGATCCACTCGCTGAAGCTCTCGACCGTCACTTCCAGCGGATCATCGTTGGCAGCCGCGGCGGGCGGTACGATGCGATCCACCGCCGAGTCGACGAAGCCGATACAGGATTCGAGCGTGGCATGATACGCGACCGGCAGGTACTTGAGTACCTCCCGCTTGAGGTGGCTGGTACCGCGCACCATGTTTTCACAGGCGATGACGTTCAGCGGTGTCAGGTTGCCGGCATCGAAGCGGGCCTGCAGCCCCTTGGCCAGGGTACTGGCAATCTTGTCCAGAATGTTGGGGCCCACTGCCGTGGTGACCAGATCGGCGGTGATGATACGGGCGATCACCTCGTGACCGGCGGAGCTCACCGCCGCCACGTTGCGCACCACATCCAGCTTCTGATCCGCACCCACCACGTGGACCTTATACTCCTGGCGGTGGTTGAGCTGATCGATCAGAGTGTCGTTGACGTCGGCGAAGGTGACCTGATGGCTGGCATCCGCCAGCACTTTGCCGATAAAGCCGCGACCGATGTTACCAGCACCAAAATGCAATGTTTTCATGATATTAACCTCTTGAACCAAAGACGATGAAAGATGATTACGCAGCCTGTTCGGCACCCAGCAGATCCAGGAAGGCCTGGGGATCCGTGGTGCTGGCCAGTCGGTCGATGAGACCGGGTTCATCCAGTGCATTGGTCAGGCGGGTTATTACCTGCATGTGTTCGTCGTTGCGGGCGGCGATGCCGATCACCAGCCGCGCTACTTCATCGGCGGCTTCGCCAAAGGCGACCCCGGCCGGGTACTGGCAGATGACGATGCCGGTACGCTTCACAAACTCCTTGGCGGCGATGGTGCCGTGGGGCACGGCGATGGATTCGCCGAGGTAGGTGGAGACCAGCTGTTCGCGCTCCAGCATGGCGTTGACGTAGTCGGGGGCCACGTAGCCGCGCTCCGCCAGCAGTCGGCCTGCGGTCAGGATGGCGGCCTCCTTGCTGTCGGCTTTCAGTCCCAGATGCACGTCATGACGGCTCAGGGTAAAGACTTCGGCCGCTTGCGGCTCGTAGCTGTCATCGTTGGCGGCCACCAGCAGTTGCGGGTTGGCGACATCATCGTTGGCGGCCTGAGTCAGGCTCTGTACCAGCTCCTGATAGAGGCCGTTGTCGAGGAAGTTGGTCAGGGAAATATGGTGAGCGTTCGGCGCATGGCGACGGGCCCGTTCGGTCAAATCCTTGTGGGTAATGACCCAATCCACCTGATCGTCGAGCTGATCGATGGCGCGGTTGGTGACGCTGATATCGAGCCCGGCGGCCTGCACCCGTTTGCGCAGCATGCCTGCGCCCATGGCGCTGGAGCCCATGCCCGCATCGCAGGCGACCACGATATTGCGTACCGCCATCAGTTCGCCGCCCGGCTTCTTGGCCGCTGCGGTTTCGGGTTTGCCGCCCTTCATGGCTTTCATCTTGCGAGTGGCTTCACCGAGGGCATCGGCCTCGTCAGCTTCCGGCTGCTGGGCGCGGACGAACACGGCGGCGACCAGGAAGGAGACCAGAGTCGCGCTGATGATGGAGAGGGCGACCCCGATCAGGGAGGCTTTCGGCGTCATCAACAACACGGCGAAGATGGAGCCCGGTGAGGCGGGTGAGACCAGACCTGCATTGAACAGGGTCAGGGTAAAGACCCCAGTCATGCCACCGGCGATCACCGCCAGAATGAGGCGCGGGTTCATCAGCACGTACGGGAAGTAGATCTCGTGGATGCCGCCGAAGAAGTGAATGATGGAGGCGCCAGCCGCGGACTGCTTGGCGGCACCACGGCCGAACACCATGTAGGCCAGCAGCACACCCATGCCCGGGCCCGGGTTCGCTTCAATGAGGAAGAAGATGGAGCTACCGTGCTCGGTCGCCTGCTGGATCCCCAGCGGCGAGAAGATGCCGTGGTTGATGGCGTTGTTGAGGAACAGGATCTTGGCCGGTTCGACGAAGATGGAGGTGAGCGGCAGCATGTGGTTTTCCACCAAGAAGCCGACGCCACCGGCCAGCAGGCCGGAGAGCACCTTGACGAAGGGGCCAATCACGAAGAAGGCGAGGATCGCCAGCAGCATGCCGATAAGGCCGGCGGAGAAGTTGTTGACCAGCATCTCGAAGCCGCTCTTGACGCGACCGTCCATCGCCTTGTCGAAGCGCTTGATGGCCCAGCCACCGAGCGGGCCGACCATCATGGCTCCCATAAACATGGGGATGTCGGTACCCACGATGACGCCCATGGTGGTGATGGCACCGACCACGCCGCCACGATCACCGCCCATCAGCTTGCCGCCGGTGTAGCCAATCAGCAGCGGCAGCAGGTAGGTGATCATGGGGCCGACCAGCTTGGCCAAGGTTTCATTGGGCAGCCAGCCGGTGGGGATAAAGAGGGCGGTAATAAAGCCCCAGGCGATGAAGGCGCCTATGTTGGGCATGACCATATTGGACAGGAAGCGTCCAAAATTCTGTATCTTGACTTTGGTATCCGGTGATAACATGTCGGGACCCCGTTTTAAGCCTGTTTGATTAAAAGTGGTAGTTCGGGATGGCCGGTTTTGCCGAACCTCCATCCCGGTCGTCTAAGCAACTTCAATCTACCAGCTCGCGATCAAATTAGGCTGAAAACGGGGTGTCTTGTGATCCAGCTCTCAGATACCCAGCGATACCCCCTCCATAACCAGTGACCTGCATCACATTCCCATGCTGTAATTCGGCTACATTTCGATCTTTTCTGTTTTGCATGGTCATTTTTTGTGACTCAAATCACTAAAGTTACTTTATGGCTCTCTTGTTCAATAGTGATTCTCGTCACAAATTCAATTTTTGTATTCGAATGGGACAAATCACTCAATTACTCATCAGTGGGTAGTGGCGATGGATCTATCGAAATACTCCATTGCTTACCAATGAATCAATAAATTTGTAACCCGCTTTCAGTTTTTACGGTTGGTGATGAGGTCTCTTTTGCTGCTGGCCGATGGGAATGGGCGCCAACATGCAGGATGTTATCGAGCGGCAGATGTTCGGAGCGCTTCTTTGCCGCGCAGGTCAGACAGCAGATAAAAACAAACCGCCAGCAGGCGGTTTGTCGGTTTTGGCGATCTGGCCCTAGTCGGGAGTGTTACCGCTTAGTAGAAGCTTGCATCCTCGGGGGAGGGGCGGGTCTTGAAGCGGCGATGGAGCCACATGTACTGCTCCGGCGCCTTGCGCACCGCGGCTTCAATCTCGCGGTTGGCGCGAGCCGCATCGACCATGTCATCACCGCTGGGGTAGTCGGCGAGGGGCGCCCCGATATGCAGGGTGTAACCCTCGCTGGTGCGGATGTTGTAGCAAGGCAGGGTGACGGTGTTCTTCACCCGCGCCAGAGTGGCGGTGCCAGTGATGGTGGCCGCCTGCTCCACCGCGAAGTAGGGCACGAACACGCTGGCGTGGGAGCCATAGTCGTGATCCGGCGCGTACCAGAGGGCGTCACCGTTGCGTAGCGCCTTGATCATCCCCTTCACGTCCATCCGGTCTACCAGATATTTGTTGGAGGCGCAGCGACCGTGATACTGGGCATACTCCAGCACCGGGTTGGTGTTGGGGCGATAGACGCCGACCCCTGGCCGTACCAGCCCGAAACAGCGGGCGTTGAGTTCCAGCGTCAGGAAGTGGCAGGAGAGCAGCAGCATGCCCTGACCTTTTTCCATGGCGGCGATGACGTGCTCTTCCCCTTCCACCTTCATCAGGTTGCGCATCCGCCAGTCTGGCCAGAACCAGGCGATCCCCACCTCGAACACGGCGCAGCCCACGCTCTCAAAGTTTGCCTTAAGCAGTTTCTCCCGCTCATCCCGGGTCAGCTCGGGCATGGCCAGCTCCAGATTGCGACGGGCAATCTTGACCCGGGACTTCAATATCCTGGCGGCGAGGCGACCGAGCTGACGGCCCAGCCACATCTGGCTGCGCCACGGCAGCAGGGTCAGCAGCCAGAGCAGGCCGAGGCCGAACCAGCTGGCCCAGTAACGGGGATGAAACAGGCGGGGCTCGAGGCGGGGAGCGTTGTCATGGGCCATGGCTAATCTCTTGTTCGCAAACACAATCGGGGGATTCTAGCCGAAAAGGGGGGGCGGGGGCGAATGGCTGTGTGCTGGTCAGAGGGGTAGCCTGCGTCCGGTTAGCGTGACAGCGGCGGCAACTGCGGTCGGCTTTTTCTACACCGGATAAAAGAGTGTGATAAAATCGCCCGCTGATTTTTCAGGTTTTGAGAGTCGATACAGATGAAGATCACCCTGCCCGATTTTGAAAAAGCCCGCGTTCTGGTCGTTGGCGATGTCATGTTGGACCGTTACTGGCATGGCCCTACCGGTCGGATCTCCCCCGAGGCGCCGGTGCCCGTGGTCAAGGTTGAACACATTGAGGAGCGTCCCGGTGGCGCGGCCAACGTGGCCCTCAACTCCGCTGCGCTGGGCGCCCACGCCGTGCTGCTTGGCCTGACCGGTCAGGACGAGGCTGCCGATGCCTTGGCTGGCCAGATGGCTGGCGTCAAGGTGGCCTGTGATTTCGTTCGTCTGGCCGACTTCCCGACCATCACCAAGCTGCGGGTGCTGTCCCGCAACCAGCAGCTGCTGCGTCTGGACTTTGAAGAGCCCTTCCACTCCGTCGATGCCACCCTGCTGATGAGCAAGGTGGAGCAGGCGCTGCCGAATAGCGACGTGATGATCCTCTCCGACTACGGCAAGGGTGCTCTCAACGACGTGCCCGGCATGATCCAGCGCGCCCGAGCCGCCGGTATTCCGGTGCTGGTCGACCCCAAGGGGACCGACTTCGAGAAGTATCGCGGTGCCACCCTGCTGACCCCCAACATGTCCGAGTTCGAGGCTGTGGTAGGCAAGGTGAAGAGCGAAGAGGAGCTGGTCGCCAAGGGGTTGGATCTGGTCAAGCGTTTCGAGCTGGATGCCCTGCTGGTCACCCGTTCCGAGAACGGCATGACCCTGATCCGCGAAGGTCAGCCGGAGCTGCATCTGCCGGCTCAGGCCCACGAGGTTTATGATGTGACCGGTGCCGGTGATACCGTCATCTCGACCCTCGCCACCTCGCTGGCGGCAGGCAAGAGCCTGGATGAAGCCTGTGCGCTGGCCAATACCGCCGCCGGTATCGTGGTCGGCAAGCTGGGTACCTCTACCGTTAGCCCGGTCGAGCTGGCCAACGCCCTCTACACCGAGCAGGAGACAGGCTTCGGCGTCATGTCCGAAGCCCAGCTGAAAGTGGCGGTTCGTGCCGCCCGTCTGCGTGGCGAGAAGGTGGTGATGACCAACGGTTGCTTCGACATCCTGCACGCCGGCCATGTCTCCTATCTGGCCAACGCCGGCAAGTTGGGGGATCGCCTGATCGTGGCGGTCAATACCGACGAGTCGGTTCGCCGTCTGAAAGGGCCGGGTCGTCCGGTCAACCCGACCGAGCGTCGCATGGCGGTGCTGGCTGCGCTGGGCGCGGTGGATTGGGTAGTGCCGTTTGGTGAAGATACCCCGCAGCGTCTGATCGCCGAGATCCTGCCGGATCTGCTGGTCAAGGGGGGTGACTACAAGCCGGAAGATATCGCCGGTTACGCCGAAGTGACCGCCAACGGCGGTGAGGTGCGCGTTCTCAACTTCGAGGATGGCTGCTCCACCACCGACATCATCAAGACGATCCGCGAGCGCGGCTAACGTTCAGCTGGCCCCGCAATCTGGCGGGGCTCGCTATCGGCGGTAGCAAGCCGACAGAAATACGGATAACAAAAAGGCGACCTTGCGGTCGCCTTTTTCATGTCCGATAGCGGCTATTAGCCTTTGGCTTTTGCCGTGGCAGGCATTAGACCCTGGTTTACTTCCACCAGATCCTGCGCTTCCAGAATACCGGCAGCCTGTTTCAGGCTCAGGATATTGAGAATGTAGTTGTAACGGGCTTCGGAGAGCTTCTGCTTGGCCTCGTACAGCTTGCGAGTGGAGTCCAGCACGTCGACGATGGTACGGGTACCCACTTCGTAACCGGCTTCGGTCGCCTTCAGGGCGCTGTCGGCGGAGACCACAGACTGGCTGTAGGCGCGCACCGAGCCGATGCTGGCGTTCACGTTGTTGTAGGAGGAGCGCACTGTGCTCTGCACCGAGCGGAAGTTCTTCTCCAGCAGTTCGCTGGCCGCCACGTAGTTGTATTGAGCCTGTTTCACCTTAGAGCTGGTGGCGCCACCGCTGTAGATGGGCAGCTTGAAGGTCAGACCGATATTGGCCTGATTGTCATTGCCGCCGCTCTGAATACTATCCAGCTTGTAATCGGTATTGCTGGTTTGCAGTCCGGCACCCAGATCCAGCGTCGGCTCATGGCCGGTTTTGGCCAGATCGATCTGCTCCTTGGCAATGTCCTTGCTGATGCGGGCACTGTGCAGTTGCAGGTTTTTGTCCAGCGCCAGCTCCAGCCACTTGTCGGAGCCGAAGGCGGTCTTCTGCGGGCTGAAACGATCGGTGTTCAGCACGTCCAGATTGCGGTGATCAACACCGGTCAGCTCGCGCAGGGTCTCGTAGCTGTTGTCCAGCGAGTTTTCTGCATTGATCTCGTCAGCCAGCGCCTGGTCGCGAGAGGCTTCTGCTTCATGGACGTCGGTGATGGCGGTCAGGCCCACTTCGAAACGCTGCTGGGTTTGCTCCAGCTGACGCTCTACCGCAACCTTGTTGGCACGGACGAACTCCAGGGTATCCATCGCCTTGAGCACATCAAAGTAGGCTTTGGCGGTGCGCACCATCAGGTTCTGGATTTCGAGGTTGTAGGCGACATCTGACTGAGTGGCCTGCTTCTCGCTGATATCCAGATTGACCCAGTTACTGCGACGATAGAGGGATTGCGACAGCGTCACCTCACCCTTGGCGTTGGTATTGCTCTGGGTATCGTTCTTGTTTTGCAGATAATTGAGCCCGGCACCCAGATCGATCTGGGGCAGCAGAGGGGCACGGGATTCGTTGATCTTCTCGAAGGCCTGGTCGCGAACGGCTTTGGACTGCAGCAACTGCGGGTCTTTGATCTGGGCTTGCTGGTAGATGTCGAGCAGGTTTTCGGCATGGGCACCGGCACTGACGCCCAGCAACACCATGACTGACAAAAGTGTTCTTTTCATAGATCGTTTTAACCTTATGTAGTAACCCAAACTGGTTGCTGGAGAGGCAAATATTGTCACCGACCAAGCTTGATTGCAGCTTAATCACTCTACTATAAGCAAAATTTAATGCTAAGAGTCTCAGGTCCGGTGACGGGAACGTCAAGAACCGGACGCAGTTTTCTCCCCGCGCGCCTAGCCAAATGGTCTGTGGCTGCTAAAATCCACCCCTCATTACCATGGCACGCCGAGTGAATGAACGTTCATTCATGTTCCTCGGATTTTATGGTCAAACTGATACAAGTCAAGCTGACGGGAGCCCCGGATGTCGCAGCAACCCTTGCCGCAAGATCGGCATTACGCCGCCGATGATGTGAAAATCATTGAAAAATCAGCTGGATATAACGGCTTCTTCAAGGTGAATGTCTATCGTTTGCAGCATCGGTTATTTGCTGGCGGCTGGAATCAGCCCATCGTGCGCGAGCTGTTCGAGCGGGGCCATGCTGCCGCACTGCTGCCCTATGATCCAGTGCGCGACCAGATCGTGCTGGTGGAGCAGTTCCGTATCGGCGCCATGGAGACCAGCCCGACCCCCTGGCTGCTGGAGCTGGTAGCCGGCATCATCGACGAAGGTGAGACCGCCGAGGCGGTGGTGCGTCGCGAAGCGGTGGAAGAGGCCGGTATCGAGGTGGCCCGCTGCGAGCATGCCATCAGCTATCTGGTGAGCCCGGGCGGCAGCACCGAGCGGATCGAGGTCTTTGTGGGCGAGGTGGATGCCAGCAAGGCCGAGGGACTGCACGGGCTGGCGGATGAGGGCGAGGATATCCGGGTGCACGTGGTGAGCCGCGAACAGGCCTACGCCTGGCTCAAAGAGGGACGTATCGACAATGCGGCCTCGGTCATTGCCCTGCAGTGGTTGGCCCTCAACCATGGCGAGCTGCGCGCCCGCTGGCTGGCGGATCGCTGAGGTGGCGCTGACCCTGCAACAGAGCAGGCGCTATGTTCCTGATCTGATGTCCTTGCAGCGTACCTGCGAGGTCAATTACATGGCGTTGATGAAACTGCTGCCGCCAGATGGGGAAGTCGGCGCCGAGCGCCGCTATCGGGTCGGCAACGATCTGCAGTTCCAGCTCACCATCATTGGCGAGAGTCGCTTCACCAATCAGGTGATCCTGAGCCAGCACAACCCCGAATTGCCCGAATATTTACAAGCTCAGATAGAGATTCGTTTGTATCATGATGTGCGGATGGCGGAAGTGTGTGCAGCGCAACAGATTTCCCGTTTGCAACCACGTTATGATTATCCCAATAAAAAGATGCACCAGCGGGACGAAAAGGAGCAGGTAAATCTGTTTCTGGCCGAATGGCTAAAATTTTGTCTCAGACATGGTACCAGCCCGATCAATATCTCCAGTTGAACAAATAAAAAGAAGCGTGATTTTGGAAACAGAGCTCCCCCAGGCGCAGGACGGCAGTGTGCGCCTGTTGCAAATTACCGACACCCACCTCTTCGCGAGTGCCGAAGGGCGGCTGTTGGCTGTGCGCACCGCAGAGAGTCTGGCCGCCGTGCTGGAACAGGTGCAGGCCAATGAACACCCCTACGAGGTGATTCTGGCGACCGGCGATCTGTCGCAGGATCACAGCCCGGAATCCTATCAGCGTTTCGCCTCCATGATGGCGCCTCTTGGCCGCCCCATCTACTGGCTGCCGGGCAATCACGATGACAGCCCGCTGATGACCGAATATCTCCATGCCGCCGGGATCAGTGAATCCAAGCTGCTGGTGGGCGACCACTGGCAGGTGATCCTGCTCGACACTCAGGTGCGCGGCAAACCCCACGGCATGATTGGCGATCACCAGCTGGCCGCCCTCGACCGCGCCCTGCGCCAATATCCTGATCGCCACGCCCTTATCACCCTGCACCATCAGGCGGTGCCGGTGGGCTGCGCCTGGCTGGATCAGCACAATCTCAAGAATGCCGATGACCTGTTTGCCGTACTGGCCCGTCATCCGCAGCAGAAGACCATCCTGTTCGGCCACGTTCATCAGGAGTTTGACGAGGTGCACCGCGGGGTGCGGCTGATTGCCAGCCCATCGACTTGCATTCAGTTCAAACCGCTCTCTGATGGCTTCGCGCTGGATGAATCCGGCCCGGGCTGGCGCTATCTGACCCTCTATCCGGATGGGCGGGTGGCCAGCGAGGTGTGGCGCCTGCCGGTGGGGCAGTTTGTGCCCGACCCCAACGCTACCGGTTATTGAGGAGCGCATTCCATGAAGTCGGTTCTCCTTTATCTGCACGGTTTCAACTCCTCACCGGGCTCCGCCAAGGCCCAGCAGATGGCTGCCTGGGTGGCCGCCAATCGGCCGGATATCGAGGTGATCATTCCGGCTCAGCCCAATACGCCAGCGGCGGCTTGGGCAGCTATCGAACAGACTATTGCCAATTTGCAGAGCTGCTATGGTAGCGAATTCAAGCTCGGCGCAGTGGGTAGCTCCCTCGGTGGCTTTATGGCGACCCGGGTCAGCGAGCAGTACGGCTGCCGCGCGGCGCTGATCAATCCGGCGGTGCGCCCGCACGAGCTGCTTTGCGACTACCTTGGCCCCCAGACCAATCCCTATACGGGTGAGCAGTACGAACTGCGGCCTGAACATATGGATGAGCTGCGGGCACTGGCGGTACCGGTGACGGCGCCGGAGCGGCTCTGGATCCTGCAACAGCAGGGGGATGAGGTGCTCGACTATCGCAAGGCGCTGGATGAATACCGCTTTGCCCGCCTCTCGCTGGAGTGCGGTGGCAACCATGCCTTTGTTGCGTTCGAGCGCTACCCCGCCCAGATCATCCGTTTCCTCGGGTTATAGTCAGGTTTGAGTCAATAAGGGCGGTCTCGCCCTGCTTGTTCTTCTCCAGATCAAGCTTTCGGTGCGGGGAGTTTGTTCTACCCCCGCCTAGCAGTTAAGATTCCCTCCAAACGTCAATTCGCAAGGCCCTCCATGTCTACTCAATACAATGCGGATGCCATTGAGGTCCTCAATGGCCTTGAACCGGTGCGTCGCCGCCCCGGCATGTATACCGACACCACCCGGCCCAACCACCTCGGCCAGGAGGTCATCGACAACAGCGTCGATGAAGCGCTGGCAGGTCACGCCCGCAATCTGGAGGTGATCCTGCATGAAGACCAGTCCCTCGAGGTGATCGACGACGGCCGCGGCATGCCGGTCGATATCCACCCGGAAGAGGGTGTCAGCGGGGTGGAGTTGATCCTCTGCAAGCTGCACGCGGGCGGCAAGTTCTCCAACAAGAACTACCAGTTCTCCGGCGGTCTGCACGGGGTGGGTATTTCGGTGGTAAACGCCCTCTCCGATCGGGTCGAGGTGACGGTACGTCGCGACGGTCAGGTCTACGACATCGCCTTCGAGCGTGGCGAGAAGGTGCAGGAGCTGACCATCACCGGTACCTGCGGTCGTCGCAATACCGGCACCCGGGTGCGCTTCTGGCCGCAGGCGAGCTACTTCGATTCGCCCAAATTCTCGGTCACCAAGCTGGAGCACCTGCTCAAAGCCAAGGCCGTACTCTGCCCCGGCCTCACCATCAAGTTCCTCGACAAGAACACCGGCATCAAGCTGGAGTGGTGCTACGAAGATGGCCTCAAGGATTACCTGATCGACGCGGTCAAGCAGTTCACCTGCCTGCCGGAGCAGCCCTTTATCGGCTCCTTCAGCTCCGAACAGTCGGCGGTGGACTGGGCGCTCTGCTGGTTGCCGGAAGGGGGCGAATGCCTCGCCGAATCCTATGTGAACCTCATTCCCACCGCGCAGGGCGGTACTCACGTCAACGGTCTGCGTCAGGGCCTGCTCGACGCCATGCGCGAGTTCTGCGAGTTCCGCAACCTGCTGCCGCGCGGGGTCAAGCTGACCCCGGAAGATATCTGGGATCGCTGCGCCTACATCCTCTCCATCAAGATGCAGGATCCGCAGTTCGCCGGTCAGACCAAGGAGCGCCTCTCCTCCCGCCAGAGCTCGGCGTTCGTCTCCGGCGTGGTGAAGGATGCCTTCAGCCTCTACCTGAACAGCAACACCGAGCTGGCGGAGCAGATCGCCGAGCTCTGCATCTCCAGCGCCCAGCGCCGGATGCGTGCCGCCAAGACGGTGGTGCGCAAGAAGATTACCCAAGGCCCGGCGCTGCCCGGCAAGCTGACCGACTGTGGCTGCGCCGACCCCATGCAGGGCGAGCTGTTCCTGGTGGAGGGTGACTCCGCGGGTGGCAGTGCCAAGCAGGCGCGGGATCGCGAGTTTCAGGCCATCATGCCGCTGCGCGGCAAGATCCTGAACACCTGGGAGGTGGAGGCCGGTCAGGTGCTCGCCTCGCAAGAAGTGCACGACATCTCGGTCGCCATCGGTCTTGATCCCGACTCCAACGACCTCAGTGGCCTGCGCTACGGCAAGGTGTGCATCCTCGCGGATGCGGACTCGGACGGTCTGCACATCGCCACTCTGCTCTGTGCCCTGTTTGTGAAGCACTTCCGCGCGCTGGTGGAGAAGGGCCATGTGTATGTCGCCATGCCGCCCCTCTACCGGATCGATATCGGTAAAGAGGTCTACTACGCCCTCGACGAGGACGAGAAGAACGGCGTGCTGCAGCGGGTCGAAGCCGAGAAGAAGAAGGGCAAGGTGATGGTGACCCGATTCAAGGGCCTGGGTGAGATGAACCCGAAACAGCTGCGGGAAACCACCATGGATCCCAACACCCGCCGTCTGGTGCAGCTCACCATGGATCCGGCAGGAGAGAGTGAAGGGGATGCGGCTGACGAGACTCTGCAGCTGATGGACATGCTGCTGGCCAAGAAGCGGGCGAGCGATCGCCGCGAATGGCTGGAAGAGAAGGGCAACCTCGCCATCATCTAAGCCGTCGGTCACCTGCCGACCCGCATTTCAGGCGTGCCCTCCTGGGGCGCGCCATAGCAAGAGAAAAACATATGAGTGATGCTATCGAGCTCAGTCTGGACGGGGTAGAGCGCCAGCCAATGCGCACCTTTACCGAACAGGCTTACTTGAACTACTCCATGTACGTCATCATGGATCGGGCCTTGCCGCATATTGGCGATGGCCTCAAACCGGTGCAGCGGCGCATCATCTACGCCATGAGCGAGCTGGGTCTGTCGGCGCTGTCCAAGCACAAGAAATCCGCCCGTACCGTGGGTGATGTGCTGGGTAAGTACCACCCCCACGGCGACAGCGCCTGTTATGAAGCCATGGTGCTGATGGCCCAGCCCTTCTCCTACCGCTACCCGCTGGTGGATGGTCAGGGTAACTGGGGTGCGCCGGATGATCCCAAATCCTTCGCTGCCATGCGTTATACCGAGGCGCGGCTGTCGCGCTTCTCCGAGCTGCTGCTCTCCGAGCTGGGGCAAGGCACGGTGGAGTGGACGCCGAACTTCGACGGCACCATGAAGGAGCCGGTGGTGCTGCCCGCCCGTCTGCCGCACATCCTGCTCAACGGGGTGACCGGTATCGCGGTGGGCATGGCGACCGACATCCCGCCCCACAACGCGCGGGAAGTGGCCTACGCCTGTGCCGAGCTGCTCGACAATCCCAATGCGGGGCTCGATGTGTTGATGCAGCACATTCAGGGGCCGGACTACCCGACCAACGCCGAGATCATCACCCCGCGCGACGATATCCGCAAAATCTACGAGACCGGCAAGGGCTCCATCAAGCAGCGGGCGGTCTGGAGCGAGGAGGATGGCGACATCGTCATCACAGCGCTGCCCCATCAGGCCTCCGGCGCCAAGATCATGGAGCAGATCGCCGCCCAGATGGTGGCGAAAAAGCTGCCGATGGTCACCGATCTGCGGGATGAATCTGACCACGAGAACCCGACCCGTCTGGTGATCGTGCCGCGCTCCAACCGGGTGGATGTAGAGGGGCTGATGGCCCACCTGTTCGCCACCACGGATCTGGAGAAGAACTACCGGGTCAACCTCAACATCCTCGGCCTCGACAACCGGCCGCAGGTGAAGTGCCTCAAGACCATCCTCAGCGAGTGGATCCAGTTCCGCCGCGAGACGGTGCGTCGCCGCCTGCAATTCCGCCTCGACAAGGTGCTGGCTCGCCTGCATATCCTCGAAGGCTTGCTGATCGCCTACCTCAACATCGACGAGGTGATCGAGATCATCCGCACCGAGGATGAGCCGGGCAAGGTGATGGTGGAGCGCTTCAACATTACCGAGACCCAGGCCGAAGCGATCCTCGAGCTGAAACTGCGCCATCTGGCCAAGCTCGAAGAGTTCAAGCTGCGCGCCGAACAGAACGAACTGGCCGAAGAACGTGACAAGCTGGAGCTTATTCTGGGCTCCGAGCGTCGCCTCAACACCCTGCTCAAGAAAGAGCTGCTGGCCGATGCCGAGAAGTACGGCGACGATCGCCGCACCCCGCTGGTGGAGCGGGCCACCGCCGTGGCGCTGACCGAGAAAGAGTTGGTGCCGAGCGAGCCGGTCACCGTCATCCTCTCCGACAAGGGGTGGGTGCGCGCCGCCAAGGGCCACGACGTGGATGTTGAGGGGCTCTCCTACAAGGCGGGAGACAACTACCTCACCCACGCCTTTGGCCGCAGCAACCAGCAGGCGGTGTTCCTGTCGAGCTTTGGCCGCACCTACTCGCTGGAGGCGCACACTCTGCCCTCCGCCCGCAGTCAGGGCGAGCCGCTCACCGGCCGCTTTGCGCTGGGTGCCGGTGAAGAGGTGCGTCATCTGGTGATGGGCAACGAAGGCGAGCCGTATCTGATCGCCAGCGACGCCGGTTACGGCTTTGTCTGCACCTATGACGACCTGATCGGCAAGAACAAGAACGGCAAGGCGCTGCTCACCGTGCCGGAAGGGGGTCTGGTGATGGCACCCCAGAAGATTGGCTCACCGGAGACCGATCTCTGCATGGCCATCTCCAACGAGGGGCGGATGCTGCTGTTCCCGATGAACACCCTGCCGGTGCTTGGCAAGGGCAAGGGCAACAAGCTGATCAGCATTCCGTCGGCTCGCGTGAAGGCGCGGGAGGAGTTTGTGGTGATGGCTGCCGTCATCCCGCAGGGCCAGTCGGTCACCCTGTTTGCCGGCAAGCGCAAGCTCACCCTCAAACCGTCCGATCTCGACTACTACCGCGGCGAGCGCGGTCGCCGAGGCGCCAAGTTGCCCCGCGGTTTGCAGCGGGTCGATCGTATCGAGATTGACGTTCCTACATCAACGGATGAAATTATGTGAATATAAGCAAGAGGTTTTTCCTCTTGCTTACTTATTAATATGGAGGATTAATGGAAGAAATAATATGGTATTCAGATTGGCGCTTTTGGTCTGCAGTCGTGGCGTGGATATCATTTTTAATGAATGTCTGGCCTAAAATTAAATCTAAGGTATTTAAAGGTAAGTTATCTTTAAATAAAATGAATCAGGTTTTTTTAAATCATTTCATTGGTTATCCTAACTTAAATTGGTATCTTATCTTGAAAAATACAGGTGGCCAACCTGTATCAGTAAAAAGAATTGATCTAGAGCTGAAGTGTAATGGTTCTGACCAATTCCAGTTAACATCTCTCGGTTTTTGGAACTCTCAGACTGACACTCAATTGTTAATGTTTACACCATTTGATATTTTGCCTGGGGAGAGCTGGGGAAAGAATATTAGCTTCCAAACAGTTATGTCTAGGAGAGAACAAATGGATTTGAGGGGGTTGATATCTAATCTCAGAGAGGATCTTCAAAAACCCGTGTCGCCACAACTACCATCACCTCCAGTGAATAACATTTTGGGTTTTCCCCATGCTAATTCTTTATCAATGCCTTGTGTTAGTGATGATAATTTAAAAAAGGTAAATGATTTCTTCGATAAAAACTTTAAATGGCAAAGCGGTGAATATCAAGTGGAAATATCGGTCCTTGGTGAACAAGGCGTTCTTCATAAAGAAAAGGTATCATTTACCATATTTGAAAAAGAATCAGATGAATTGTTATCCCATAGGAATGAGTATGTATATGGAAGCGGGATATGCAATCCTAATTCATTTAAACAAACAGGTATTTCCATTTCTCTTTATGGAAAATAAACTTGATTAAAATCAGGGGTGTTTTTAGCCTTTTACATCTGATTTGTGAAGCGTGATCAGACATTTTCGATAGTAGGTTTCTGCTGAGTTTTCCCCTCTCCTTTGGGAGAGGGGTATGGCGAGGGGAATATTTTTATTAGTAGAATTCTCTCGAAAAATAAAGTTTGGTAAGATCACCTTCTTGATATATTGAAAGGTCAGTTTGACTTGTAGAGGCCTTACCGATTTTAGCTAGTGATAACTCATGATATTTTGCCTTATGAACTCAATAAATACACGTGTTTTAGCAGGAAGATATTGGCGGTTCGCATAAATAGCAAACAACTGCAATGGGGCGGCGGGTAACTCAAGTTCAATTTCGACCAAGCTGCCATCATCAATAAACTCTTGACAAGACACTTTGGCAAGAATGGCAAAACCTACACCGGCTATTGCTGCTTTTAACGCCAGTTCGCCACTATTGACCCGGTAGTGTTCATTCACCTGAATGGTGGAAAATTCACTGTTCGTGCGAGTAAATTGCCAAGGCATCCCTTTCAGAGCGCTCACCGTTGTTATGCAGGGGAGAGTTTTGAGTTGTGATGTGTGGTTGGGAAGTCCCCACTTCTGGATCAATGACGGGGAGCCAACAACAGTACAGGGAATGGTGGTCAAATGGCTGGCTATGTAATCGCAGTCATCCATCTTGCCTCTGTGAATGATGATTGCCATGTCCAAATCCTCTCTTAATGATTCAAGTCCGGAGAGATTGGTAATGCAGCTGATCGTTATTTCAGGATGCTGGCAGGCAAAGTCGGCAATGGTTGTACCGAGCAGTTTTGGCCCAGCCTCATTGGGGATGCAGATGCGTAATGGTCCTTTCAGCTGAATCTGCTGTGATGTCAATTCAGCCTCGGTTTGCTCCAGTGATTCCAGCAGTGGTTTTACTCGGGTATAGAGCAGTTGCCCTGATTGTGTGAGCTTCATATGGCGGGTTGAGCGTTCAATCAGTTGAAGGTTCAAGGCTTCTTCCAATTGAGAAATACTGCGGCTCACATTTGAGGTGGGGATTTGAAGGGTTTTAGATGCCCCGACAAAACTGCTGTTTTCAACCACTGCAATGAAAATCTTCAGCGCATTCAATTCCATGCCGGTACGCATTGATTATCCCTAATCTGATAATAATCCATGCCATTTTAACGAATAAAATTAAAATGTGATAGTGGGTATACTTTTTATCTCTAAAGATTGAGAGTAAACACTATGATGCTAGATAAAAATAATGTGGGTAAAAAAACTCACAACAATAGTTCGGTTATGGATTTTAACGTTGTTTGGTTGGCCGCATTGATTCAATTGGTCAGTGCTCTTGATTTTATGATGATTATGCCGCTTGGGCCTGATTTATCTCGCGCACTAAATATAAGTCCAACCTATATAGGATATTTAGGTGGTGGGTATGCACTGGCCGCCGCACTATCATCGTTGTTATGTGCCAGATATCTCGACAGATTTGATAGAAAGCATGTCGCACTGATCACATTGTTGGGAATCTCGCTATCCACTTGGGCCTGTGCATTGGCATGGAATATGGAAAGTTTATTCTTTACCCGCTTGCTGGCCGGTGTGTTTGCTGGCCCTGCAACATCCATTGCTCTGGCGATCGTTGTGGATGCCACACCAATAGATCAACGTGGTCGAGCGATGGCCATCGTGATGGGGGCATTTTCGTTGTCAGCGATTGCCGGTGTGCCGTTGGGATTGGAGCTGGCAATGTTGAAAGGATGGAGTGCACCTTTCTATGTTGTCGGTGGCTTGGGATTGGGAGTCTGCGTGGTGGTATATACAAGGCTGCCCGAGATGACGGCCCACTTGGGATTGAATCAGAAAGCATTTTCATCAATGGAAATGCTGAAGCGACCTGTGGTATGGAATGCGTTTATGGCAATTGGGTTGGCAATTTTTAGCACCTTCCTTATGGTTCCAAATATTGCTGCTTATTTTCAATTTAACCTTGATGTACCTCGTGGTGATATGAGTTATTACTATGTCATGGGCGGTATATTTAGCCTGTTTTCAATGCAGCTTGGCGGATTGTTTATTGACCGTTTTGGCGCAATGAAAGTGACGATTTTGATAGGGGCATTGACGATAGCGGTTGTTTGGGATGGTTTTTTGCATGAGCCTTGGTTGCCGACCATAGTGATTTTCACGTTATTCATGGTGGTTACATCGACCCGAACGATCACCGTTGCTGCTGTTAATAGTCAAGTGGCAGCGCCTTGGGAAAGGGCGGGATTCATGTCATTGCAAAATGTTTTTCAACATATATTCAGTGGCTCGGCTGCCGTCGTCTCTTCGATGATTTTAACAAATGTCGATGGTCACCTTGGCAACATAACTCTATTGGCTTGGCTAACCATAGTGTTGACGATTATTCAGCCACTTTTTCTATATCGATTGCTCAAGCTGCTGCGTTTGGGAACCCCAAAATCGGATGTTTGAGAAACGAGACCTGTGGGGACATAGGCTTGATTGACGAAGCCTAAACGGGGGCTCGCCAGCCAGATTAGGGTCATCCATCCCGCCAAAAAAGAGGGCCCCGCCATCCATGATGGCGGGGCCCTTCGCATTATCAGCTGCATTGCCGATTCAACCGTTCGCGCTGGCAGGGGCTACTGAAATGGTTGGCCCGAATCCAATTAGACAGGAATGGCTGTCGCCGCCGGTGGCGGGGTGATTTTCGAGGCGATCAGCAGGCGCAGGCGGGGCATCAGCAACAGCAGGACGATCCCGCCCGCCATCGAGCCCCAGCCGAGCATATTGAACACCGAGCTGTAGCCCGGGTTGGTGGCCACCGGAGAGCTGCCGATATTCTGCGGCATGGCGCTGGAGACATAGCCCGCCAGCACCGAGGCGATGCCAGTCACCATCATCCAGCAACCCATCATCAAGCCTTGCAGGCTGGCGGGGGCCAGCTTGCCAATCATGGCGTAGCCGATGGGGGAGATCAGCAGCTCGCCAAAACTCTGCAGCACATAGCTGATGGCGATCCACTTGAAGGCGACCAGCCCGTCGGCCCCCGCCAGATGGATGCCGATCGGCAGCACCAGCATGCCGAGCCCCATGCAAAACAGGGAGGCGGCAAACTGGGAGGGGATATCGATATTCCAGCCCTGTTCGCGCAGCCGCTTGAACAGCAGCGCCATCAGGGGGCCACCGATGACGATGACGAGGGTGTTGATGTTCTGGATCCACTGGGGGGCGACCCGCAGCCCGAACACGTTGAGGTTGATGTTGTGCTCGGAGAAGAGCATCAGCCCCATGGGCGCCAGCTGGTAGAGCGACCAGAAGATAAGGGAGCCAAGGGCGAGGATCAGGTAAGCCACCATGCGGCTGCGCTCGGCGGCGTCCGGGTGACGGGCGGTCATCACGCAGAGCAGCACCAGCACCACGGCCCCCAGGATCAGCACAAAGCTGCCGCTGAAGCTGGCGTGGGTCAGCAGCAGGCGCAACGCCGGCACCAGCATGGCCAGAATGGCGATCCCCGCCAGCATGCGGCGGTAGAAGCCGCTCCCTTTGACATGGCGCAGCGGGGTGCTGATATCTGCCAGAATCGGCCAGCAGGCGAAGGTGGCAATGATGGCAATGATGTTGCCCAGCGTCGCAAACAGGAACAGGGTGCGGTAATCCTCGGTGAGCTGGAAGTAGCCCGCCACCGTGAAGCCGATAAAGAAGCCCAGATTCATCCCGGCGTAGTTCCACAGGAAGGCGCTCTCGCGGCGGTGATCATCCGGGGCGAAGCGCTGGGTCAGCATCATGTTGAGGCAGGTGACGTTGAGGCCGCTGCCGGTAAGGAACATGGCGAGCCCCCAGTAGAGGCCGGTGATCCCCATCTCGGCGATGAAGTAGCAGCCGATCACCTGCAGCACCATCCCCATCACGAACAGGTTGCGGTTGCTGAGATAGCGCCCGCCGAGATAACCGCCAAACAGGTGCAGGCCATAGTTGAAGGCCCCGAAGACCCCCATCATGGCATTGGCTTGGGATTCGCTAAAGCCGAGCCGCTTGGTGGCGTAGAGCACCAGGGTGGAGTAGAGCACGGCAAACCCCAGGGTCGAGAAGGTCTGGATAAAGAACAGCGCCCCGGAGCCGGGGGGAATGGTGGGGTGTTGATTCGAAGCGCTCACGGTCTGTCTCCTGTGAGAGAAGAAAGTCATTACTCGTCCTGAGAGCGTGCCGGTCTGCTGCCGGCTAGCCTTGTGCGCTTCCATGCTGGTCTGAAGGCCGGTCTGTCATTTAGCGGCCAAGCGGTGCAAATAGCCATACCTGAAATTTAATCCGGCGCGATTAATTGCTTTTTATTGATCTATTCCGCCTTTTTATGCGTGATTGAGTCGTGATTTTAGCTCGGCTTACCACGCGGTTGCGGCACGGTTGATGTGATCCAGTCGGCTATTTGGTGCCGATTATGGCGCAGTGGCGGGATCTACGTCCCACTTTGTTGTCCCGAAACGCAGCTGGCGCCAAGCCGTTGTATCGCAGGTTGTTTATTCATCTTCGGGCATTGAGTGAATAAATATCGGTAAGAGAAGGGACAGCCCCGGGGTGACTTGCGTGTGTTCTCTCTTTGCTGTCGAGAGGGTGAGGGGAGGATAGAACAACGCCCGGCGGGCCGGGCGTTGTGGTGCGACTGATGGGCGGTGAAAGCGGCCTTAGAAGTCGTGGTAGAGCGGCCAGCCGAGCAGCGGGTGCTTGAGACCGGCGCGCATCTCGACGTTGTCGAGCTTCTCCGGCGAGGCGTTCTCTTTTTGCAGCAGCTGGTACTGGCGCACAAAGCCGAGGGTGTGGAGCAGGTTGGGCACAAAGCCCGGGCTCAGCTCCTGCCGCAGGGCGGCGGCCATGTCGGCGGGTAGCGCGCTCAGCATCAGGGCGAGCTGGGCGGCGAGGTAGTCGGTGTCGTACCAGTTCTCGTCGAGCTCAATCTCCCGCGCCAGTTTGCGCTTGAGATCCTGCTTCACCTTGAGCGGGGCGGCGCCACTGCCCTTGCCGCAGAGGATGCGGTAGAGCAGCGCTTCGGCCAGCTTGTCCTCCATGGTGGGGTGGTCGCTCTCGCAGGCGAAGAAGTGCTGGTCGATGAGCTCCATCAGGCGGCTTTTGTTGTGCTCGGTCAGCGCCTTCTCGTACTCCTGCCACCCTTGCCACTCCTCCACATCGGGCGGGCTCGAGATCTTGTCCAAGAGCCGCGCATCCACGTCACCGTAGAGGCTGTTGCCAGCCTGCTTGGGGCTGACGGTAATGAGCATCGACCAGCCCTTCTGGAACGGCTTGATGGGGCCTTCCGGCGCCTGCAGCAGCGCCAGCGCCTTGGCCGGATCCCGCGCCGAGAGCTCCTGCAGACCGAGGCTCACCACGCCGATGACGTCGTGGGCCGCCTGCTCCAGCAGGTGCATCTTGTACTTGTTGTAATACTTGTCGGCGAATTTGAGGCTCATCAGCACCGCCTTGCCCTTGATGGCGGCGAGCTGCTGCTGACTCAAGAGTTCGTTGTCGCGGCCAAAGCGCAGCACCTGGGTCAGAAAGGGACCCTGGTTGGCATCGCGAATGACTAACTGCATGAATGGGCTCCTTAATCCAGAAAGCTGAACATGTCGTCGACGTCGCCGTACTCGTCTTCCTCGACCTTGTTCTTCTCTTTGGCCTGCATCACCAGTTCGGCGGCAAACTTGTTGATGATGCCGTCCCAGCTGGAGTGCTCGTTGCGCAGCAGCGCCTTGATGGCTTTCTCCACCTCGGGGGCCAGCTCGCGAATAAGCATCAGGAGGCTGCGCGGGTCATCCAGCGCATAGTCGTGGGCATCTTCGCTCTGCTGGCGCTCGCTGTAGCGCAGGGACTCTTCGAGATCTTCCTCTTCGGCGTGCAGCACGTCGCGATAGCCTTCGTCCTCTTCATAGCGATCGCCGCGATAGAACTCGATAAAGGGGATGGCGAGGTAGAAGAGGCCGGCCGGATCTTCGGCTACGCATTCGAGGATCTCGCGCTGCTTGGCTTCGCTATCCTGGGTGCGGATCAGGTAGTTGAGGAAGTCGAAGGTGTGCTGTTGCAGCTCGTCGGCGTTGTTCTTGATCGCCTCTTCCCAGTAGAGCGGCTGCTGGCAGACGATGTCGCGGATCCGCTCCGGGGTCATCAGCTCGGAGATGATGGAGGGGAAGGAGATATCGTGCTGGCCGTTAATCTGGGTCAGGGTAACGATATCAATGTTTTCAATCACTTCTGCCAGCTGGTCGTCAGACATGGTCTTGGCGATCAGCTCGAACTTCTCGCTGGCCTGCTTCGGCTCGATAACGGCCAGCTCTTTGATCTCGATGGCGGTAATTTCTATCAGACTGTTGCTCATGCCTTGCCCCAATTAGAAACGGACTTCGTCGTACATATCCTGATCGCCGTCGTCATCACCATAGCGGTCACTGCCGCCGTGGTAGTCGGCGTCGGCATCTTCCCCGTCTTCATCTTCTTCATCGCGCAGCTCATAGTCGTCATCGCCGCGGTGGCTGCCGCGCGGCAGCGGGTTGTCGAGCAGGAACAGCACGGCGCAGGCTTCCATCAGCTGATCTTCGCTCTGGGTCCGCACCGCCTTGACCAGCGGCAGGGCGGCGTTGTTGAAGCCGACGCTCACCTTGAACTCGTCCCAGCTTGGCTGCTCGCCACTGGCGAGCCACTTGTTCCACTGCGACTTGGCCTTGGCCGGGAACTGCACCCGGCCATAGAGGGCCAGCGGCAGATACTCGGGCATAAACTCCAGCATGCTCATATCGGCCAGCAGCAGGCTCTTCATCTGGTCGGTGAACTGTTCCAGCCCCTTGGGGTCGTCCTGATCCCGGTAGGATTCGATGTTTTCGCTGGCATCGCTTTGCAGCGACTTGAGCCGCGCCTGGTCCCATCTCTTTTGCATAGTTGCTCTTTCTGCCTGCTGTTTCAGGGGTAGAACTGATCCCACATCTCCTGCATGGCGGAGGCGGGGTCGGTCACGATGACGTTGTTGAAATCCTTGATAAAGGCGGCCCGCTGTTTCGGATCGGACAGCACTTCATAGGCCTGCTTTACCTGGTGCAGCTTGATGGCTGCCTGCTCTTTCTCTTCTTCACTGGCCCCGTGCAGCTTGTCGGGGTGGTACTGGTTCGACAGCCGACGATAGGCTTTCTTGATGTCGTTTTCGCTGGCGTTGGACTTGACGCCCAGCACCCGAAAGTAGTTGTTCATGGCAGATCCTGCATCACTGGCATCATAGGATTCACGCTGCGAGTGCCTGATGGTGGGGATTGGCAAACCAGGCACGGCAAAAACCCGTCATTTTAACGGAAACCTCCCCTCATCGCCATGAATAGGACGCAAAGTCACCGGCAGAAAAGCGTGACTGTGCACCTTGGGATCTGCCTCTCTGTCTGGAATGACCCTGGGACTACACTACAGGAGGCGTCGGGGATTACCCTGGCGATCGTCAGTTGGCCTCGGCCGTACCGAGACCCTTACTAAGGAATGGACAGCCATGCTCAAATTTTATCTTCTGCCTATGGTGCTGCTTGGCGGTTTCGCCATCGCTGCCGATGAGAGCATCGATGAGCCCTTGATGTTCATCAAGGGGGACATTACCAAGGCACAGTTTATGGAAAGAGCCGAGCAGCGTTTCACCCGGCAGGACAGTGACAAGGATGGCACCCTCTCGATTGCCGAGAGAGAGGCAGCCATGGCCAAGATGCACGAGGCAATGCAGCAGTCAGGCAAGGCCATGCCTGGCAAGATGGGGAACATGGGCAACATGAGGCCGATGCAGGACACGACCAGGGAACAGTTCATGGCGCATCATGAGGCTCTCTTTACCCAAATGGACAAGAACGGAGATGGTGTGCTTGACGAAGCCGAGCGTACCAGTGCCAGAGGGCGGCTCGGGCAGGGGATGATGGCGCCCGCCCAATAGAGCTGGTTTGTCACCTTTCTTTCCTGAAATAAAGAGCCCGGTAGTGATACCGGGCTCTTTGCATGGAGACGGGGTGACCTGAGGGCTCACCATTGCCGCAGTGCGAGCGCTTCCTGCCCCTGCGGGCGACCCCGACCTTAGCTCTGCCTGGCCAGCTCTGCCTTCACCAGCTGCTCCAGCTCCTCATAGGGGATGGCGCCCGACACCAGCTGGTTGCCGATCAGGGTCGCCGGTGTGCCCTGTACACCCAGCAGGGTACCAATGCGCAGGCTGTTGCGCAGCTCCTCGGTGGCTTTACCCTCCGGTTTGAGTGCCACATTGCCGGTGGCCGCCAGCGCCTTGTTGATGTCCGCCTCGGTCAGCATCCCCTGCTTGCTCATCAGCTTGTCGTGCAGGGCGAAGAAGCGGGCGGGATCCTGTTGCCACAGGGTCAGGCTGTACTGGGCTGCCTTGGCGGAGCTCTGCCCCTTGAACGGCAGCAATTTGATCACCAGCCCCAGATCATTCGGATAGGCCTTGAGCAGCCTGGTCAGCTGGGGATCGAACTGCTTGCAGTAGGGGCAGTTGTAGTCGGTAAACAGCACCAGCGTCAGCTTGGGGTTTTTGGCACCCAGGCGCGGGCTGGTTGCGCTGTTGAACAGCACATCCTTGTTGCCCTTGATGAAGTTGCCAAGCTGGGCCTCCTGGGCTGCGGCATTCTGCTTCTCCCAGGACTCGGCCGCCTCGTCGAGGATCTTGGGGTTGGCGATCAGAGTCTCGCGGATCAGCTCCTTGATGCGTGCTTCCTGTTCAGGGGTGAAGGGGGCCGCGTGCAGGGTCGGAGCCAGCAGGGTTGCGCAGAGAGAGGCCAGCAGGGGCAGGGCGCTCAGAGTCGGTTTCATGGATACTCCTTAAAATCGGGTAGTGCCAGCCTGAAGTGGCCAGCCTTGTGCAAGCTAGTCGGCAGTCGTCGTGGTTGCGTCGGGGCAGCAAGGTATTCCCCTGCAACAACGCCATGCCGTAAATCTGTTTTCAGTACTCCGCAGTCGTGCCCCGTTGGTGCAAGAAGGCGGCGATGGTCTCGCAAACATGAGTCATGACCAATGGCAAAGAGCCGGAATCATTCCCGCCAGATGCAGAGGGTGAGGTGCAGACGCCGTTCGGGTGGCGAGATGACTATGGGTGGGGGCAGTGGCGGTGTGTAGCGCCAAAGGGGGGCCAGCAGGGCGATCAGCACCGCCACGGCAAAGAAGAGCTGTTCGATGCAGAGCAGGGGGGCAGCGCTCAGCCACTTGCCGTTGAGCTGGCAACTGCCTAGCTGCGGGCTGGCCGGTTTGGCATCCTCTTGATCCGTTGCCGAGCCTGGAACGGGCAGTGCCTGACAGCTGAGAGCGTGATCGAGCAGGGCAAGCCGGGCCAGCGGCTGGGCCGCACAATTGAGCACCAGCAGGCAGACCAGCAGCAGGAGATGTTTCGCTACCCGTTGTTGCAAAATCATGTTCGCCCCGTCCATCAAGATGGGGCCATCCTAACGACCAATGGCGGGTGGGGCAAGTCGGCGGCGTATTGATGAGCAGTACTGTGGGTGGCGCGACGGGGAGGGTGGTCGGTTCTGTTTGGCGAACGCTTGTTCGCTAAAAGGGGGATCAGTATACTGCGCCGAGTTAAAACTCGAGGTGTTCGATGCTCAAAATTGCCCGTGTGCTGCTGCTTGGTCTGCTGCTCATTTTCTGGTTCCTGTTCGGCCTGCTGCTCTGTCTGGTTCGTCCGCGCCATCCCAACAACGTCTATGTCTTCGCTCGCATGTATCACGCGGTCTGCCCGCTGATCGGGTTGCGAGTCAAGGTGACGGTGGCCGACGAGGTGAAATCGGTCGGCCCGGCGGTCTACGTCTGCAACCACCAGAGCAACTTCGACATCTTCACCGTGACCGGTGCGGTGCAGCCCGGTGTGGTGGCGGTGGGCAAGAAGAGCCTGCTGTGGCTCCCCTTCTTCGGCCTTATCTTCTGGCTATCCGGCAACGTGCTGATCGACCGCTCCAACCGCTCCCGTGCCATCGGCACCATAGGTCAGGTGGTGGATCGCATCAAGAATCGCGGCACCTCCATCTGGATGTTCCCGGAAGGGACCCGCTCCAAGGGGCGTGGCCTGCTGCCATTCAAGGCGGGCGCTTTCCACACTGCGGTACAGGCTGAAGTGCCCGTGGTGCCCATCGTCTGCTCCAGCTACTTCGGTCAGATCGACCTCAATCGTTGGGACAACGGCGAAGTGCTGGTGGAAGTGATGGCACCGGTCTGCAGCAAGGAGCACGGTGCCGCTGGCATTCGCGAGCTCTCCGAAGTGTGCCGTGCCAGGATGGAGGCCAAGCTGGCCGAATTGGACAGCAAGCTGGGCCACAGCCACGCAGCTTGACTAGATATCGCAGATGAATCGACAGGGGAGCCTCAGGCTCCCTTTTTTGTTGGTAAAAATCACCACCAGGTTGGCTATTCTCACCAACAAGCCCTTCTTGAATTTCCTCGGTAAATTCCCATCTATATGTAAAACAACAATAATTTTTCTTGGCACGGCTCTTGTAATGCAATGGGAAGAGATAGCAATCCCATCAACAAGGAGCCAGACCATGAGCGTATTCAGCCGCCTGACCGACGTGATAAATGCCAACCTGCACAGCCTGCTCGACAAGAGTGAAGAGCCGGAGAAGATGCTGCGCCTGATGATCGAAGAGATGGAGCAGGTGCAGGTCGAGATGCGTACCCAGGCCGCCCGCGTGATTGCTGAACAGAAACAGCTGGAGCGTCACCAGCAGGGGTTGCAGGCGCAGATCCTGGAGTGGTCGGCCAAGGCCGAGCTCGCCATCCAGAAAGGCCGTGAGGATCTGGCCCGTGCCGCCCTCACCGAGAAGCTGGCGGAGGCCAGGAAATGTGAACAGCTGGAACAGGACAAGGCCCGGGTGGCCGAGGTGCTGGCCCAGCTTACCGCCGACAGCGAGCGACTGGCAGCCAAGCTGACCGAGACGCGGGAGAAGCAGAAACTGCTGACCCTGCGCGAGCAGACGGCCCACAGCCGCATTCGTGCTCGCGCTCAGGTGGACAACCAGCGCATGCATGAGCTGATGGCGCGCTTTGACGGTTTTCAAGGCCGGGTCGATCAGCTGGAAGCCCAGCTGGAGGCGGCCATTTTGGGGCAGAATCCCTCGCTGGAGGCCCAGTTCCGCGAGCTGGAGCTCAATGACGAGATAGAGCGCGAGCTGGCCCGTCTCAAGGGGCAGAAGGTGGAGGTATAACCATGACTCCCTGGCCCAAGGATCTTGTCCATCGCAAGCTGACTGGCGTTTGCGCCGGCATTGCCCAACGGCTGGGGATCTCCAGAGTGACGGTGCGAGTGATAGCCCTGCTCGCCCTGATCCTGGTGCCACCGCTGGCACTGGCTGCCTATCTGCTGGCGGTGCTGGTGATGCCGCCCCGTTATGAATTGAAACGCTGGCTGGATTGACCGCAAGGCAGCCCGGCGGCACAGAGAGCCCGTAAGGAGCAAGTTATGCTGGAATTTTTCATCTTGCTGGGAGTGTTGCTGGTCATGGCGCTGACCGGCTTTACCCTGGTGGCCATGCTGCTGGTCAGCGGCGTGTTTGTACTACTGGGGCTGCTGAGCGGCATGCTTGCCCTGATCGTCAAGTTGGCCCCCTGGCTGCTGGTCGCGCTGGCAGTCTGTTGGCTCATCAGCCACCGTCGTCAGCGCAACAATACCTATCTGTAGTTGTGCAACAAGTTATGAAATGCTCCCTGATTTCCCCTTTTCGGCCACTCATCGAGTGGCCTTTTTTTAGCTGTAACCCTTAAGGTCGGGTCGTTTCGGGTAACCACTGCGGGCTCCAGCTCTGCCAGAGTGCCGGGCTGTGGATCAGCTGCTCCTTGAAGGATTTTGGCTGCTGCTTGAGGCGATATTCGAGGCGCAGGGCAGCCCCCTTCTCGCCGACCTCCTGCTGCCAAGCCAGCGTCAAGGGGCCCTTGCCGCGCAGGGCGCGAGCCCCCTTGCCGCTCTGGTGCTGACGCAGACGACGTTGAGGATCCGTGCTGACCCCGGTATAGAGCAGGCCGGTGGCGGTGCGCACCATATAGATAAACCAGCGAGAAGAGGGGGGAGAGGCGTGCGGGGATATCCCGTCAGGAGGTTTTATCATTTGTACTTCTCTGTGCCAAACTCAAAAGCAGTGCAAGGAGGTGCGATGAGAGTCTGGTTCTGGTTGTGGTTACTGTTGTCGGTTCCGGCTCTGGGGGAGACGATCCGTCTCTACGATTACCATCAGCATCCGCCCTTCAATACCGGAGTGGATGCCGGACTGAGCCGCGAGCTGGTCAAGTATCTCAATGAAAAGTTGGGGGGGGAACCCAGAATCGAGCTCTGGCTGGTTAATCGCGCCCGGCTGGCGCTGGAGATGGCGGATCCCGACTTTGATGGCCTGGTGGTCTGGGTCAATCCCGCCTGGGTAGGGGATCCCCATCGCGAACGCTATCTCTGGACCTTTCCGGTGATGCGCGACACCAACGAGCTAATCTCGAACATCGACAAGCCGATCACCTATCGCGGACCCGACTCCCTCAAGGGATTGGTGTTCGGCGGGGTGGAGGGCTACCGCTATCAGGGGATCGACGATGCGGCAGCAAGGGGAGAGCTGGAGCGTCACGATGCCAAGAAGGTGAAGACCAATCTTGAGCTGCTGGTGCGCGGCCGCATCGATGTGACCATGGTGCCTGGCTCCGCGCTGGGCTTTTTCATCGACTCAAACCACTATCAGGGCAAGCTGTTTATCTCGCCATTCCCCCAATCCAGCTATACCCGCCATATCCTGCTGCCCAAATCTCGCCCAGAGCTGCATGCCACCCTCAACGACATCGCCGAGCAGATGGACAAGGATCCCCGCTGGCACAAGGTGCTGGAGTCCTATCGCGGTAAGCCCTGAGGGCGGCGCTTGAGTCGGTGCAGCGGCAACAGGCTCACCAGCAGACCTGCCCAGACAAAGGCGAAACCGACCGCCTTGATGGGGTCCGGCGCCTCACCAAACCAGTAGATGGCGAGCAGGAAGGCGAGGCTGGGCTCGATATATTGCAGCAGCCCCACCGTGCTCATCCGGGTTCTCGCCACCGCGTAGCAGAACAGCCCCACCGGCAGCAGAGTAGCGGGCGCACTGCCCATCAGCAGCAGCTTGTCGGCCAAATCCCCGTTCACGAATGCCCCTTCCCCGTGCCACGCCAGTGTGCCGATGATGATCAGCGCGACGGGCAGTTGCACCATGGCTTCCAGATAGAGGCTGGTGCAGGTGTCGTAGTGGATCTTCTTCTTGATAAGGCCGTAGCAGGCGAAGTTGGCCCCCATGATGAGGGAGAACCAGGGGAGTTGGCCGTAGCAGAAGAGCATGTAGGCGAGCCCCGCCAGCGCCAGGGCGACCGCCAGATGCTTTTGCGGGGTGAGTCGCTCTTTGAGGAAGATGACGGCGAATACGATATTGAACAGCGGGGTCATAAAGAAGGCGAGGCTGGTGGTCAGCACTTGCCCGGTAGTGAGGCACCAGGTGAACATGCACCAGCTGATGGACATCACGGGGCCCGCCAGCAGAATGAGGCCGAGCTGGCGCGGCTCGCTGCGCAGTTGTGCCCAGGGCACCTTGTGGCCAAGCAGCAAAAACAGGGCACCCAGCAGCACCACAGACCAGAGCACCCGGTGGGAGATCAGCTCCCACATGTTGACCTCGGGCATGAATTGATAATAGAGCGGCAGCATCCCCCACAGGATGAAGGAGAGGGTCGCGGTGCCGGTACCTAGCCAGTTTTTCATTATTATCCGTTTATTAAATTAAACACTCATGGCGATAGTAGGGGGCGCGCCCTGTTTCCACAAGAGGGAAAACAGGGAAATGCTGGTACTATCAACGTCATGCAGCGAATCGATAAGTTGTTTGAGCAAATCAGGGCTTGCCGTCTGTGCGAGGCTCACCTGCCGCTGGGGCCTCGTCCGGTGATCCGCGGGGCCGAGAGTGCCCGCCTGCTGATCATCGGTCAGGCGCCCGGCACCCGGGTGCATGCCAGCGGTATCCCGTGGGATGACCCCTCCGGTGACAGGCTGCGCCAGTGGCTCGGGGTCGATAAGGCCACCTTTTACGACCAATCCCGCATCGCCATCATGCCGATGGGGCTCTGTTATCCCGGCAGGGGAAAATCCGGCGATCTGCCGCCGCGCCCCGAATGTGCGCCCACCTGGCACGGCAAGGTATTGATGCTGTTGCCCAATATCGAACTGACCCTGCTGATCGGCCAATATTCACAAGCCTACTATCTGCGGGGGGCAGCCAAAGGGTCACTCACCGACACGGTGCGCAGCTGGGCCGACTATAGCCCCGGCTGGCTGCCGTTGCCGCATCCCTCCCCGCGCAATACCCTCTGGCTCAGGAGGAATCCCTGGTTCGAGGAGGAGATCGTCCCCCATCTGCAGCAAAGGGTCGCCCCGCTTCTGGGGAGACCCTGAGTATTAGAGCGCTGGCTCGGCCAGCGGTTTTGGCTTGCTGCGCGCCATGGCGATAAGTGGCAGGACGATGCAGATACAGCCCAGCAGCAGCGGCAGGCCCGGCTGCTCGTCAAACAACCATACCCCGATGGCCACTGCCATCAGCAGACCGGTGTACTCCGCCGAGGCGATCTTGCTAGCCTCCGCCTTGCGATAGGCCACCACGCACAATCCCGCATAGACCATGATCAGCGCCGAGGAGCCGAAAGCGGGCCACCACATCTGCCACTGCCAGTCGCCCCCTTCCCACAGTGCCAGCGCCAGAATGAAGGGCATGCTCAGCACGTTGGTGAAAAACAGGGTCTGGGCGATGGGCTGCTTGAGCGGGATCCGCTTGATCAGCAGGTTGTTGAGCGCCATCGACAGCGCCACCCCAAGCGCCGCCAGAGCGGCCCAGTTCACCTCGGTCGGGCGCAGCACGATCAAAACCCCGATAAATCCGATGACTGCGGTCAGCACCTTCTGGCGCGAGATCGCTTCCCCCGCCATCCACACCGCCAGCGGCACCATCATCAGGGGGGCGGCATAGAAGAGGGCATTGGCGGTAGCGAGCGGCAAGCGGGTGAGGGCCACCACCATCAGGCAGACGCCGACCGCCCAGATATGGGCCCGCAGCAGGTGCCACTTGATGGCCACCGGCGGGTTGCGGCGCCATGACCAGAGCAGCCAGGGCATCAGCAGAATGGCGGCCGAGAGCTGGCGGAAAAAGACAAACTGGAAGATGGGCTGATCCGGCTCCAGCACCTTGACCAGCGCATCGGAAAAAACCGCCACCATATTGCCCAGCACCAGATATAGGATGCCGATCCCTACTGCATTCATACCACCTCCCACTTCAGATGAGGGGAGGGTAGCGTGCCGGTTGATATCCAGTAAAATGATAAAAAATGACCATTCATGAGATATTTAGATAATGAAGCTTCCTCCCCTGCGTGCGGTGCAATATTTCGAGGTGGTGGCCCGGCTGCTCAGCTTCTCCCGCGCCGCTCTGGAACTGAACGTCAGCCAGAGTGCGGTCAGCCACCAGATCCGTCTGCTGGAGGATTTTCTGGGTGAGCGCTTGCTGCTGCGTCAGGGGCGGTTGCTCTCGCTGACAACCCAGGGGGAGAGCTACTTCGAAGGGATTGCTGCCGGGCTTAGCCAGATTGCCCAGAGCAGCGAACAGCTGCGCGGTGGCGGCGAGATGCGGTTGCGCCTCGCGGTCTACAGCTCGTTTGCGGTTAAGTGGCTGATCCCGCGGTTGGCTGGATTGCGCCAGCTCTACCCCGAGCTGGATTTGAGTCTGGAGATGGTGGCGGAAGATCCCGAACTTTCCGATCGGGTGGCGGACTGCTTTATCACAGTCTCACCCCACGGACGGGGCTACTGCCACGATCTTATCTATCAGGAGCGGCTCTTTCCGGTCTGTAGTCGCCGCCTGTTGCAGCAGATCAGCGGGGAGTGGCCTGAGGCCATCTGGCAGTTGCCGCTGCTGTCGGTGCAGTCCATCTACAAGGCGCGGGGGGAAGATTGGCAGCGCTGGGCCAAGGCCGGCGGGCTGGTTATTCCGGACGAGGCACGGATGCACCACTTCAGCCATGTGCTGTTGGCGATGGAGGCGGCGGCCTGGGATCAGGGAGTTGCGTTCGTGAATGATTACATGCTGCGGCCCGATGATCCCCAGCTGGTGGCCTTGCCGGTACACCAGCTGGAGACGGGGGATGCCTTCTACTTTACCTGCAAGCGCTCGCGGGCCCATGAGCCCGCCATCAGCCGATTGCGCCAGTGGCTGATGATGGAGACACGCCAGAGCATGCCGCTCTAGCCTGCACCGTTACGCTCTCTTGAACTGGCTCAGCACAAACAGGCTGGTGGCACAGACGACGACCGAAGGCCCAGCCGGGGTGTCCTGATACCAGGAGAGGGTCAGCCCCCCCAGCACGGCGAGACAGCCAATCAGCGCGGCAAAGCCGGCCATCTGCTCCGGTGTCTGGCTAAAGCGGCGGGCGGTGGCGGCAGGGATGATCAGCAGGGAGGTGATGATCAGCGCCCCGACAAACTTCATCGCCACGGCAATCACCAGCCCGATCAGCAGCATCAATACGCAGCGCAGCACATCGACCCGGATCCCCTCTACCCGTGCCAACTCTTCCGAGATGGTCATGGAGAGCAGGGGATCCCACAGTCGCCACAGGGTGAGCAGCACCAGTGCGCCACCGCCGTAGATCCAGAGCAGGTCCATCGGTTGTACCGAGAGCAGGTCGCCAAACAGGTAGGCCATCAGATCCACCCGCACGTTATCCATAAAACTCAAGGTAACCAGACCGAGCGACAGGGCGCTGTGGGCCAGAATGCCGAGCAGGGTATCGGTCGCCACCTGCTGGTTGCGACTCATGATCACCAGCAGCATCGCCATGGCGAGGCAGCAGACCACCACCGCCAGGGTGAGATCGACCTGCAGCAGGATGCCCAGCGCGATGCCGAACAGACAGGCATGGGAGAGGGTGTCGCCAAAATAGGCCATTTTTCGCCATACCACGAAGCTGCCGAGGGGGCCGGCCAGCAGGGCGATGCCGAGACCGGCCGCGAGGGCGTATAACAGAAAGCTGTCCACTTGAATGTCCTGTTGCTTGCGCTATTTGCTGTGAGCGTTGTTGCGAGAAGGCAGGCGGATGACGGGGGCCTGCGGTTCATGATGATGGTGTTCGCCGTCGCAGTGGTGATGGTGGGTATAGACAGCCAGCACCTCCTGCTCCGGTCGCCCGAACAGACGGGCAAATTCGGGGTGGCGGGCCACGCTTTCCGGCTCGCCATGACAGCAGACGTGGCGATTGAGGCAGATCACCTCGTGGGTGCTGGCCATCACCAGATGCAGGTCGTGGGAGACCATCAGCACGGCGCAATTGAACTCGGCGGCGAGCTGGCCGATGAGGGCGTAGAGCTCTATCTGGCCGGTGATATCGACCCCTTGCACCGGCTCGTCCAGTACCAGCAGCTCGGGCTTGACCAGCAGGGCGCGGGCCAGCAGCACCCGCTGCATCTCACCGCCGGAGAGTTTTTGCATCCGGTTTTCCAGCAATCCCTCTGCGCCCACCCGGGCCAGAGCTTCCTCGATGGAGAGGCGGCTATTTTTGCCCAGTTGCAGGAAGCGACGCACCGTCAGCGGCAAGGTTGGATCCAGATAGAGGCGCTGCGGTACATAGCCGACTCTCAGGTCGCGGCTGCGGGAGATCTTGCCCGAATCCGGGGTGAGCAGGCCCAGCACCAGCTTGCTCAGGGTGCTCTTGCCTGCCCCGTTGGGGCCGACTAGCGTGGTGATTTTGCCTTTATTGAGGGTAAAGGAGACCTTGTCGAGCACAGAGCGTCCATCAAACGAGAGAGAGACCTCTTTCAGCTCTACCAGTTGGCTCATGACAACTCCGGGGTTTACAGCCAGTGAGAGTTATAATATAACAAAAAGCGGCTGTTATATTATCACATACTCACCCCCTGACGAGATTCACCAATGAGAATTATTGCGCTTTTCACTGTCCTGCTGGCGGTGAGTTTGCCTGTTCGTGCCATTGAGGTACTGACCACCATCAAGCCCCTTGGCTTCATCGCTGCGGCGATCACTGACGGCGTGAGTGAGCCCAAGGTATTGTTGCCGACCGGCGCCTCTCCCCACGATTTCTCCCTGCGTCCCTCCGATATTCGCAGCATCAACAGTGCTGGGCTGGTGGTGTGGGTTGGCCCCGAGCTGGAAGGGTTTATGGCCAAGCCGCTGGCCAATCATCCCCATGCTTTGGCCCTGACTCAGGTTGAGGGAATGCCGCTGTTCAACTACGCGACTCAGGATAGTCATGACTCCCATGACCATGATGATCACGATCATGCCGCCCACGAGCACGGTAACCATGATCATGATGAAGGGCATGAGGGACATCATCACGAAGGGGTCGATCCCCATATCTGGCTTGGCCCGACGCAGGCCAAGGTGATTGCCAAGGCGATCGCAAGTGAATTGGGCAAGCTGGATCCGGCCAATCAGGCTCGCTATGACGCCAACCTCGCGGCATTTGATGCCAAGGTGGATGCCAAGGACAAGGTGATTGCCGGCCAGATGAAGGCAGTGAATGAGAAGGGGTACTTTGTCTTCCACGAGGCGTATGGCTACTGGGAGCGCCATTACGGCATGAGTTCAAAAGGTCACTTTACCGTGAGCCCTGAGCGTCGCCCGGGCGCCAAGACCCTGGTGGATATCCGCAAGGCACTGGAAGAGAAGCAGGCGAGCTGCATTTATGCCGAGCCGCAATTTTCACCGGCAGTGATCGAATCGGTGGCTCGCAATACTGGCGCCAAGGTGCTGTTGCTTGATGAGGTGGGTGAACAGGTGCCGCTCGGCCCGGATGGTTATCCCCAATTCATGCAACAACTGGCAGACGCATTTGCCCAATGTCGCTGATTAGCGGCTGAGTCTCTCATCCGGACGGACTATACTGACCTCCAGCATCTGACATGGAGTGTCCGGTATGAAATGGTTGTTGATCCCGGCCTGCACACTGGCGCTATGTTGCGCCAGCGTGCAGGCTTCGCGTCTTTCCGAATATATTGCCAGTCCGGACCTGCGGGCCAAGCTGCAGGAAGTGTATGGTGGCCGGGCCATCCAGCGGGCCGAGGCATTTTCTCGCTTGCTCACCCCCAGAGCGGGTACAACCGACCAGCAGAAGATCGAGCTGGTGAACAACTACTTCAACAATCTCACCTACAGTGAAGACCCCAAGCTGTGGGGAGATGAGGATTACTGGGCCAATCCGCTGGAGTTCATCGGTGCCCGGGGTGGGGATTGCGAGGATTACAGCATCTCCAAGTACTACACCCTGATGGAGCTGGGGGTGGATGAGAAGAAGCTGCGGTTGGCCTACGTCAAGGCGGTGCGTTACAACCAGTTCCACATGGTGACGCTCTACTTCCCGACACCCAAGGCTGATCCACTGGTGCTCGACAACATCAACAGCCGGATCCTGCCGGGTAGCAAGCGTACCGATCTCATTCCCGTTTACAGTTTCGATGCCAAAAGCATCTGGATCATGAAGTCACGGCGGGAAGGGACGCTGGCGGGGAGTGCCGATCGGCTGGCGCAGTGGACATCGATGAAGACCCGTTTCTCCAGCGAGCAACTGCGCTCTCCTCGTCGTCAGCTATAGCTTGCCCGCCGCCTTCAACTCATCGAAATATTTCGCCGCGCCCGGATGCTGTTCAATGCTCAGCACAGGGCCGGTTTTATTGCGTGCCCGGTGAAACATATTGGCGTAGCCATAAGTTTGCTCATTGAATTTGGTTTGCTGGGTCAGCATGGCCTTGGTCAGGCGATAGACAGACTCTTCCGGCATGGTGGCATTGGTAACCAGGGTGGCGGCAATAGCAAAGGTGGGCGTCGCCTTCAGATTGCCGGGGTAGATGCGGGCAGGCACCTGACTGCGTTGGTAATATTTGACACCCTTGAGTAGCTGATCCCGGGTGGCCCCATCGATGGGGAGGAAAGTGACCGCGCAACGTTTGGCGGTGTCGAGCACAATCCGGTTAGGGTGTCCCATCACCAGTGCAAATGCATCGATCTGCTTGCTACAGAGCGCATCCGGCAGGTTGGCCATGCTCTTCAGATCGAGATCCTGTTCTTTCGCTCCCAAGATGTTGAACAGGGCCAGCGCCGTCTGGCGGGTACCCGAGTTCTTCAACCCCATATCGATGGGGGCGAGCTTGAGCTGTTCCAGTGACGTGATATCTCCATCGGCACGTATCACTATGGTGAAGGGCTCTGCATGGGTGGCAAATAGTGCGCGCAGCTCAGGTTGCGGCTGCGTGGCAAAAGGGCCCAAGCCCTTGCTTGCCTGATACAGCCAGTCTGACTGCACCATGGCGTAGGAGGACTCGCCACTCTTCAGTCGCTTCAGGTTTTCTATTGAACCCGATGAGCTCTGCAGCTTGCACGCAAGTTGCTCGTCGACCTCATGAGCCAGACGGCAAAATTCTTTGGTTATCTGGTGATAAATCCCCTGCTCACCCCCGGTGGTTATAGTGACGGTTTCAGCCATCAGGCAGGGTTGCCACAGCAGGGGCAACAGCATGGCGAGCTTCTTCATGATTGCGTCTCCTTGGCATAACCATCGATACCCCAGGTCCGCAGTTTGTCGATGTCGCGACACTCTCCCGATTCTGCCAGCAGGGTATAACCGGCGGCATGCATGGTCTGGGAGAGCAGATTCCAGTAGAGCGGTTCATCGGTCAGCTGACAGCTGATAAAGATGGGATTGAGCGGGTCAAGTTGATTGAAGGTATCCGCATTGAGGGGAATGGCGCTGAAGGCGAGCTCACACCCCTTTTCCTGCAACGCAGCCAATGTGACTTGGCCATGGGCAGGGAATGTGGCCACATCCCAGCGCCAATCCAGTGTTTTGCCGCGGCCCTGGCTTAGCAGAGGGGCGATTTCTGACCATTGCGGATGATTGAGCAGGGAGAGGGGTAGCAAGATCCCCTCTATATGGGAGCGCTGCCATAACTCCAGGGTGCTATGGATGGTCGCGAGATCGCTGTCGGCTCCGAGGGGCTGACTGGGCAAGAAACGCTGATAGAGGGCGATTTCCCCTTGTGTGGAGACAAATTTTTGCAGTTGCCCGCCTTCCGGCAGTGGACTCACTCCTTGCAGCGGCTGTGGGGGCGTCAGTGGCAGCTGTTTTCCCAGCTGGGTGATTTTGAGTCGTTGTTGCAGCAGATCCCGTTTGCGTTCGGAAACCAATTGGTTGATGGAAAGTGCCACTTCTTTGAGGTCTTGCAACCAGGGGGTGGGCAGGGTGCTGTTGAACTGGTGTTTGCGGATACGGATCAGCTGCAGGTTGATCTGCTCCAGGGGATGCAGCAGGCGTTTGCACACCAGAGAGATGATCAGGGTAAATACGACGAGGCCCGCCAGCAGAGCCAGACCGGTGCGACTGATGGCATTCCACAGATGCTGATAGGCGTAGCCGCTATGTCCCTCAAGGGTCAGAGTGCCCAGCATGCGCCAGCCATCGGTCAACTCTTGCTCAATCTTGACAGGGGGCATGCCGATAACCGAGGGAAGCCAGCCGGGAACATTCTGCTGGGTAGAGTGGAATACCTTCTGAAACAGCACCTGACCATCCGGATCCACCAGCATGACCGAGCTGACGAAACCGCCATCGAACATGGCATTGACGATGGTTTCGGCCAGCACCTGATCATCATTGAGCAGGGTGCCTTGCAGTACCAGTCCAAGGGCTGTGATGGCGGTCTCCAGATTGGCCGACATCTGATCAAGGATTGACTGGCGGACTGTCGTGACTTCCAGTGCAAACAGCAGCGCTGCACCGATCAGGAACAGGACGACAATTATTCTGATTAACAGTTTTGCTAACGACATATCCACTCCATGGAAAAATTATCGCAACATTTGAATTTTTAATGCCGAATCGAGTCCGACCCGGCTCTTAAAAATAGGAAAAAATAGTTAAAAAAGGCGATCATTTCTGCCCATCAGGGCGTGTTATGCATAAAATGTGAGGTTCATGCAGATTGTGATGAACTATTTGTAACTATTTGTGTCCAACAAACAGTTTTATACGGTTTTGTCACAACTGACATCGCAACTCACACTCTTTAGATCTAAATACAGGATAGCGGATGAAACGTCTCCGTCCCTTGGTAGTACAGGCTGCCAATTGGGAACCACCGGTTCCCCGCAAACACTTTTACGCCATGCTGATGCTGACGGCCATGACCCTGTCAGCAGTGGCATTATTGCCAGCTCCGGGTGACATCCTCGAGCGGCCGCTGCGTCTTGAGTTGCCCATTGATACCGCCGGTACGGCAACCAACGAAAACAACACCGACTTTAACGAAATCCCCGATCACGAACTGGTTGATCAGAGTGCGCCGGATGACGACATCCCGGTCGACACCACCCCCCAGTGGCAGGATTACCGGGTCCGCAACGGCGAAAACCTGACCGCCATTTTTAACAATCTCGGTCTCTCCACCACCACCCTCTACAAGGTGCTGGACGCGGACAACAAGAACTATCTGGCGCGCCTCAAGCCGGGCCAGAATATCGAGCTGCTGATCGATCAGGACAACATCCTGCAGCAACTCAAAATCCGCCTGAACATCAAGCAGACTCTGGTGATGGCACGCAGCGATGATGCCTATACCGCCTCCATGATCAATGAGAAGGTCGAGTGGCAACCTCAGCGTTACAACGGCGTGATCAACGGCAGCTTCTATGTCAGTGCCCGCAATGCGGGGATTCCGGCCAATCATATCCAGAAGATTGCCAACCTGTTCCAGTGGCGGATGAACTTTGCCCAGGATCTGAAAAAGGGCGATAAATTCAAGGTGTTGGTACGCCAGGAGACAGTCGAGGGCAAGAGCACCGGTAACAGCCAGCTGCTGGGTGTGGAAATGATCAGTCAGGGCAAGACGGTGTCGGCCTGGCTCTCCGATGATGGCAACTATTACGATGGTCAGGGCAACAGCCTGGAGCGTGGTTTCCGCCGTTATCCGACCCACAGTCGTTACCGGATCAGCTCAAACTTCAACCCCGCGCGCAAGCATCCTGTGACTGGTGCTATCCGTCCCCACGAGGGGACCGACTTTGCCGTTCCGGTGGGTACCCCGGTACTGGCCACGGGTGACGGTGTGGTCCAGAAGGCGACCAGCCACCCGCTGGCGGGTACCTATATCGTCATCAAGCACGGTCGAACCCTCTCTACCCGTTATCTGCACCTGAGCAAGTTGCTGGTCAAAACCGGTCAGCGGGTGAAGATGGGCGACAAGATCGGCCTCTCCGGCAATACCGGTCGCTCGACTGGTGCTCACTTGCATTACGAGCTGCGGATCAACAACCGTCCGGTTAATGCCATGACCGCCAAGCTGCCGATGGCTGAACCGCTCAGTGGCAAGGAGCGTCGCCAGTTCCTGGCCAAGGTGAAGAGCTACCGCAAGGAGCTGGCCGCCGGTTAATCGCTGTAGCCACTAGCTGAAATGAAAAAGCCCCGCCAGACTGGCGGGGCTTTTTTGCATGCGCAGTGTTGGTCAGTAACCCTTGTCGAAGTCAATCTTGCCATCCAGTGGCTGGCCATCGATAAAGCGAATGTAGTTGCGTACAAATATCTGGGCCACATCCTCTGGAAAGCTGTAGGCGCTGTTGTGGGGGGTGACGATGAGGTTGGGTTGTCCCCACAGTGGGCTGTCGGCGGGCAGCGGCTCCTGCTCGAATACATCCAGCACCGCCATTGCCAGCTTGCCGGTACGCAGTGCGGTGAGCAAATCGCCCGAGTGTACAGCGCTGCCACGACCGACGTTGAACAGGATGGCGCCCGGTTTGCAGTGTTCGAAGCGGGCGGCATTGAAGAGATGACGGGTATCGCGGGTGGCAGGCAGCACGCTGACGATCACATCGGCCTGCGCCAGCATCTTGTTGAGCGCAGGCAGCTGATAAACCTGGTCAAACCCGGCACGCTCCCGACCACTGCGGCTGATGCCCAGCACCTTCATACCAAAATGTTTGCCGGTGTGGGCGATATGCTGGCCAATGCTGCCGGTACCCAGGATCAGCATGGTTTTCCCTTTGAGCCCCTGATAGGGGTGACTCTGCCAGAGTCGTTGTCTTTGTTGTTCCCGATAGAGAGGAAGTTGGCGTGTCAGACTGAGCAGATGACCAAAGACATACTCGCTCATCAGCGGGCCGAAGATGCCGCGCACGTTGGTGAGCTGATAGTTGCGACGACTGTCCGGATCGAGCAGCACGTCGACCCCGGCATAGGTGGACTGGAACCAGCTCAGCTTGTTGGCTTTGGGCAGCAGTGGCTTGGCGCGGGCTGGCTCTGCCAGCAGAATATGGGCCTCGCCGATAAGTTGTTCGGCATCGCTCGGGTTGTCGGCCCGCAGAATGCGCAGATGAGGGAGGTTGGCCGCCTTGAGCAGACGTTCGTAGTGAGCATTATCCTGGCTGAGCAAAAGAAGGGTACGTTGGCTCATACTCTTGTTCCTTATCAGAATTTGCGGCGCAACAAGATGCCGCTCTCGACCCATCTTACCTGACTTCATATCGCAACATAGCCGACCAGGGCGCTTTTTCGTTTTCGCCGCGCGCCTCGTGGGCTACAATCTGCCCCACATTTTGCAAAGGATCCGACTCCAGTGTTTGGTGACAAGTTTTATAAGCGACTGGCCGAGCTACAGCCTTGGCAACAGACCGTCTACACCCTGGCGCTGGCAGAGCGCATGTATCCCAACTATGCCCTGTTCTGTCAGGCCTCCGGCTTTGGCAATGCTGGCGCTTTCCGGCATGCGCTGGATCAGATGTGGGTCTACCTCACCGTCAAGGGATCCCGGGTCAATCTGGGGGCCATTCTCGAAGAGTTCGAGTCTCACATTCCGGATCCCCGCAAGTTTGAATCCTACGGTGCCTATCCCGCGCTGGATGCCTGTGTTGCGCTGGGCTGCGCCTACAACTCGGTGATCTGCCGGGTCGGCGAAGAGGCCAACGATGCCAGCCATGCGTCAGTCGGTACCGTGGCCGGTTTTATCGAGCTGCTGGAAGAACGGGATCTGACCGAAGATGAGCTCTACGAGCACGAGTACATGGAAGCCGAGCTGGAGTTCCAGGTTGAACTGCTCAAGCGGGTTGCCCATGAGCGCGACAGCGATCGTATCCTGGCCATCAGAACATTCGCCTCTCAGGATGGCGTCTCCAATATCGGGATCAGCCTGGAAGAGTAATCCTCTACGACCCCTGATAGAACAAAGCTCCCTTTCGGGAGCTTTTTTTATGCCTGAAATTGTTCAGCAGCTTATGCCTGCTCTTCGGTGAGGGGTCTGACGCTCAGCACCGGGGCCGCGTCGATTTCGTCTGCATTCATCATGGAGGAGATGCGTTGCAGGGAAGAGAGCAGCAGGGTCTGCTCCCAGGTTTCAAGGGATTGAAAGCGTTGGATAAAGCGCTCTTGCAGCGGGGTCGGGGCCTGAGCCAGCAGGGCACGGCCTGCATCAGTCAGTGTCGCATGAACCTTGCGCTTGTCGGTATTGCTGCGAACGCGCTGCACCAGTTGGCGGCTCTCCAATCGGTCCATGATGGTGGTGGCGGTGGCCTGGCTCATGTTGGTGTGATCGGCCAGCTGGCGCATGGAGATCTGCCCCAGCTCATCGATCCCTTTGAGCAGCAAGAGTTGCGGGGAGGTTAGCCCGGCTTCTTTGATCAAGCGCCTGGAGTGCATGTCGATGGCACGAATAATCTGGCGCAGGGCGACCAGCACTTCATCATGTTTTTCCATGGGGTGTGCGTCATTGGAGGGCTATGGAGAGGGGCAAAATTTTCCGCCTAATTCGTCACAAGGTCAATATTGTTTTTGTTGTAATAATTTCTGCTCTAATCAATTTTGTGTTAGGTTGACGGACATTTCACGGAATTCACCCTGACATTTGAGGAGCTAAATGATGAATGACGAGCTGGATATCAAGTCTCTGGTGGCCGAGTTACGTGTGGTCAGAGTGCGCTATGAACTGCCGGATACCTCGGCTTTTGTGCGCTATCAGCCTGCCTATGATGAAGACCCAAACAACCTCAAAGTACACCACTATGATGGTGAGTTACCCCTCTCTTGCAGTGAGACAGGTACTTTCAACCTAAAGGAGTTGGTGAATGAATTGCGCTACGCCTATGTGCTGGTGCACCTCTTTCCTGACGAAAGTGCCATGAACTTCTATCTGACCGGCCTCGATACCGGCCTGGCCCAGCTGGAGTTCATCGGTGGCTCTTACGACTTCAACCGCCTTTGGATCACCAGCGGTGTCTCCAATCTGGGTGTCCCCATGGCCATCTTCCTCGGCAAGCGTCACGCCGTGAACGGCCAGCCCTCGGTTTCGCTGGTAGATCACCGCGAACAGGCGGCTGGCAAACTGGTCTATCGCGCCATCGGCGGTGCCGGTGATCATGTGGGCGAAGACTTTTTCAACAACGACTAAGGAGGCTGGATGCGAGCAAGCAAAGGGCTATTGAAAGGCCTCAACCCGACCATGGCCATGACGGCCCTCACCGTGATCACCCTGTTTTTGCTGTTTGGCGTATTTGTTCCCGATACCGCGGCCGCCTGGTTTGTCGGTGCCAAGGATCAGATTATTGCCGGGTTCAAGTGGTACTACATTCTGGTGGTCGCCCTGTTCCTGTTCTTCGCTGTCTACTTGATGTTCAGCCGTTTTGGCAGCATCCGGCTGGGTGACGACGACCAGGTACCGGAGTTCGGCTACTTCGCCTGGTTCTCCATGCTCTTTAGCGCGGGCATGGGGATCGGTCTGGTGTTCTGGAGCATCGCCGAGCCGATGAACCATCTGCAGGGCAATCCGTTCATTACCGAAGGGATGACCCCAGAAGCGGCCCAGATCGCCATGCGCCTCACCTTTTTCCATTGGGGCCTGCACCCCTGGGCCATCTATGTGATCGTTGGCCTATCGCTGGCCTTTTTCAGTTATCGTCGCAAGTTGCCGCTGGCTATTCGCTCCGTGCTTTACCCCATTCTCGGTGAGCGCATCTACGGCTTCTGGGGCCATGCGGCCGATGTGCTGGCGGTGTTCGGCACCGTGTTCGGGGTGGCAACCTCCCTTGGTCTGGGGGTCTCCCAGATGAATACCGGCCTCAACCAGATGTTTGGTATGGCGGTGTCGCAGTCCAACCAGCTCTGGTTGATTGGCGGTATCAGTCTGATCGCCACTCTGTCTGCGGTCTCCGGGGTCGGGCGCGGGGTGAAGATCCTCTCCGAGCTCAATATCTGGCTGAGTGTCTTCGTACTCGCACTCTTTCTGGTGCTGGGGCCGACCACCTATATCCTCAACGCCTATGTACAGAACATCGGTGATTACCTGCAGAACATCGTCAAACTGAGCTTCTGGACCAACACCGAGGCCAACGGCACCTCGGCTTGGCAGTCGAGCTGGACAGCGTTTTACTGGGGTTGGTGGATTGCTTGGGCGCCGTTTGTCGGCATGTTTATCGCCCGCATTTCCAAGGGGCGTACCATCCGCGAGTTTGTGCTCGGTGTGCTGCTGGTGCCCTCGCTGCTCGGCATGTTCTGGCTCACCGTGTTTGGCGGCACGGCGATGAATCTGGAGCTGTTTGGCGGTGGCGGCGTGGTTGCTGCGGTCAATCAGGATGTGACGCTGGCGCTCTACAAGACGGTCGAGCTGCTGCACTGGGATACCTTCGGCTGGATTGCCAAAGCTGTGCTGACCCTGCTCATCTGCACCTACTTCATCACCTCCAGTGACTCGGGTACGCTGGTCATCACGACTCTGCTCTCCATCGGTGATCAGGAGCCGCCGGTTCTGCACCGCGCCGTATGGGGTCTGGGGCAGGGGCTGGTTGCCGCTATCCTGCTGCTTTCCGGCGGCCTGGCAGCCTTGCAGGCGGCCAGCATCATAGCGGCGCTGCCCTTCTCGGTGATCATGCTGGCGATGTGCTATTCGCTGATGCTGGGGCTCAAGCAGGAGAGCCAGCGCCAGTTCGAGTATCGTCAGAACCTCAAGCGCCACGATGGCTCATCCCATATGAGCCTGATGGAGCGAATTGGTCCGGCATAACGGCATCAGCAGGGGTTAGCGACCCCTCACATATCAATCTGGATGCAAAACGGCCGCCCTGGCGATGCTCTCCTTGCGGAGTTCATCATCAGGGCGGCCGTCTGTTATGGGGCCGAGGTTACTCTTCGATAAAGGTCCACTCATCCTTGATGCGGCTGATGGCATCGGTCCGCTTTTTGGCCAGCTGCTCCTTGATCTCTTCTCCTTTGAAACCGGCCGCCACTATCTCTTTCACCGGCACCGCCTGGGCTGCAGCCAGCGCTTCGGCCACATAGTCCGGCTCGGCGTAGACCCGCTCCTCGAAACCGGTGCGGCCATGGAAGTCGGCGCGGCAGGCGTCCAGCAACTGGGCAAAGCGCTCGGGCCGGCGCCAGGCATCTGCCTTGTCGAACACCTTGAGCAGGGTGGCGGGCTTGAGCTCAAAGGCGATGTGGATGTGGGTGTGCAGATCGCTCACCAGCAGCGCCAGATCCCGGCACTCGTTGGGAACCCGGAACCGCTCGCACAGGGCGCGAATAAGCGGCAGCCCCTTCTGGCCGTGACCGTGATGGCTGGGCCAGAACTCCTTGGGAGTTACTCCCTTGCCAAGGTCGTGGCAGAGGGCAGCAAAGCGGACGGTCAGCTCGGGGGAGATCCGGCACGCCTGCTCCAGCACCATCAGGGTGTGGATGCCGGTGTCGATCTCCGGGTGCCACTTGGCCGGGGCGGGGACGCCAAACAGCGCATCAATCTCTGGGAACAGCGCCTTGAGGGCGCCGCACTGGCGCAGCACCTCGATAAAGATCTGCGGGGTTGGCCCCAGCAGCACTTTTTCCAGCTCCTTCCAGACCCGCTCCGGCGTGAGGTGGGCCAGCTCGCCAGCGGCCGTCATCTCGCTCATCAGGGAGAGAGTTTCCGGCGCTATGGTAAAGCCCTGAGCGTGGAAGCGGGCGGCGAAGCGGGCGACCCGCAAGATGCGCAGCGGATCTTCGGCAAAGGCGGGGGATACGTGGCGCAGCAGCCGTTTTTCCAAATCGTCAATGCCACCGTAGGGATCGTGGAGCTCTCCCTGATCATCCTCGGCGATGGCGTTGATGGTGAGGTCCCGGCGCAGCAGATCTTGCTCGAGGGTCACATCGGGGGCTGCGTGGCAGACAAAACCGGTGTAGCCCTGACCCTGTTTGCGTTCGGTGCGGGCGAGGGCATACTCCTGCTGGGTTTTGGGGTGGAGGAAGACCGGGAAGTCGCGACCGACCTGGGTAAAACCCAGCGCCAGCATCTGCTCCACGGTGGCGCCGACCACCAGATGATCTCTGTCGCCCTGCGGCAATCCCAGCAGGCGATCCCGCACTGCGCCCCCAACCAGATAAGTCTGCAAACCGTCTCTCCCGTCATCAATCGTGGGGCCGAGTATATCGCCTTTGTTACCGCTTTGCTGCCTGAGCACCACCTGCCCGCAGCGCCAGTCAGCGCGGCTTTGACTTGGGCGTGACGAGGCCTTACGCTGCCGCACCAGACAGCTGGCGCTGTGCTGCGGGATGACTTTATGCCCGCGCAGGCCAGATGAGCCGAAGGAACCGCAGAGTTCCCTATATATCAACGACATGAGAACAACGTGAATCAATCAACCTTCGCAAGCCGGGTTCTGGAGTGGTACGAGCTTCATGGCCGCAAGAGCCTGCCCTGGCAGCAGGAGAAGACCCCTTACCGGGTCTGGGTCTCGGAGATCATGCTGCAGCAGACTCAGGTCGCTACCGTGATCCCCTATTACCAGCGTTTTATGGCGCGCTTCCCCGATGTGGTGGCGCTGGCTGATGCCCCCGTGGACGAGGTGCTGCATCACTGGACCGGATTGGGCTACTACGCCCGGGCCCGCAATCTGCACAAGGCGGCCCAGCAGATCCGCGATCATCACCACGGCCTCTTTCCCGAGCGCTTTGACGAGGTGATGGCGCTGCCAGGGATTGGTCGTTCTACCGCCGGGGCCGTGTTGTCGCTCTCTCTCGGTCAGCCCCACGCCATCCTTGATGGCAATGTGAAGCGGGTACTCACCCGCTGGCTGGCGCTGCAGGGCTGGCCCGGCCAAAAACAGGTGGAGAACGAGCTGTGGGAGATCGCCATCCGGCTCACCCCCAAACTGGGGGTGGCGCAATACAATCAGGCAATGATGGATATCGGGGCCACTATCTGCACCCGCAGCAAGCCAGCCTGTGATCGCTGTCCGGTGCGGGCCGATTGCCAGGGGCTGTCGCAAGGCAAGCCTACCGCTTATCCCAACAGCAAGCCCAAGAAGAGCATTCCGGCCCGCGATGGCATCATGCTGCTGATCCGTCACGGCGATGAGTTGCTGCTGGAGAAGCGGCCGCCACAGGGGATCTGGGGCGGGCTCTACTGCTTCCCGCAGGCGGCTTCGCTGGCGGAGGTGGAGGGTCTGCTGGCGTCCCTCGGCCTGAGCCATCACAGTTATCGTGAACTGGCCGGTTTTCGCCATACCTTCAGCCACTTCCATCTCGATATTCAGCCGTTGCTGATTGACATTGATGAGGCGCAGCCGCTGCGGCTCATGGAAGCAGATAACCGACTCTGGTATAACTTACGCCATCCTGCCGAGGTGGGGCTGGCGGCCGCCACGGCCCGTCTGCTCGCCTATCCAGAGTTACAACCATAGAGGTCAACATGAGCCGTACTGTATTTTGCCAACGCCTGAAAAAAGAGGGCCCGGGTCTGGATTTCCAACTCTATCCCGGTGAGCTCGGCAAGCGGATTTTTGACAACATCAGCAAGGAAGCCTGGGCCGAGTGGCAGAAGAAGCAGGTGATGCTGATCAACGAGAAAAAGCTCAACATGATGAATCTTGAGCATCGCCAACTGCTGGAAAAAGAGATGGTCAGCTACCTGTTTGATGCAGGTGAAGTGCAGATCGAAGGTTACACCCCGCCTGCCCAGTAAGCTCTCCGGCTGTTGTACGTGTGAACAGGTGCGGGAATGGCGCCACACTGGCGTGACCGCTCCTGAAGTCGCAGCAAATGAATGATGGGCAGCTCTGCTGCCCGGTTTGAGGATCCTATGGGCCGAATTTTTTGGCTGCTGTGCACCCTGCTGTTTCTCTCTGCCTGCTCATCTTCCCCCAAGCCCAGCGGGAGTGAGGATGACGATCTGGTCAACGGCAAGGACATCCGCGGTTTTGAACACATGATCAGCGCGCTCTCCCATAACGTGAACGAGATATGGGGGCGGGAGGCGCTGTTTGCGGGCAAGTTTGACTACGTAAAATATACGGATCAGTACAAGAGCCGGGCCCACATCGACTTCTCCAGCGGCCACATCATGGTGGAGACGGTCTCGGGCATCGATCCCCGCGCTCACCTGCGTCGCGCCATCATCGAGACCCTGCTGACGCCGGACGATCCGGCCGAAGTGGATCTTTACTCCGACCGGGAAATTCTGACCGGCGGCGAGCCCTTCCTCTACGGTCAGGTGCTGGACAACCAGCGCCAGCCAATCCGCGCCTCCTGGCGCGCCGAGCGTTATGCCGATTACCTGCTCAACACGGCGATGAAGAAGCGCACTTTGGGGATTCGCACCATCTTCTTCGTCGATATTCCCATGGTGGCCAACCATGAAGATCGACGGGGCTACAAGTATGCGGGGATCATCCGGGAAGCGTCGCGCAAATACGGCGTGCCGGAGAGCCTGATCTATGCGGTGATCAAGACCGAGAGCAGCTTCAACCCCTATGCGGTGAGCCATGCCAACGCTTATGGCCTGATGCAGGTGATCCCGGCCACTGCCGGTCGTGACGTCTATGTGCGGGTCAAGGGCAAGAACGGCCAGCCGACCCGGGAGGAGCTGTTCAACCCGGCCTACAACATCGATGTCGGTACCGCCTATCTGCACCTGTTGCAGACCGTCTATCTGGCGGATATTCAGGATCCGCGCTCCCGTCGCTATGCGGTGATCTCCGCCTATAACGGTGGCGCTGGCGGGGTGCTCAATACCTTCTCCAGCGATCGCAAGGCGGCGCCGGGCCGGATCAACCGGCTCTCCCCCGAGGCGGTCTATCAGGTGTTGACCGAGCAACATCCCAAAGAGGAGGCGCGCCGTTACCTCTACAAGGTCAATCAGGCCGAGAAGGGGTTCAAGAGAGCCTTTGCCAGTCGGGCCGGTTAAGCGGTGACGCTGGGTTAACCATGCAAAAGGGCGCTTGATATCAAGCGCCCTTTTAACGTCTGGCCAGTTCGTCGTTGAAGTGGCCTTATTTGGCGATAAAGCCGCCCTTGGTCTGCGGGGCCGCGCCCACTTTCTCCAGGGTTTTCACTTCCACTTCGGTCTTGTTCCAGCTGTGGTCCACTTCACCACGGATGCGGATCTGATCATCCGGGCCCACTTCGGTGCCACGCCACACATCCTGATCCACTTCGACCTCCACTTCACCGCTGGCATCTCGGAACAGATAGTTCTCGCCGCCCAGGTGCTTGACCAGTTTCCCTTCCAGGGTGGCCCAGCTGTCATCGGCCAGATCTTTCAGTTGAGCAACGGAAACCTTGTTCTGCTCCTGCGGGCCGGTATAGGCCGCCATGGCAAAAGAGGAGACAGACATCAGGGTCAACAGTCCGATTACGCTTGCGCTTGCCTTGTTCATTTCATACTCCTGTCGTTGGTATGGGGGCATTGTGCCGGGGGGGATGTGAAACAAGCGTGAAAGAAATAGGCTGGTGTGATTGTCTGTTTTGTGAGCGCAAGCGATTTCATCGGTGGCGGAACATGTGTGATTTCATCTGGAACTGTAATCTGTCGCCTTCACCAGAAGTCAGTGGCAGCAGACTCTTCCCGTGCTTGCCGCCATTCGAGGGGAAGTCCGCAGGTCTAACCTGCTTAATCGAAGAGCATAACAATATGAAAAAATGGCTTGTTTGTTTATTGGGGTTAATGGCATTGACCGCGCAAGCGGCAGAGGGACGCCAGCCTTTTTCCCGGGTCGTGATGTTTGGTGACAGCCTCTCCGACACCGGCAAGATGTACAAGAAGATGCGGGGATATCTCCCCTCCAGCCCACCTTACTTCAACGGGCGTTTCAGCAACGGCCCGGTGTGGCTGGAGCAGTTGGGTGACGAGCGCTTCCCCGGTCTGGTCGTGGCCAACGAGGCGGAAGGCGGTGCAACGGCGGTGGCCTATAACCATCTGGGTGCCCTGAACGGCTGGCTCGGTTTCTGGTCCTGGGATCCCAAATATCAGGTGATCAACAATCTCGATTACGAGATCGATCAGTTCCTGAAAAAGGACAAGTTCCGCCCCGATGATCTGGTGGTGATCTGGGTCGGTGCCAACGACTATCTGGCCTATGGCTGGAACACCGAGCGGGATGCGGATCGGGTGATCGATACCATCCGGCTGGCATCCAACCGGTTGGTGCTCAACGGCGCGCAGCAGATCCTGCTGTTCAACATTCCTGATCTGGGGCAGACCCCGTCAGCCCGCAGCATGAAGGTGGTGGAGAAGGTGCGCCATGTGGCCAGCTACCACAACCAGAAGTTGCAGAACCTCACTCGCGAGCTGGCTCCCCTTGGCATCGTGAAGCTGTTCGAAGTGGACAAGCAGTTTGATGAGATGATGCGCGATCCTCAGCAGTTCGGGCTGAGTGACACAGAACACGCCTGCTACGGTGGCGGCTATACCTGGAAGCCATTCTCCGGCAGCGCCGCCGAGGTGGCTGCGACCCCGGCTTTAAGTGTCTCCGAAAGAGTGGCTATTGCCGGTAACCCGATCCTGGCGCAGGCGGTGGTGAGCGGGCAGGCAAAAGGGCGAGCTGCGACTCTCAACTGCGATGAGCATATGTTCTGGGATCAGGTGCATCCGACCAGGACGGTGCACAAGGTATTGAGCCAGCGAGTCGCTGATTTTATCGATCAGCACTACGAGTTTGTTCGTCACTGATATCGCTTCGGGCCAGCATGTTGCTGGCCCTTTTTCTGCTATCTATCCTCATCTGTGCGTATTTTTGCGTCACATTCAGTTCAAATAACAAACGTTTGTTGCTGTTTTTGTAACGTGGTTGCGTTAGAGTGTTTTTTGTTAATTGATATCAGTGACTTGAAAATAGGCTAACGTTGATATGTTGCGATCGCTTTTGGGTGGTTGCACCTATAAGACGAGGTGATATCAATCAACCTCCTCCTACATAAAGTTGCAGAGGCTCAAACATGAAAAAATCATTGATTACCTTGCTGGTTACCGGCTTGCTGGCGGCCAATGCCCAGGCGGCCGGTCAGGACAACACCTGGTATGGTGGTGCCAAACTGGGTTGGTCCAACTTCTACGGCATTGATGAAAGCAATGCCCTGACGCTTGGCAATGAGACCAACGATGCCCTGGGTGCGGGTGTGTTCGGCGGCTATCAGATCAACAAAAATCTGGGGCTGGAGCTGGGTTACGACTACCTGGGCAATTACAAATACGATGCGACTACGGCGGCAGGCGCTTTCAGTGATGAAGTGAAAGCACAGCTGGCCCAACTGACCCTGAAACTGGGTTTCCCGGTTACCGATAATCTGGATCTGTATGGTCGTGTCGGTGGCGGTTATGGCTGGGCTGATACCAAGAGCGATCTCTACAAGGATGACAGCCGCTTTGTCATGGTCGGTGCTCTGGGTGCCGAGTATGCGTTTAACCTCGACTGGGCTGCTCGCCTAGAGTACCAGTACACCACCCCGTATGGCAGCCGTGATGATACCGGCCTGAGAATGGATAACGGCTTGCTGTCGTTGGCAGCGGTTTATCGCTTTGGTCAGGTTGCCCCCGTGGCACCCGCTCCGGCACCAGCCCCGGCTCCCGAGCCTGTGATGGTCGAGAAGCAGTTCACCCTGAGCTCTGATGTGCTGTTTGACTTCAACAAGGCGACCCTCAAGCCAGAGGCCAGTCAGGCTCTGGATAGCCTCTACAGCCAGATTGAAGAGGCGCGACCCAAAGATGGCGTGGCAACCGTAATTGGTCACACCGACCGTATCGGTTCCGATGCCTACAACCAGAAGCTCTCCGAACAGCGTGCCCAGACCGTTGCCAACTATCTGGTTGGTAAAGGGATCCCGGCCGCCAAGATCAATGTGGAAGGGCGTGGTAAATCCTCGCCGGTTACCGGCGACAGCTGCGTCAGCAAGTCCAAGCGTGAGCTGATCGTCTGTCTGGCTCCGGATCGCCGTGTTGATGTGAAAGTCGAAGGTGTCAGCGAGGTGCAGGAGTAATCCTTCACACTGAGCAGAGTTCCACTGGGGCTGGAATGAACAGCCCTTGTCGGAGCAAGAGAGACCAAAAAGCCAGTCAGTTGATCTGACTGGCTTTTTACATTGGCATTGCGGTCGGGCAGGGGGCTAAATCAGGAAGGGAGCGGCATCACCCGGTTGCGCCCCAGCTCCTTGGCCTTGTAGAGCAGCTTGTCGGTACGTTCGACCAGACAGTCTGCGCTCTCCTGACCGTTGAACTCACCCACGCCAAACGAGGCTGTGATGTGGTCAATGCGGCGGCCCGATTTGCGATCCAGAATGGACATCCGCTCGATGGCGCGGCGCATGCTCTCCGCCATCTGTCTGGCCAGCGCCAGCGAGCGATGGGGGACCAGCATGGCGAACTCCTCCCCACCCAGTCGATAGGCGGTGACCCCCTCCTTGCATGCATCGCGCAGCCGTTTGCTGAAGGCGCGCAGCACCTGATCGCCGAGCAGGTGACCGTACTCGTCGTTGAAGTTCTTGAAGCGATCGATATCGGCGAGGATCAGCGAGAAGGGGTGCTGGCTGCGGATCAACCCCTCCAGCTCCAGATCGAAGGCGCGGCGGTTGAGCAGGTTGGTGAGGGCATCCTCGTTGGCCAGTTTGCGTGTCTCGTTGAGCGCCGCCCGCAGTTCCTTGATCTCTTTCTCCGCATTGCTGAGCTGGTTGCGAAAGTGCATGGTGGACATGCGCACATCCCGCGATTCGCGCACCAGCTCTCGCAGGATCCCCATGGTATCTTCCAGGCTGAAGCCCTCGTCATCGATGCGGCTGAGCTTGTCAAAACTCTTGTCGAGCATCTCCTGAAACATGCCGGTATCGGAGATGGCGTCCTGCATGGAGTGGCCTAGCTCGTTGGCCATGGCGGCGAGGCTCAGTTTCATCGCCTCCATCTGCTTTTCGTCCTGAGCGGCCAGATACTGGTGATAGAGTCGCTCGCAGGTGGTGAGCGAGCAGGTTCCCTGCATTTTGACAGCCTGATCAATCGCCTGGTTGAGCTCGGGCATGCTGGCCGAGACATAGTTGTACCACAGGTGGTAATTGTCCGGCGTCGTGGGGATCTGGTACTTGATCATCAAAGGGACCGCCTGTTTGAGATAGGCGGCGGATTGGGCAAATGTGTCCTTACTCATGAGTTCTGTGTCTCATTATGCCAGCGAACTGAAGATAGTATGACAGAGAGATTGGCCAAAAGGCAGCCGATGGATGCCATTCGCCCCCCCCTCCGATATAATGGCACCGTTACCACCTACCCTAAGGCCTGCTTATGTCTCAAAAAGATCCTTTCCTCGAACGCGAGGCCGAAAAATACGATAACCCCATCGCCAGTCGCGAGTTGATCCTGGAACTCATCAAGGGCCATGAAAAGCCCATGTCCCGTGAAGAGTTGGCCAAGGTCCTCAAGCTGAAAGATGAAGAGCCGTTGGAAGCCTTGCGTCGTCGTCTGCGCGCCATGGAGCGTGATGGACAACTGGTATTCACTCGCAACCAATGTTATGCCCTGCCGGATCGCCTGAATCTGGTCAAAGGTTATGTAATCGGCCACAAGGATGGCTTCGGTTTTCTGCGTCCGGAAGGTGGTGGTCCGGATCTGTATCTGAACAACCGAGAGATGCAACGCCTGATGCATGGCGATTACGTGCTGGTGCAGCCGACCGAGATTGACCGCAAGGGTCGTCAGGAAGCGCGTCTGGTGCGCCTCCTCAAGTCCCGTGAGGCAGACATTGTCGGCCGTTACTTCGTCGAGAATGGCGTTGGTTTCGTGGTGCCGGATGACAGCCGTATCGGCCAGGACATCATCATCCCGGAAGGGGAGAACAAAGGGGCTCGTCAGAGCCAGGTCGTGGTTGTGCGGATCAATCAGCGCGCCACCTCCCGCATCAATGCCGTCGGCACCGTACTGGAAGTGCTGGGCGAGAACATGGCGCCGGGCATGGAGATCGAAATTGCCCTGCGTACCCACGGCATCCCGCACACCTGGCCGGAAGAGGTGACCAAAGAGGTTGCCGGTCTCGGCGAGCAGGTGCCTGAGAAAGCCAAAGAGGGCCGCATCGACCTGCGCGCCCTGCCGCTGGTGACCATCGACGGGGAAGATGCCCGTGACTTTGATGACGCCGTCTTCTGTGAAGCCAAGCGTGGTGGCGGCTGGCGTCTGTGGGTTGCCATTGCGGATGTCTCCGCTTACGTGAAGCCCGGCACGGCGCTGGATGCCGAAGCGTATCAGCGCGGCAACTCCGTCTACTTCCCCGAGTTCGTGGTGCCCATGCTGCCGGAGGTGCTCTCCAATGGCCTCTGCTCGCTCAACCCGCAAGTTGACCGTCTCTGCATGGTGTGCGAGATGACCATCTCCGCCGCTGGTCGCATGTCCGGCTACAAGTTCTACGAAGCGGTAATGAACTCTCACGCCCGTCTGACCTACACCAAGGTTGCGGCGATCCTCGACGGGGATCCCAAGCTGCGCCAGCAGTATGATCCGCTGGTGGGCCATATCGAGGAGCTCAACAACCTCTACAAGGCGCTCAAGCATGCCCGCCATCAGCGTGGCGCGGTGGAGTTCGAGAGCGAGGAGACCCGCTTCATCTTCAACGCCCAGCGCAAGATCGACCGCATCGTGCCGCTGGTGCGCAACGATGCCCACAAGATCATCGAAGAGTGCATGATCCAGGCGAACGTGGCTGCTGCCCGTTATATCGAGAAGAACGAAGCCGCCGCCCTGTTCCGGGTGCACGACCGTCCGGGCGAAGAGCGTCTGACCGGTTTCCGCGATTTTCTGGCCGAACTGGGTCTGGAGCTCAAGGGCGGACTCGAGCCCGAGCCGAAAGACTTTGCCGAGCTGGCCGCCAAGTTTGAAGGGCGCCCCGATGCGGAGCTGCTCTCCACCATGCTGCTGCGCTCCATGCGTCAGGCCATCTATCAGGCCGACAACATCGGTCACTTCGGTCTGGCGTTGAAGTCCTATGCGCACTTCACCTCGCCAATCCGTCGCTACCCAGATCTCATCCTACACCGGGCGATCAAGTATCAGACTGCCAAGGAGCAACAGGGCAACCTGCGCCACAAGTGGACCCCGAGCGGTGGTTATCACTACCAGCTGGAAGAAGTGGACCCGATGGGCGAGCACTGCTCCATGACCGAGCGCCGTGCCGACGATGCGACCCGCGATGTGGCCGACTGGCTCAAGTGCGAGTACATGCTGGATCACGTGGGTGACGAGTTTGACGGCGTTATCGCCAGCGTCACCGGCTTTGGCTTCTTCGTACGTCTGGCGGAGATCCACATCGACGGTCTGGTGCACGTCAGCACCCTCACCAACGACTACTACCAGTTTGATCCCCTGCACATGCAGCTGATTGGCGAGAACTTCCGCCGTCGCTACCGTCTGGGTGACAAGGTGCGGGTCAAGGTGATGGGCGTGAACCTGGACGATCGCAAGATCGACTTCGTGATGGTGGAAGAGCCGCTCAAGGCCACCGGCAAGAACGCCAAAGAGATGGCGCGCAAGCAGGCCGAGATCAAGAAAGAGAAGGCCAAGAGCGCCCAGCGCCACGAAAAACGTAAAGAGGGCAAGGATCACGGCAAATCCGACAAGGGTGGCCGCGCCAAACCGAGCAACAGGCGACCGAGCAAAAAGGCTCGCGATAAGGTGAAGGCCAAGGGGTAAGCCCTCGGCCTATGGCTTGGGTCCGACGACCCGGGCTGAAGTCGTAAAGGGCTGGTGGCCTATGGTTATCTCCGCCAGCATGTCGACGAAAAAAATCCGAACCTTGTTACCGGGGTTCGGATTTTTTATGGTCAGCGAAGTGGGGGGGGGCTCAGCCCTTAGGCGGAGATCGGCCATGCGCGGTGCATATGGCGATGAGTACACTCCCTGCGCGATGGTCACTTTATTGGTCGCTACGCGGCGCTCAGAAAGGTGGGTGTCCTATTTTTCTTTTTTCTCTTTCCTATTTTTCTCTTGTGGTCGAAGAACAGAACTTGCTCAACACTGTGCGATTTACATCCAAATTGAGTTTGTTATTAAAAAGGCCTGTGGTTCGCAAGCAAAAAAAGTTATTTAAATTTTCCATCTGCACACGGGATGCTTGCATTTGACGAAACAGAAGAATGAAAACCCGCTCACTGTGAGCAACTACTAATAGGGACAACAACACGCACAACTTATCCACAGCAAGCCAGTTATCCACACGTAGCATTAACTGTGCCGACTCCATATCTTGTAGCTCGACAGTAAAAAAATCACATACAGTGTCGGTGGTACAATAGTCGAGTAGCTGTGTGATGGCAGCAGCTTGGCAATGTCTAAGTGATCGGATTTTGTGCGAATGAATTCTGATGTGATGAAAAATGCGCAGATCGGTTTGGCGAACCATGATGGTTGCTGGTAGCTTCTGGCAATGGATTCAGTAAGGTCATAAATCGCAACACAGACATTGATAATCATGCCTTGTCCCTGCTGACGAATGATCGGAAAATACAGGGATTGGCCACAAGGCCCAACAACACCAAACAGCGAGCGAGGTGAACATGCTTTTACACACACGACTTTATCAACCGCCGAATAGGGAGGAACTATATGGCGCCATCGAGACGTCCGAAAGGGCGAAAAGGCTCGGCAACTGCCGAAAAGACAAAGACCCCACAGGTTGCGACTGTAGGGCCTTCGAAACTAACTGAGAAACTGGTTGCGACAGTTGAATCAGTTGAATCACTCCTCAAGCTAGCCAACGCGTTTTGCAGACTTGTCAGGCTTGCTTTAGATGCCATAGAGCAAATAGGGGAGATATTCACTTAAATCCAAGGGCCTTCGGGCCCTTTTTTACACTTTTCACTAACGATTCGTTACTGAAAGGTGTAGCGGAATCATGGCCAATGATGGCTGTTCCGTCAATAAAAAAATATCACAATTTGTGCTATTTCAATGTGCCAAAAAACACATATATTCATTATATTCAGATACTTATATCATACACCGTTATTCTGAAAATTAGCGTTTAACAACGTGTTATTTTGCATAGTGTATGATGATTCCCTATGCCCCGAGCATCTCCCTCACCTGTCAGCCCATGATCCGCACCAAGTCTGACGCCTGGTGGATCACCTCGTCAACCAGTCGCTCTGTAGCTTCGCTCATTGCCATTCCAAAGCGCCGTGACACGAGCTCAGCATCCGGAACCACTCGCCCGGTATCGTGACACTTCAGACACTCATCACCCCAGTGAAATTGGGACTGAAATTGGGACACTCACCGCTTTGAGCACCGCGCAGCGGCTAACAGGCCATGATTGGCTTGTCGCCATGTGCCGCCGAAGGGCTCGATATAGCTGCAGGCGCTTGGCCGAGCAGCTTCCTCCTCCCTAGATGCCGGTCTCTCTGGTATGATGCGTCATCATTTAGCGACCGGTGACGACGCCAGCATCATGGTGGTCAGGCCAGAAAGGTGGGTGTCCCAATAGTTCGTTGATGAGTAGCTAACCATCTGAATTAAGCCGCGCCGCGAAGCGGCGTCGGCTTGAATGAATTGTTAAACATCTTCATTGGGATATGTCAGCCAGGCAATAGCGCCAGAGAATACCAAGACTGGGCCTGCAACATACGTAACATAGACGCCAACATAAGAGACTGTTATCCATATGAGTATGTATATGGCAAGCGTGACCCAGAAAATCACGGATGCCTTGTTATGAATCCACTGTTTCATGTTTCGGTAAATCCATTTCCGTCTGGAGATCTCTTGAAGGACTTCCCGGGGTTGCTCCTTGCCCAGTTTGAAGCTTCCTGAAAGGTGCTGAATACCTTCTTTCGGGATGTACGGGCTTCTCGTTCTCCGCGCCTCTGCTCCGCGAAGTAGTCCCTGTTGATGCCATCAATGACAGACTCTGCGCTGACGTCACAACCGAACATTCGATCCCAGTCACCCATCTTCATTCTCCTTGCCTAACGCCTGCTTAAGGGGCTGCCAACGCTACTAGCAGCCCGTGAAAATCTGGGACACCCACCAATTTGACAGTAGCGTAGCATGCTGCTTCGCTTGATGGGTCGCCAGTCGAGGAGTGTGCCATGACCATCGCTCGTTCACGCCAGATCAGCTTGCAAGATACACCCTATTACCATGTGGTCAGCCGTTGTGTGCGGCGGGCTTTCTTGTGTGGACAAGATACGCATTCTGGCAATAGCTATGAGCACCGGCGCCAGTGGGTTGTCGACAGGCTTGGTCAGCTGTGGTTCTGAAATTGGGACAGCCACCGTTTTGCTTCACTCGCTTATCCATGCTATCCGGCAAGGCTACCGCCCCTGAGTGTCAGCCCCCAGTCTGCTGCTTTTTACCGGCGATGTTGCACTGGCTTGGCTCATGGGTGACTCCTACGAGGCTGTTGCTAAACGAGTATATTAGCGTGCGATGCAGGAGAGGATCGTAGGGGGTGGTGATTTTTTGAGCAAGCTCAATAAATTAATCATCTTGAGCCGTGTTGAAGTCGAACATCCACAACGAAAGGGCTGATCTCCAAGGGCTGAAAATGGGACTGCGACCGTTTTGAGCGCCGCGTAGCTAGCCCACTTCGTCACTGCCGGGCAGGGTATTGTCCTCCTGCAATCAGCCGAGAGTAGGGTCAGGTGTACCATCAAGGATGATGGCACCGCCGGATCAAGAGGCCTGTCATAGTTTCGGCGCTTGGCCTAGCAGCTTCCTCCTCCCTAGATGCCGGTCTCTCTGGTATGATGCGTCATCATTTAGCGACCGGTGACGAGACCAGCATCATTGTGGTCAGGCTGCCGGTACGGCCATTTTTCTTCGGGGTGCATTCATGCGACCCGACCTACGGATCTTGAACATGAGTACTGAACTGATCTACGGCATTCACGCTGTCACCGCGCTGCTGGAGCGCACTCCCGAGCGCTTCATCGAAGTGTGGGCCCTCAAGGGGCGGGATGACGACCGGCTGCAACCCCTGCTGACCGAGCTGGAGTCCCTTGGCCTCAAGGTGCAGAGCGTGAATCGCAAGACCCTTGATGACAAAGCGGAAGGCAACAATCACCAGGGCATCATGGCCCGGGTGAAAGAGGCGCCGAAGCTGGCCGAGCACGATCTGGCCAGCCTGCTGGATGAGTTGGCGGCACAACAGAGCCAGCCCTTCATGCTGGTGCTGGATGGCGTGACCGATCCGCACAATCTCGGCGCCTGCCTGCGCAGCGCCGATGCCGCCGGGGTGCATGCGGTGATCGTGCCGCGGGACAAGGCCACGGGGCTCACCCCGATCGTGCGCAAGGTTGCCTGTGGCGCCGCCGAAGTGGTGCCGCTCATTCAGGTCACCAACCTGGCCCGCACCCTGCGCGAGCTGCAGGAGCGCGGCGTCTGGATCGTCGGCACCGCTGGCGAGGCCGATCACGACCTCTATCAGGCCAAACTGACCGGCCCGATGGCGCTGGTGATGGGTGCTGAAGGTAAAGGCATGCGCCGTCTGACTCGCGAGCACTGCGACGAGCTGGTGAGCATCCCGATGGCGGGGGCGGTATCCAGCCTCAACGTCTCGGTGGCAACCGGCGTCTGCCTGTTTGAAGCTGTGCGTCAGCGTCGCGGTTAATCATGTTGACTGACAGACCCCCCTTCGATTGGGCGCAGGTCGCAGATAAAGAGGAGGCCGCGCGCCTCCTCTCTTTTGCCCGCCCGCTGACCCTCAGCCCGAAAAGCTGCCTCTGGCACGCCGGTGACAGCCCGGATCTGCTGGTCAGGGTGGAGCAGGGGCTGCTGCGGGCCAAGCTGGTGCTGGAGGATGGCCGCGAGTACATCAAGGAGTTCTACTGGGAGGGGGACGAGTTTCTCGACTTCCACCACCTGCTTAGTGGCGAGCCAGCCCGCTACAGCGTGGAGGCGCTGGAACTCTGCCATCTGCAGCTGTTCAGTCTGGCCGACCTGCGCCAGCTGCCCGGCTGGCCGCGCTGGTACCAGCACCTGCTGGAGGTGCAGCTGCGCATCAAGGAGGAGAAGGAGCAGTTGCTGCTGACCGGCAGCCCGCAGGCGCGCTATCAGCACTTTCTCGACAGCTTTCCCGCGCTTGATGCCAGAGTGCCGGATCACCAGATCGCCGCCTATCTCGGTATCACTCCCATCAGTCTGAGCCGCATTCGCAAACGGCTGAAAGAACTTAACAAAGGTTAATGCAGGGCGCTGGCGCCACGATTATGCTGGCAGGCCGAACTGATAAGGAGTTGCCGATGAACTGGATCCTGAAACCCTGGTCTGAACTGACCACAGACGAGTTGTATGAGTTGCTGGCGCTGCGGGCGGAGGTGTTCGTGGTGGAGCAGACCTGCCCCTTTCAGGATCTGGATGGGCTCGATCGCCGCGACGGGGTCTGGCACCTGCTCGGTTATCAGGGCGAGCTGCTGGCCGCCTATGCGCGGATTATGGCGCCCGGCATCGGCGATGAGAGCGGTGCCGCCATCGGTCGGGTGGTGACCTCACCCAAGGCGCGTGGCGGTGGTCTTGGTCATAAGCTGATCGGCGAGGCGGTCAAAGCGTGCGAGGCACACTGGCCGACCCACAGCATCTGGCTGGGGGCGCAGGCCCATCTGCAAGGCTTCTATGGCCAACACGGTTTTGTGGCGGAAGGGGAAGGCTATCTCGAAGATGATATCCCCCATATGGGGATGCGCAGAGTGGTGGCATAACCACTCGTCAGAGTGATTCAGAATGCAGAAGGGCCATCCCGCGGGGTGGCCCTTCTCTTTATCGTTAGGCGATCACTTCTTCTTTTTCTTCTTGGCTGACTTCTTCTTGTCGACCGGCTTTTTCTTCTTCACCGGTACCCGCGCTTCCTTGTGTTTCGGGCGCAGCTCGTCGATCACCCGGCGCTTGAGGCGCTCTTCGGTGTAGCGCTCGATCTTGGCGACCATCGCCATGTCGTGGGCTTCCACCAGGCTGATGGCACAGCCACGGTTGCCAGCGCGGCCGGTACGGCCGATCCGGTGGACGTAGACATCGGCGCCGTAGGGCATGTCGTAGTTGATGACATGGCTGACGTTCGGCAGGTCGATGCCGCGGGCGGCGACGTCGGTGGCGATCAGGAAGGGTACTTCCCCTTCGTGGAACTTGCGGATCGACTCGATACGCTTGCTCTGCTCCATCTCGCCACGGATCCAGGCGCAGGAGATACCCGCAGCCTGCAGCTGGCCGGAGAGCTCCGCCAGACGCTCGCGCGTCTTGACGAAGATAATGGCTTTCTGGGTTTCCGGATCTTTCAGAATATGGGTCAGCAGCGCCAGCTTGTGGGCGGCATCATCAGCCAGATGGATCCACTGGGTAATGGGTCGACGTTCGCTGCGGGGCGGTTCGGCGTGCAGCTCCACCGGATCCTTGAGGATCTCGTTGGCGAACTTCTCGAGGCCAGCCCCTTCCAGGGTGGCGGAGAAGAGCATGGTGTGCTTGCGGTAGCGCGCTTCGGCCACGATGCGGTTCACATCCTTGATAAAGCCCATGTCCAGCATGCGGTCCGCTTCATCCAGCACCAGCACTTCGATGTCGTGGCTCTCGAACTCCTCTTTCTCGATGTATTCGAGCAGACGGCCCGGGGTGGCCACCACGATGTCGGTGGTCTTGGTCAGGGCAGGCAGCTGCTCTTCATGGCTGACGCCGCCGATGATGGTCTCGATGCTGAGGTTGGTGTGAGCCGCCAGCGCCTTGGCGTGGGCGGTAACCTGCAGCGCCAACTCGCGGGTCGGGGTCAGGATCAGCATGCGGCAGGGGCCCGGCTTGCGGCGCGGGAAGTCCAGCAGGTGCTGGAGTGCCGGCAGCAGGAAAGAGGCAGTCTTGCCGGTACCGGTCGGTGCGGATGCCAGAATATCGCGGCCGTCCAGGGCTGGCTCCAGCACCATCTGCTGGATGGTGGTGGGGCGGGTGAATCCCATCTCGGCCAAGGCCCGGTTGAGGGCTGGGTGCAGGTCGAAATCATCAAAGGACTGGCTCATGGCAATACTCGGTCATTAAGGAAACGGCAGATTATAGGCGATTATCTCGTCGGCTCCTATTGGTGAGTGTGTCTTAGCCGCTATAATCGCCCACCATTTTTGCAGATGACGGGGGCCAGATGGGACGTAGTCGCGGATTTACCTTCAAACAGTTCCATATTAATCACGATCGCTGCGCCATGAAGGTAGGCACCGATGGCATTTTGCTCGGTGCCTGGGCGCCGGTCGAACAGGCGCGTCGAGTGCTCGATATCGGCACCGGCAGCGGCCTGATTGCCCTGATGCTGGCCCAGCGCAGCAGATCTGACTGCCGTCTTGATGCGGTCGAGCTGGATATTAATGCGGCCAGTCAGGCGCGGGAGAATGCGGCTGCCTCTCCCTGGGCCGATCGGGTGACCGTCATAGAGAGTGCCATTCAGGATTATCAGGCCGCCCCTTACGATCTTGTCGTCTCCAACCCTCCCTATTTCGTGGCAGGCCAATCATTTAGCGATCCGGCGCGGGCGTTGGCCCGCCATACCGGCGCCCTCGACAGCCACGCATTACTGGCGGCCTGCAATCGTTTGCTGAGCCCGAACGGGCAGGTGGCGCTGGTGCTGCCGACGGCGATGGCCGATGAAATTTTATGCATTTCGGCGAATTATGATCTGCATGGCATTTGTTATACAGCTGTTATCACCAGAGAGGGTAAAGAGGCAAATCGTGTTTTATTGCTACTTGGCAGAGGATTAAACAGGTGTGAGAGGGGTGAAATTGTGATCCATTCTGCTGATGGGGACTATTCCGACAGATATATCCAACTGACCAACCCCTTCTATTTGAAGATGTAAATTTCGTCTTGAACTATTTTTTCACGCCATTATGCTGGTTCCAGATCGAGCGCCCGCTCCAGACCAGCTAAAACCACTGGTTGCGATGAAAAAACATGCGGGGCTCTTTTTTTATACCCCCTGAACACACCCGGTCAGCGACCGATAAAAACTATAACAAGCAATAATTTACAAGACAGACGAGGTTGAACTTGACGAAATCACTCACATTGTCCGATGTACTCGGATTAGGGTTTATGACCTTCGCCTTCTATCTGGGCGCCGGTAACATCATTTTCCCGCCGTTGGCCGGTTACATGGCTGGTGAGCACCTCTCCCTGGCGATGTTTGGCTTCCTGGTCACTGCCGTGGGCCTGCCTCTGGTAACCATTCTGGCCGTGGCGAAAGCCGGTAACGGTTGGGCTGGCATGACCAAGCTGCTGCCTGCCGGTGTCGCGACTGCGCTGGCCGTTGCCATCTATATCATCATAGGCCCGGCCTTTGCCGCGCCCCGTACCGGTCTGGTTGCCTACGAGATGGGCCTCAAGCCGTTCATCGGTGACATGGGGCAAGCGGGTCTGGCTGCCTATACCGTGATCTTCTTTGGTGTGGCCATTCTGGTCTCCATGAACCAGGGCAAGCTGATGGACGCCATCGGCAAATACCTGACTCCGGTACTGATGCTGCTGCTGCTGACTCTGGCGATCGGGGTATTTGTTGCGCCGCAAGGCTCCATGCCTGATGCGTCCGGTGACTATCAGAACAGCCCCTTCGTCAAAGGGATCCTGGAAGGCTACAACACCATGGACACCCTGGCGTCCCTGATGTTTGGCGCCCTGATCGTCGATCTGCTGCGCCAGAAAGGCATCAACGATTACAAGAGCCAGTTCAAGTATCTGGCCATTGCCGGCCTTATCTCTGCCGTTGGTCTGAGCGTGGTGTACGTCTCCCTGTTCCAGCTGGGTAACACTGCAGCCGGTGTGGCGACCGATGTCAGCAATGGTGGCGCCATCGTCAACGCCTACGTACTGAGCCTGTTTGGTCAGCCGGGTCAGTTCATTCTGGCGGCCATCATCACTCTGGCGTGCTTTACCACTGCAGTCGGTCTGATCTCCGCCTGTTCCGATTTCTTCCACAATCTGACCGGTATGGCTTACAAGAAGCTGGTGGTGTTGCTGGGCGTTATCTGTGCCGTGGTGGCCAACGTAGGCCTGAGCCAGCTGATCAGCCTCTCCATTCCGGTGCTGGTTGCCATCTATCCGGTTGCCGTGGCGCTGGTGCTGGTCACCTTCCTGAAGGGTTACTTCGGCCGTCCCCGTCTGGTGTTCCGTGGGGTGTTGATGGTTGCCTTCCTGTTTGGTTGCCTGGATGGTCTGGGTGCTGCCGGCATGAAGATGGATGCGTTTGCCTTCCTGCCGCTGTTCGACAAGGGCCTCGCCTGGCTGATGCCGACCCTGCTGGCCTGCGTAGTTGGCGTGATGGTGCGTCCGACACAGATGGCTGCCGAAGCTGCCTGATCACGCCCGATGTGATATTGCCAAGAGCCTGCCCCGTGCAGGCTCTTTTGTTTTTCTGTTCTGCTGGCGGTTTGCCCGGTGGATGGTATCCGGCCATCCTCACAGGCTAATTTCAGCTCCCTTGCGGCCCTATCCCCTGTTTATCTGCGCGTTTACACCCAGTCTGGGTAATTCGGTCATTCGGTGATTAATTTTGAGCGGATAAATTGTTTCAAGATATTAATGTGTGATTGAGATCCCGCATCTCTTCTTTATGCTAAAGGTGGTGCTCCTCATCCGGTCTGCTGACCGCAGGGGAGCGAGCAGTATTGTTATCCGGTTATCTGCCAGGCAGTGGGTGCAATCAATAACAAGCTGATAAGGCAGATGAGGTTGGGTTTGACGAAATCATTGAAGTTGTCCGACGTATTCGGACTGGGGTTTATGACGTTTGCCTTCTATCTGGGGGCTGGCAATATCATTTTTCCGCCGCTTGCGGGTTTTATGGCTGGTGAGCATCTGCTGGCCGCCATGTGCGGTTTTCTACTGACGGCGGTGGGGCTGCCGTTAATCACCCTGATTGCGGTTGCCAAGGGGAGTTCGGGGGGCCGCGCGAGTGGCTGGACCGGAATGACCCGCTATCTGCCCGCCGGGGCGGCGACGGCGCTGGCCATCGCCATCTATATCATCATGGGGCCCGCCTTTGCCATTCCCCGCACCGGTCTGGTCGCGTACGAGATGGGGCTCAAGCCCTGGCTCGGCGATGCCGGTCATGAGGGGCTGCTGATCTACACCCTGAGTTTCTTTGCGCTGGTGATCATGGTGGCGCTCGATCGGGGCAAACTGCTCGATGCGGTTGGCAAGTACCTGACTCCCGCCCTGATGGCGATGCTGCTCATTCTGGCGGTCGGGGTCTTTATCGCGCCACAGGGTACCATGCCCGATGCCAGCGGTGACTACATCAGCGCTCCGCTCACCAAGGGGATGCTGGAGGGGTATAACACCATGGATACCCTGGCATCCCTGATGTTTGGCGCACTGATCATCGGGTTGCTGCGCCAGAAGGGGATCGAGGACTATCGCAGCCAGTTCAAATACCTCACCATTGCGGGCCTGATCTCGGCGGTCGGGTTGTCGGCGGTCTATCTCTCTCTTTTCCAGCTTGGCAACAGTGCCGGCGGAGTAGCGAGCGACATCAGCAACGGCGGTGCCATCGTCAATGCCTACGTCCTGAGCCTGTTTGGTCAGCCTGGGCAGCTTATTTTGGCGGCCATCATCACTCTGGCCTGTTTTACCAGTGCAGTAGGCCTACTCTGTGCCGGAGCCGATTATTTCCAAGGTTTGACTGGCTGGGCTTACCACAAGTGGGTGATGCTGCTGGGGGCACTCTGCGCGCTGGTGGCCAATGTGGGGCTGAGTGAGCTTATCAGTCTCTCCATCCCGGTGCTGGTAGCCATCTACCCGGTTGCCATTGCACTGGTGCTGGTGACCTTCCTCAAAGGGTGGTTTGCCCAGCCACGGCTGGCGTTTCGTGGCGTGCTGCTGGTCGCCTTCCTGTTTGGCTGTCTGGACGGACTGGGCGCTGCCGGGATGGCGATGGACGGCTTTGCCTTCCTGCCGCTGTTCGACAAGGGACTTGCCTGGCTGCTGCCAACTCTGCTGGCCTGCATCGTTGGCATCTTGATGCGACCAAACGGAAAGCTGGCTGCCGAAGCGGCTTGATTCAGGATCAACGAGATAGCAAAGAGGCCAGCATCTGCTGGCCTCTTCTGTTTCTGCCGGATCCGTTACCGGATCAGATTTGCGGGCCTGCTGGCTTGGGTTTGCCATCCAGACCATACCAGTGGGTTTCTACCCGTCCGGCATGCCACTCGAAGGTGCCCCAGGGCTGTTTGGTTTCCCAGCGCGGGAAGTTGATGAGAACCCGGTTATCTTCGTACTTGTAGAGGGAGGTGCTGATCTGAATGTCCGACAGGATCAACAGTAGTGCCCAGCAGATGAAAATCCATTTCAATGCTTTCCACATAGGATTACTCGAAGCAAATTTCGATAGTGGCGCGACCGAAATCGGATTCGAACGGCATCATTATCTTGGTGCCATCGGCCCTGTGGGTGATGGTGTGGTTGGGGCCGGAGACGATGATGGGGGTCGCCATGTCAAACTCGTAGCCCTTCTCGCCCAGCATCCGCTTGGCACCGCCGGTCACCATGTTGGTGATTTCACCGACCATGTCGGTCACCTCTTCATTGATGGAGGCGGGAGCTTCCCCCAGCATGCGACGCATGATCTCCAGCGCCAGCCCCTTCTCGAAGCTGATGGAGAGGGAGCCGCGGGTCTGCGGGCCGACCATGCCGATCAGACCGGAGACGTCGCCGCGTGCCAGCTCATCCATCTTGCGTTTCGGTTTGCCCGGTTTTAGTTCCAGCTGTGCCATGGTCGAGAGCACATTGAGCAGAGATAGCAGGAACGGATTTACAAAATCAGCCTTCATGATGACTTCCTACAGTGGGCGTACAGCGAGCACATTGGCCATGTGCCTCTATTGTCTTATTGGTAATCGTAAAGCCATGCAAGTGGGCCTGCTCGGAAAACGCGCTATCTATTGCACTATCGTGAAGTTCGACCACATCCCCGCACTCGTCGCAGATCAGCAGCTGCATCGGGTGAGCGTGATCGAAGTGGCAGCAGAAGATAAACGCGTTGAGCGATTCCACTTTGTGAGCAAAGCCCTGTTCGAGCAAAAAATCGAGTGCCCGATAGACGGTTGGCGGCTTGGCATTGGCTTCGGTTTGTTGCAGCTGGGCCAACAAATCATAGGCGCTGATGGCGTTGCCGTGTGCCGCCAGCAGGCGAAATACCTGACGTCGGGTCGGGGTGAAGCGGATCCCTCGCTGTATACAGAGTCGCTCGGCTCGTTGTAAAAGTTGGTCTTGATTCATGATCGCGCAGATACCCTTTCTATTAGCCGGATACTATCACAGGGCCTCGCATGGCGCGGCGACAAAATTCATTTTCTGGGGCTGCTTCACGTTGTGATAAAATCCGCCCCTTTCTTTAGCCAACCCGGATGATTTTTATGCAGGCGCAGCGTTTTTCCATCGCCCCCATGCTGGACTGGACTGATCGGCATTGCCGTTACTTTCATCGACTGATGAGCCGCCAGACCTTGCTCTATACCGAAATGGTGACCACCGGCGCCATCATCCACGGCAAGGGGGATTATCTGGGTTACAGCGAGCAGGAGCACCCCATCTCCCTGCAGCTGGGGGGCAGCAATCCGGCCGATCTGGCGCGCTGTGCCAAGCTGGCCGAGGAGCGCGGCTATGACGAGGTGAACATCAACGTCGGCTGCCCCTCCGATCGGGTGCAAAACGGTCGCTTTGGCGCCTGCCTGATGGGCGAACCAGCGCTGGTGGCGGACTGCGTCAAGGCAATGCGCGATGTGGTCGATATTCCGGTGACGGTGAAGACCCGTATCGGCATCGACGATCAGGACTCCTACGAATTTCTGCAGACCTTTATCGAACAGGTGCGCGATGCCGGTTGCGATACCTTTATCGTCCATGCCCGCAAGGCGTGGCTGAGCGGCCTGAGCCCCAAGGAGAACCGCGAGATCCCGCCCCTCGATTATCCCCGCGTCTATCGGGTCAAGCAGGATTACCCGGAGCTGACCATCGCCCTCAACGGCGGCGTCACCTCCATGGAGCAGACTCTGGAGCACCTGCAACACGTCGATGGCGTCATGATGGGGCGTGAAGCATATCAGAACCCCTACATTCTGGCGCAGGTGGACAATCTGGTGTTCGGCCAGAACAACGCCGTGCCGAGCCGCCACGAGGTTGTGCGGATGATGCTGCCCTATATCGAGCAGGAGCTGGCCAAGGGCAACTACCTCTCCCATATGACCCGCCACATGCTGGGGCTGTTCCAGAACATGCAGGGGGCTCGCGCCTGGCGCCGCCACCTGAGCGAGAACGCCTGCAAACCGGGCGCCGGTATTCAGGTGGTGCTGGATGCCATGGCCAAGGTGCCGGAGTTTGCCAGCAGCGAGACGGCCGAATAAGCCGCTTTGTCAGGGCAAGAACCACAAAAAGCGCGTCAATCGACGCGCTTTTGGTTTTTCTGGTCAGGGTCACCCTGATGTGTTGTCAGAAGTCGTACTGTAGTCGTGTATCTCTCCGGGGCGCGGAGTAAAACGTGGATCGCCATCTTTGTATTCACGAACAAGCTGCATGGTCTTGCAGAAGCTGGCCTGCTTGTCGTACTCCTGCCGGGCAAGATCGATGGCCCGCTCGGCCCGGCGTCGCTCCATCTTGTCAGACTTGCGATCACTGAACTGTTGCTGCTGATGCAGCATCCAGCCGACAAACTCTTGCTGGCATTGGGATTCGCTGTTGGCCTGTGCAGGCAGGGTCCACAACAACGAGAGCAGTATCAAATAACGCATGTCTGACTGGGTATTGAAGATTAATTGAACAGAAGGGGCGGCATTTTAGGCTGGAAATCGGGGTGTTAACAGTATCAATAGCGAGGCCCTGCGGGGCCTCGCATCGTTGTGGCCGGTGTCAGTGTTTGATCAGGTACAGCTGGCGGCTGTAGGCCACATCCTCCGGGTTGTTGATGGGGTAGCCCTTGAGCCATGGCTTGATGAGGCGGGCATTGGTGTACTGGTAGATGGGGGCTATAGGGGCCTGATCCAGCAGGATCGCTTCCGCCTCGCCAAACAGCTTGCTGCGGCTGGCGGCATCCTGAGTGCTGGCCGCCTCTGCCAGCAGCTGGTCATAACGGGCATTGGCAAAGCCTGCCATATTGCCGCTGTGACGGGAGCCCCACAGGCCGAGGAACGCTGACGGGTCGTTGTAGTCAGCGACCCAGGAGGAGCGGATCACCTCGAACTGACCGCTCTGGCGGCTGTCGAGATAGGTTTTCCACTCCTGATTGGTCAGCTCGACCTCGGCGCCCAGCTTCTGTTTCCACATGCTGGCGATGGCCAGCGCCATCTTCTTGTGAATTTCCGCGGTGTTGTAGAGCAGGGTCAGCTTGAGTGGCTTGCCCGGGCCGTAACCGGCCTCCTTGAGCAGGGCCTTGGCCTTGCTGTCCAGCTCCGGCTGGCTGCTGGTGGAGAGCAGGTTGGCGGCTGGGGTGAAGCTGGCGGTTACATCCGGAGTGAAGTGATAAGCCGGTTTCTCGCCAGTGCCGAGCACCTTGTCTGCGATCAGGGCGCGGTCGATGGTGTAGGAGAGCGCTTTGCGCACCCGCACATCGTTCAGTGGCGCCTGTTTGGTATTGAAGGCGTAGTAGTAGGTGCCGAGCTGATCCGGGGTATAGACCTCATTCGGGATCTGCTGCTTCAGCTTGTCGTACTGCTCCTTGGGGAAGGATTCGGTGATATGCAGATCGCCAGCCAGGTAGCGGTTGGTGGCCGCGCTCTCCTGATTGATCGGCATGAAGATCACCTTGGTCAATACGGTATGTGCCCGATCCCAGTAATAAGGGTTGGGGGTCAGCTCCAGCTTCTCGTTGACCACCCGATGGTTCAGCGCAAAGGCACCGTTGCCCACCAGTTTACCGGGCTGAGTCCACTGGTTGCCGTACTGCTCGATGCTGGCCTGATGGAGCGGCGACAGGCTGGGGTGGCTCAGCAGGTTCAGGAAGTAGGGCACCGGCTGGGAGAGGGTCACCTGCAGGGTGTGATCATCGAGGGCCTTGACCCCCAGCTCGCTGGCAGGCAATTTGCTAGCTACTATCTCGTCCACCTTGTCGAAACGGGCCAGTTGGGCAAACCAGGCGAAGGTGGCCGCCTCTTTCGGATCGACCAGTTTGCGCCAGCCGTAGACGAAGTCGCCGGCCTTGACCGGATCGCCGTTGGACCAGCGCGCATCCGGGCGCAGATGGAAGGTAAAGAACTGGTTGCCCTTGTTCTCCCAGCTGGCCGCCACTCCGGCAACCGGTTTGCCATCCGGCCCCTGGGTCAGCAGCCCCTCGAACAGATCCCGTAGTACCTGCAACTCCGGCAGGCCGACCAGCTTGAGCGGGCTCAGGCTCGCAGGTTCATCCTTGAGGTGGCGAACGACAATCTGCTCGGCGGCGAGTTGTGTTCCGGCGGGAATATCGGCAGCCTGGACAGCAGCACAGCCCAGCAGGGCCAGCAAGGGGCTCCATCCTTTCATGGGTCGGATCCTTCAAATAGTGTGAAGCGGGGAGAAAACTCGGCGAGAAAATATCGCCGACAGATGGGAAATCATGATATCCCGTTTGCTGGTCTGACCGCCAGCATTCGACTCTCACTCCCAATCGGGGTAGAAGAGCGTTCCCGGCGTCTGTGCAGTTCAATGTGGTGAGGAGTGTCAAACGATGAAAGCATGGTTAGTGCTGGCCTGTGTGTTGAGCCAGGGTGCCTGGGCGTTGGCCCCGTGCCAGAGCGACACGGCGGTGGGCAACTGGTGCGAGATCGGCATCGATGCCTTGCACCCGACTCAGGGGGGCGTCGGCCAGATCCAGGTCGATGAGACCCAGGCCACATTGGCGGACATGAGCGCAAAGCAGCTCGACAAGTTGATGAAAAAGAAAGAGATCCCCGTGGTGATTGCGCCGGATGGCAGCTACTGGCTGGTGGACAGGCACCATCTCACCAAGGCGTTGTGGCAGCAGGGCGTCAAGGATGCCCGGGTCAAGGTGATTGGCCGTCTGCAGGACAAAGCCAACTTCTGGAGCCAGATGCAGAACAATCATTGGGCCTGGCTCAAGGATGAGAAGGGACAGCCGCTGACCCCGGAGCAGTTGCCGACCAGCATCGACAAGCTGCCTGATTACCCCTATCGCACCCTCGCCGGACTGCTGCAGAATGCGGGCTACTTTCGCAAGGACAAACGGGTCTATTTCGTCGAGTTTGCCTGGGCCAGCTGGCTCGGCAAGCAGATGCAGTGGATGCCGGTAGACAGCACCAATCTGGCGGCCCGGCTGCAACAGGCCAAACGGCTCGCCTGCGGCAGCGATGCCAGTGACTTGCCCGGTTATCCCGGCAAGCAGTGCAGTCTCAATCAGTCCAAAACCGCACAGTGAGCGGATAAGTGATGGCGGCATAATAAGGAATGCAGCAGAAGGGCGACCCCGGGGTCGCCCTTCTGCTGTCTGGTGGTGATCGAGCGTCACTCATGGCGGTCATGGCAAGGTTGCCAAGGGCGGGAGAGATCCTGCACTAACCCTCTGGTTGATATTTATTCTCAATTAGCCATGATAACACTCCCACCATGACGGACTCGGGAGAGCGAGATGACACCGCAAAGTTGGCAACGATACATGCTGGAGGCGGAGCGTGCCTGGCAGGCCGGTTCGCTGGGGGCGGCTATCTGCTTTTATCAGCAGGCGCTGGGGGATGTTTACGAGATGACCCAGGTCGAGTTGACGGAGTTGGCCACCATGCGGGTCGCCACCTGTCACCGGCTGGCCGATTTCTGGCGGGCGATGGATGAGCCGACTTACGAGCTGCGCTACCTGAAGCTCGCCTCCGAGCTGGTGACTGCACTGGTACCACAGTGCCCCAACCGGGAGTGCGAAGCGCTGATCAGCGAACTGGGTTGCTGTCGCGGCGCCCTGCTCGCCTTTCTCAAGCGTCACCCCAATCCCGAGATTGCCCGGCTGATCCAGCTACAGGACAAGGTACAGGGCTGCGAGCTGATCGGCCGCTTTCGCCTCAACTGACCGGGGTTGAGCGATAACTTAACTCCGTCGCTTGAGCTTCTGGGCAATGCGTTGCTGTGCCTCTTCCCCTTGCAGTGCCTGCGCGAAGGCGCGCGCCTCCAGATCGATGACAAAGTGCACCGCCTGTTTAAGCTCCTGCTTGAGCAGCGCCTTGCTCTTTTGCAGCGCCCTGGGCGGTTTGGCCGCCAGCTTCAGCCCCTGCTCGCGGGCAAAGGAAAGCAATCCATCGGCCGCCACCACCTTGTTGGCAAGCCCGAGCCGCAGCGACTCCTCGGCATCGATTGCCTCGGCCAGCAACAACAGCTCGGCTGCCTTGAGATGCCCCACCAGACGTGGCAGCAGCAGGCTGGAGGCAAACTCCGGCACCAGCCCCAGCTCGACGAAAGGAAGCTGCAAGCGGGCGTTATCCCCCAGATAGACCAGATCGCAGTGCAGCAGGATGGTGGTGCCAATCCCCACTGCCGGGCCCGCAACAGCGGCGATCACAGGTTTGGGGAAATCGGCCAGGGTGTGGAGGAACTGCAAGATGGGGTCATCGGGCTCCAGCGAGCTCTTGCCCATAAAGTCGGCCAGATCATTGCCCGCGGTAAAGCAGTCGTGCTGCCCCTGCAACAGCAGGACATGCACCTCCTCATCGACCGCCGCCTCTCGCAGCGCTGCCACCAGTTGCCGGTACAGTTCGGTATTGAGGGCGTTGCGCTTGTCGGGGCGATGGAGGGTCAGGGTGAGCAAGCCATCCTGCCGCTCGGCAATGAGAATGGGGGCCATGTCTAAATCCTTGTTATTGAAAGGTGCACAAAAGGTTTCTGCTGGGGTAACCTTGCTGCCGTTTAACAACATCATAAAAGGATTTCAACCATGTTTAAACGTGCGTTTTATTCTCTGCTGGTGCTCGGTATGACGGCTCCCGCGCTGGCCAAGGTCGAGGCCGTCGACGGCTATGTGCGCCTGCTGCCGCCGGGCACCCCCAACACTGCCGCCTTTATGGTGCTCAAGAATGACGCCGACCAGCCGGTCAAGCTGGTGGCAGCGGCTTCTGCTGCGGCCGGGCGTGCCGAGCTGCACACTCATCTGCACGAAAATGGTGTGATGAAGATGCGTCAGGTCGAGAATATCGAGATCCCGGCCAAGGGCGAGGCGGTGCTGAAACCGGGCAGCCTGCACATCATGCTGTTCGAGGTGGGTACGCTCTCCGAGCAGACTCCTTTCCCGCTCACCCTCACCATGGACGATGGTCAGAAGCTGGAGCTGTCACTGCCGGTGAAGCCGATTGAGCCGATGGCAGAGATGAAGCATATGAAGCACTGACATTTGTCGTCGTTTGTTCAGGATTGACGCTGGGTATTTTGGCTGCACCGAGTAAAATAGTGCTCTTTTCCATGTATGCAAGAGGAAGTGACGTAATGAAAAAGACGCTGATTGCCGGTTTTGTGCTGGCTCTGTGCAGCCAGAGTGCCATGGCCGCTGACGACTGGCGTTTTGCCGCCGGTGCCGACGTATGGGCAGCCAAGGGCAGTGGTCAGGCTTATGGCACCAGTGCCGATGGCAGCTATGACGACAGCTACAACTGGAACGGCTATCTGCAACTGGAGCACGGCATCATCCTCCTGCCGAACGCCAAGTTTGAAGTCTCCGATTTCAGCACCTCCGGCGGCAACTTCAAGAACGACCTGACCGCCTACGATCTGAGCCTCTACTACCGTCTGTTCAACAACGATCTGTTCAAGATCGATCTGGGTATGACCGGTCGTCACTACGATGGCGAGCAGGTCTATGTCGGTCGCAAGGGCTATAACGAAGATACCCTGATGGCTTATGCCGTCAGCGAAGTGAAGATCCCGGGCACCGGCATCGCCTTCTTCGGTGATCTGCGCACTCACGATGCGGACAACTATGACTACCGTCTGGGCGGTTCCTACAAGTTCTCCTCCATGCCGATCAAGCTGCGTGCCGGCTGGCGTGAAGCCAAGGTCGACTTCGACAACGTTGACCAGCGTATCGATGGCTGGTTCATGGGCGGCGAATTCACTTTCTAATCTGACCGTCAACTGACGAAGAGGAGCGATAATGGGCCACATCATAGTGACAGGTGCCGGTTCTGGTCTGGGTCGGGCGCTGACCATAGGTCTGGTTGAGCGGGGCCACCAGGTCTCCATGATGGGGCGCCGTTATCAGCGACTGCAGGAGCAGGAGCAACTGCTCGGCAGCGCGGTGATCGGCATCGCCGCCGATCTGGCGCACCATGAAGAGGTCGATGTCGCCTTCGCCGCTGCGGTGGAGTGGGGCGGGCTGCCCGACATGGTGATCCACTGCGCCGGGGTGGGTGAGTTTGGCCCGGTCGGTGTCTATACTGCCGAGCAGATCCGCCGGGTGGTGGAGAGCAACCTTATCTCCACCATTCTGGTGGCCCAGCAGACGGTGCGGCTTATCGGCGACAAGGGCGGAGTGCTGGCCAATGTGCTCTCCTCCGCCGCGCAGGTGGGCAAGGCCAACGAGAGCCTCTACTGCGCCTCCAAATGGGGGATGCGCGGCTTTCTCGAATCCTTGCGCGCCGAGCTGAAAGGCTCGCCACTGCGGCTGGTCAACCTCTACCCGAGCGGGATCCGCAGCGAATTCTGGGACAACTCGGATCACGTGGACCCGAGTGGCTTCATGACTCCGGAAGATGCGGCGGCCTATATGCTCGACGCACTGGAAGCCAGAAGCAGCTGCCACGTGACCGATCTCTTTATCGGTCGCAACGAGTAGGCTCCTTGCGGCAATCCTCTTTGCTTTAGAAGAGAAGACAAACAAAAAGCGCGCCATTGGGCGCGCTTTTTTATATCGGGAAGAGGGTGGGCTTAGCGGCCCAGCTTGGCCTTGATCATGGCGACGATATCGCTGATGGCCACTTCCTGCTTCTCGCCGGTGCGGCGGCACTTGTACTCGACCACGCCGTTATCCATGCCGCGATCGCCGATGACGATGGCGTGCGGGATGCCCAGCAGCTCCATGTCGGCGAACATCACGCCCGGGCGCTCTTTACGGTCGTCGAACAGCACGTCCACACCGGCCGCTTTCAGCTCGGCGTAGAACTGCTGTGCCTGCTCGGCTACGCGCTCGGATTTGTGCATGTTCATCGGCACGATGGCCACTTCGAACGGAGCGATGGCGTCCGGCCAGATGATGCCGTACTGGTCGTTGTTCTGCTCGATGGCGGCGGCCACCAGACGGGAAACCCCGATACCGTAGCAACCCATCTCCATGGTGACGGACTTGCCAGCTTCGTTCAGCACGCTTGCCTTCATTGCTTCGGAGTACTTGGTACCCAGCTGGAAGATGTGGCCCACTTCGATACCGCGCTTGAGCAGCAGCTTGCCCTGGCCGCACGGGCTCGGGTCGCCTTCCACCACGTTGCGCAGGTCGGCAACTTCGTAAGCGGTGATGTCGCGATCCCAGTTGGCACCGGTCAGGTGGAAGCCGGTTTCGTTGGCGCCGCAGACGAAGTCCGCCAGATGGGCAGCGCTGCGATCGACGATGATGCGACCGGCAAAGCCGACCGGGCCGATGGAGCCTGCGTCGCAACCGGCGGCAGCTTTGATCTGCTCGTCGTTGGCGAAGGTCAGCGGGTTAGCCACGCCAGCCAGTTTCTCTGCCTTGATTTCGTTCAGCTCGTGGTCGCCACGCAGTACCAGCGCAATAACGGCCTGCTTGCCGTGCTCATCTTCCTCTGCCAGTACCAGCAGGGTTTTGGCGATGGCGGTCGGTGCCACGTTCAGGAAGGCAGCCACTTCGTCGATGGTGTGAACATTCGGGGTGGCAACCTTGGTCAGGGCTGCGGTGGCGGCAGGGCGCTCACCAGCCGGTGCCAGTGCTTCGGCCATCTCGATGTTGGCGGCGTAATCGGAGCTGTCGGAGAAGGCGATCAAGTCTTCACCGCTCTCGGCCAGCACCTGGAATTCGTGGGAACCGGTACCACCGATGGAGCCGGTATCGGCCTGCACCGGACGGAAGTTCAGACCCATGCGGGTGAACGCCTTGCAGTAGGCGGCGTGCATCTTCTCGTAGGTATCGACCAGAGACTCTTTGTCGATGTGGAAGGAGTAGGCATCCTTCATCAGGAATTCGCGGCCACGCATCACGCCGAAACGGGGGCGCACTTCGTCGCGGAACTTGGTCTGGATCTGGTAGAGGTTGAGTGGTAGCTGCTTGTAGCTGTTCACTTCGTAACGTACCAGCGCAGTGATCACCTCTTCGTGGGTCGGGCCCAGCACGAAGGGACGGTTGTGACGGTCGGTCAGACGGCACAGCTCGGGACCGTAGTCATCCCAGCGGCCTGACTCCTGCCACAGCTCGGCGGGTTGTACCACCGGCATGGAGACTTCGACGGCACCAGCATTGTTCATCTCTTCGCGAACAATGTTCTCGATTTTCTTCAGTACCCGCAGACCGGTTGGCAACCAGGCATACATGCCGGAGGCCAGTTTACGGATCATCCCGGCGCGCAGCATCAGCTGGTGGCTGACAACTTCAGCGTCGGAGGGGGTTTCCTTGAGAGTGGAAAGCAGATATTGGCTGGTACGCATCGCGGTAGACCTTAGCTAGAACGGGCGCGGGGCCCAGGATAATTTCAAGGGCGGAATTTTAACAGGCTGGGCGTTATGGCCCAAGGGCTAAATTTGCCGCAACCCGAAAGGTGGCCACGCCCGGCAGATGACCAGGGGCAATGACCATTGCAACAAGCAGGCTTTTTATGCCTGCAATTTGGCCGGATCTCCGCTAAACTCTGCCACCTTTTCTCGATGGGCATGGCTCTGCCGCGTTCATCCCCCCCCCCATTTTTAGTACTTTTGGAGCCGCTCATGCCGTTAGTGGGACATCAACACCAGATCGAGATCCTGGAACTGACCGACAAAGGAGATGGCAAAGGACGCCTGTTCGATCGCCCCCTGTTTGTCGAAGGTCTGCTGCCCGGTGAGCAGGCGCTGGTGGAGCTGACCGAGGTCAAGCCGAACTATCTGCACGGCAAGGTTGCCGAGCTGCTCCAGCCCTCTGCAGATCGGGTTGCCGATTTCTGCCCCAACACCGAGTGTGGTGGCTGTCAGGTACGTCCGCTGGCCTATCCGGCCCAGCTCAAGCTCAAGCAGGCACTGGTGCAAAGCGCACTGGAGCAGGTCGGGCTGGGTGACACGCCGGTCAAGGATATCCTTGGCATGGAGAGCCCGTTCGCCTATCGCAACAAGGCGCAATATGCGGTGCGTGGCTGTGACGCCGGTGCCGAGATCGGTTTTTATCGCAAGCACTCCCACGATCTCATCACCGCCGATGACTGTGCGGTGCAGGATCCGCTGCACGTGGAGCTGAACGCCCGGGTACGCAACTGGATGCGCGCGCATGACATCGCTGCCTATGACGAAGTGAACCACAGCGGCTGCGTGCGCAACCTGATGACCCGCAAGGGCTTCAAGAGCGGCGAGCTGATGGTGGTGCTGGTCACTTTGGGTGAGGAGCTACCGTTCGAAGCCGAACTGTTGGCAGCCCTGAGCGATCTGCCGGTCACAACCTTGGTGCAGAACATCAACGATGAGCGCACCAACCGCATTCTGGGCGCCACCAACCGGGTGCTGCTCGGCGAAGGGGTGATCCGCGACAAGATCCATGAGCTCGAGTTCGAGATCTCGCCGCTCTCCTTCTTCCAGAACAACCCGACCCAGACCGATGTGCTCTACTCCAGCGCCCTCGAGTATGCCGAGCTGACCGGCAACGAGACGGTGTTCGACATCTATTGCGGTATCGGTACCATCTCCCTGTTCCTGGCTGGCAAGGCCGCCAAGGTCGTCGGGATCGAGTCGGTGGAGAGCGCCATCAGCGATGCCCGCCGCAACGCTGCCCTCAACGGCATCGAGCACACCGAATTCCACGTTGGCAAGGCGGAGCAGCTGATGCCCGAGCTGCACGCCCAGGGCGTGACCGCTGATGTGGTGGTGATGGATCCGCCCCGCAAAGGCTGTGACAAAGCGGTGCTGCAGACCCTGGTCGCCATGGCGCCCCGTCGTCTGGTCTATGTCTCCTGCAACCCGCAGACCCTGGCCCGCGACCTTGCCTGGCTGGTCAAGCAGGGCTTCGTGCTGGACGAAGTGCAACCGGTCGATATGTTCCCGCACTCCATGCATGTGGAAGCGGTTGCCCGCCTGAGCCTGCCTGCCAAGGCATAAGTCGCCCCCGACTCTTGCCCATAAAAAAACGACGCCAGCTGGCGTCGTTTTTTTATCTCTGCAATCGGCGGATGGGCGATTAGCTGGCGCTCTGGCGCACCTCGGCGGCGATCTGGTCGAGCAGCAGTTGCCAGCCCTGACCCAGTTCGTTCACCAGTGCGTTGTAGCCATCGGCTGGCAGTACCCGCTCCTGACGGAAGGGGGCATCGCGCAGCACGGTGCCATCTTCCGCCAGCAGGCGCCAGCGGCCGCTCAGCACGGCGCTGCCGTCATGACGGCCCTGAAAGCGCTCCACCAGAATGGTCAGCACAGGCCCCTTGCGGGCGCCATCCTGCCGTACCACCCAGCCCGGCAGGCGGGTGGAGAGGCCATTGAGGGTGAGCTGGTTGAGCTGATCGTCCAGCGCACCGGCCCAGCGATGGTACTCGGTGAAGTGGAGCTCTTGCCCTTCCAGCTGATAGACCAGACTGATCCGGTCGAGCTGGCTGGCCAGCGCCACCGGGCGCAGCACCAGTTGGTGCTGCGGTTGGGCCGGGGCCGTTACGGGTTGCTGGTTGTCGGCATCGAGCGAGTAGTAGTGCAGGCTTGGCTGGCTGCTGCAACCCGCCAGCAGGCCCAGCAGGGCCAGCGTCAGGATCTCTTTTTTCATTGTTTGCCTCGCTTGGGCTCAGGGTCCGATGGATGCGCGCGATCGAAGATCAGCGAGCTGGGCTGCTCGTTGAGGGAGTGCACCAGCGGCTGCAGTTCGCGCATCAACTGATTGAGGGTCTGCACCGACTGGCGCAGGTCCTGATTGGTCTGCGACTGGGCATCATAGGCCTGCAAGGTCTCCTGCAACTGCTTGAGGCTCTCGTTGAGCGAGGCCGGCAGCTGCTGGGTGGAATCCTTGGCAGTGAGCTTGTTCAGGTTGGCGCTGACTGCACTGATGTTCTTCAGGGTGCCATCCAGGGTGGTGAGTGACCCGTTGACCTTGGTCAGGGTGGTCGCCATGTCCATGTCGACAAACTTGTCGAGGATGAGGTTCACCTTGCGCTCGATCTGATCCAGCCCGCCCTGCACGGTGGGGAAGACCTGATAACCGGCCAGCTTGGCCTGTTCGAAACGTGGCGCGTCCGGATAGAAGTTGAGGTCGATGATCTTGCCGCCGGTCAGCAGGCTCGAGGTCTTGAGGCTGGCACGCAACCCCTCCTTGAACTGTTTGCCGAACAGGGCACGCCACTGATCCTTCTCCGCCTTGGCATAGCGGTGGGAGAGGCGCTGCACCTCGATGCGGGCCAGCACCGGGATCTGGCGGCTCTTGAAGATCTGCACGCCCTTGTCCTCGATGAGGTAGGGGGCGGAGATGACGGTACCGACCCGAATGCCGCGATACTGCACTGCCGCGCCCGGGTGCAGGCCACCCACGTTGTCATCGAACAGGAAGACGTAGTCGATGAACTGATCCAGACTACCGGCCAGCACGCTCGCCTCATCCTGGAACAGGGTGAACCCTTCCATCTGTTTGACCGGTTCGCCAGGCGCCCAGCCGGGTGGCAGACCCATGGTGATGCCGCCATCGATCAGGCTCTCCAGCGAATCCATCTTCACCTTCATCCCCTCGCTGCTCATGGAGACCTCGAAGCCCGGGGTCATCCAGAAGCGGGAGTTGCTGCTCACCAGAATGTCATAAGGAGCGTGGATGAAGATTTGATACTGCATCTCGCTCTTTTCCGGCAGGAACTTCGCCTCTTCCACCTGACCTATGGTGAAGCCCTGATAGTTGATGGGTGAGCCTTCCCCCAGCGCGCGGGTGTCGCGACTGCTGAGGGTGAGGCGCAGCCCCTTGGCATCGAGGGAGGCGAGCGGCGGTTTGTCGAGCATGGCGTATTCGTCCCGCGCCCGACCTTTCTTGCCGGGGGCGAGCTCGATATAGGCGCCGGAGAGCAGGGTGCTTAGACCCGATACCCCTTCACGGCCCACTCTGGGCTTGACCACCCAGAACTGGCTGTCACCGCGCAGCATGCCGGAGGCGGCATTGGTCAGCCGTCCTTTCAGCACCGCATGGCTGTAGTCATCGCTCAGCTCGACGGCCTCGATGCGGCCGACATCCACTTCGCGGGAGCGGATCACCGTCTTGCCGGCGACTATGCCCTCGGCAGTGGCGACTGTCAGGGTGAAACTGGGGCCCTGGGAGTACCAGTGCTGGAACAGCATCCAGAGACCGATGAACAGCGCCAGCAGGGGCACCATCCAGATTGCGGCGGCAGAGCTCAGAAAGTCAGAGCCCGGTTTCCACCTTTTTTTACGCTCACTCACGTTCGCGTTCTCCTTGTTGTAAATCCCAGATCAGGCGGGAGTCGAAACTCATGGCGGCGACCATGGTGATCAGCACCACACCAGCAAATGCGACGGCCGCAGGGCCGGGGTAGATAGTCATCAGATTGTCGAGCCGGATCAGGCCCGCCAGAATGGCCACCACGAAGACGTCGATCATCGACCAGCGTCCGACAAATTCGGTCATGCGATAGAGTTTGAGCTTGCCGAGGGGGGAGGTGACATTGCCGCGCTGCACCATATAGCAAAGCCAGAATAGCGCCAGTATTTTCACCAGCGGCACCACCACGCTGGCGAAAAAGATCACCGCAGCTATGGGGTAGGAGCCCATGGCCCAGAGCAGCACCACACCGCCGAGGATGGTGGAGGGGCTGTCATCACCGAGAAACACTGTATCCATGATGGGATAGACGTTGGCCGGAATGTAGAGAATGGCGGAGGTAAACAGCAGCGCCCAGGTGCGGTTCAGGCCGCCCGGCTTGCGCGCATGCAGCTTGCCCCCGCAGCGGGAGCAGCTGTGGCTACCCACCTCGCTCAGAGCGCCACAGATATGGCAGCCCACCAGACCTGATTCCAGCGCCCCCGCTTCCGGGTCGATCTCCCGCGACTCGGTAGGGCCGAACAGCCGCTGCCACAGCCACATCTGATCCAGTGAGGAGATCATCTTGATGAGCAGCACGGTGTAGCCGACGAAAGCCCAGAATGACAGCCCCATCTTGATGTCGGCCATTCCCATCAGCTTGACCAGCGAGATGAGCACCCCCACCAGAAAGACATCCACCATCAGCCAGGGTTTGATCCGGCAGAGCAGACGGCCGAGGGAGCGCAGGGCATTGCTGTGCAGATCTTTATCGACCCGCCACAGCACCAGCATGATGGACCCCATATAAACCAGCGGCAGGCCGATCAGGGTCAGGCTCAGTACCGCGCCGAGAAACAGATAGCCCTCATCCACCAGGGTGGTGATGCTCTGCAAAAAGGTCATCTCCTGGCCCACCCCTTTGGCCGAGAAGGACATAAAGGTAAAGGCATTGGCGAGCACGAACATGATGAGTGCCGCGAACCCGTAGGAGATCGGCCGCAACTCCTGCTGTGGCAGGTGGCGACTCAGGGTGTGTCCGCAACGGGGGCAGCAGCTGGCCTGTCCCACCTCGAGCGGTGTGGCCGGTATCAGCAGGTCACACTCTTCGCAGGCAGTGGCATCATGGACATAGGTGGTGTGGTGTTGGTGTGAAACCGGATGCAAGATAAAACCCCAGATAAGGCCCATGGTGGAGCCAGAGCTGGCGATTATCGCAGTTGTGCTGGTCAGCGACCAGCCCCCGGAGGCCGCTATTGCTGGCGGGAGTGAGAATGACTTTGACAAGCCAGTGCCCATTTAGCACAATCAAACGCCACTTTTTTTCCGCGGGACAATAATTTATGACAACTGAATCCCCAAGCTACTCCACGATTGAGCAAGCCTTCTCCCTCGGGAACGGGCAAGATTCTGCCCTCAACTGGTTGCGCAAGAACCGCAGTCAGGTCGCTATCTTTCTGGTGAGCGGCATCAAGCTCGAAGGCACCATCAGCGGGTTTGACCAGTACAGCGTGCTGCTGACCGATGCACACGGCAACCAGCAGCTGGTCTACAAGGCCAAGATCTCCACCATCGCCATGCACACCGGCCGTCCGCAGGTGAACATCCAGCGTGCTCGCAAGCCGCGTGTCTCCATGGCGCCGCGCCCCCATGGTGCGCCGGGTCGTTATGACGACAATCAGGGCGGCGGCAACAACGAGTAATCGTCTGCCCCGCACTCCCCGTTGACGCGCCCTGCGTCAGCGGCTGACGGAACCTGCTCTCATTTTCATTCATGTCCCGTATGAGAGCCGGTTCCGGTTATCGCCCCTTGCAGGGCGATATTTTTTTACGCACTACGCGGTTATGCCGACCGGTTGACCCTCTTTGACCATGCAGGTCTGCATACCCGCCGCCTCTCCGGCCTGTACCCCGATACCGGTATCTTCAAACACCAGACAGCCTGATGGCGCGACCCCCAACTTGCTGGCGACCAGCAGGAAGGTGTCCGGATTGGGCTTGTGCAGCTCCACATCGTCTGCGGTGACTACCACTGAGAAGTAGCGATCCAGCCCGGTGTTGCGCAGCACCGCTTCGGCGTTGACACGAGGCGAGCCGGTGCCGATCCCCATCGGGATGACGCCATGATAGCGCTCGACCAGCGCCTGCATGGCCGGAAACACGGTCGCCTTGTGCAGGTTGGCCACATAGTGGGCGGTCTTGCAGCGGGTGACTTCGAGCGGATCGAGGGGGATCTGCTGCTCCTGTGCGACCAGCAGGGCGATCTTGCGGCTCGGCATGCCACCCAGCTCATAGAACCAGTCGGCATCGAAGTGAAAGCCAAACTCGCGGGCGGTGTGCTCCCAGGCGGCGAGGTGCAGCGGCATGGAGTCGACCAGGGTGCCATCAAGGTCAAAGACCAGGCCTTGGAATCCGGAAAGAGTCATGGTGCGGGGTCTGTCTCTGAAAAAAGGGAGCCCATTCTAGCCAGTGGCTCCCCGCCTCGCCATCACCTAGCAGGTGAGAAACGCTTGCCCCCACATTTGCGCCTGAAAATAGACGGGGGTGAGTCTGGTCGGGTCGAGCTGGTATTTCGGTGCCAGCTGCTCCAGCAGGGCCCAGTTGCCCTGTTCGTAGGTCCTGACCAGCTGGAACAGGTGGAACAACGGCCCTTCGTGCCGCTCGATGGCTCGTTTTACGTTGTTGGGCAGGTGGGCCTTCAGCGACTCCGATAGCAGGGAACCATCGAGTACCAGCCCTACCAGAAAAGCCCAGCTTGCTTCGCGTTTGTCTAGGGCGGTGAGGGCGATAAGTTCACAGAAGCGACCGCGAGCGATGGCCATCCGGGTAGAGGCCTCCGGCATATGCTGGCTTACCCTGGCTAGGCCGTTGATCAGCACAAACTTGCGGATCTCCTGCTCTCCCAGATAGGAGAGGGCGCGGGAAACCGAGGTGATGGGGGCGGCATGATCGAAGCCGGGGGCGTTGACATAGGTGAGTAGCTGGCCCGGGAGCAAGGCATCCTGCTCCAGCAGGCGGGCCACCTGGGCAAAGGAGAACTCCTCGTGGCAGATGAGCTGGAGGATCTGCTGCACAAGTGCCATGTCGGGCTGGGTGGCACGCTGATTGACCAGCTCGGGGCGGGCGAGAAAACCACCGGCAAAGAAGTCGACTCCGGCCTCTCGCAGCGGGAGAAAGTCTTCCCAGGTTTCGATATCGAGGGCCATCCGCTTGTGTTCGGTGGGCTGGCAGATCCCCTCTTCGCCCATCCAGAATACCAGCAGACGGCTGGCACCGAGCCAGCGTGGCTCACGGCTGACCCCGTGTACGGCAAGCCGGCGTCGACTGTCTCGCCACTGTTCCAGCACCGGAAAGGAAGCTGGTAGCCGTTCGCTGGAGGCTTCGACCAGCGGGATCGCATCCTGATCAAACAGCAGGGGGCGCTGTTCATCGAGCTGTTCGTGGGTGAAGGGCACCAGATATTGGCGCCCTTGTGCCAGCAGGCGGCAATGTTGTGCCAGCGAGGGCCACTCGTCCGGTGAGCCGAGCAGATAATCGATGCCGTAGGCCACCAGGGCCAGGCGGCGATTGAAGATGGGATAACGACGCAACAGCATGGGATCACCGATAGGCCAGAGTGCGCGCCCGTCCTTGAGACTTGGCGTGGTAGAGCGCCTGATCGGCCTGTTCGGTCAGACTCTGCCATGCCTCGTTCAGGGAGGGAACCAGATAGCTAAAGCCTATGCTAACCGTAATGAAATCAGCAACCCGCGAGGCGGGATGGGGCAGTTTTAATCGGGTTAGGCCATCATGGATCCTCTCGGCCAGTTGTTCGGCCTCACCGGGTTGGGGGGCGCAGAGCAGGATGACGAACTCTTCTCCGCCATAACGAGCCACCAGATTGGTAGAGCGTCGCTCGGCCTCCCGCAGTACTCGGGCTACCTGCTGCAGGCACTCATCCCCCTTGGTATGACCGAAGTGATCGTTATAGGCCTTGAAGTCGTCGACATCGATCATCAATACCGCCAGCGGATTTTGGGTGCGCCGTGCCCACTCCCATTCCCGTTGCATGGTGATGTCCCACTGGCGCCGATTGGCGATACCAGTCAGAGGATCTTCCAGCGAGAGCAGGGAGAGGCGGTGATTGGCCTCCTCCAGCGCCCGATTGGTTTCGGCCAGTTGCATGGTGCGTTCGGCAACCCGCTCCTCCAGCTCGCGATTGAGCCGCTCCAGCTGCTCCTGGGTGCGCTGGCGGATCAGTAACTGTGACAGGATGGCGGCGTACTGTTTGAAAATCTCGCTCTGATAAGCCTTGAGTGGTCGGTGACAGAGCAGGTTGTCGGCGGCGATCCAGCCGATGGGAGTGGTGCCATCCCACAGCGAGACCATGGCGTTCCAGCCACGACCTACCTGCTGTTTCTCGTAGTAGAGGGGGGTATCTTCCAGCACCAGCACGTAGTCCTTGCGCCTGAGCGCCTCTTGCACCGTGGGGTGCTCCGGAATGGGACTGACAAAGTCATGTTCGTCTACCAGCTCTCCCTCTTCGCTGGTGCCCCAGGTGCCGCGCATGGTCTTGCCATCGGGTTCGATCAGGAAGATGGCGACCCGATCGAACTGCAGCTCCTTGCGGGCCAGAAGCACGGCGTCCCGCAGCAGATCGTTCTCGCTGCGGCTGCGGGAGAGGGTGACGCTGACCATGTGCAGCGCCTGCAACATGGTGAGAAAAGAGCCCTGCAGCGCCTGACTCTGCACCAGATCGGTCTGGGTATGGAGCCGCTGATCCCGCTCCTGATTGACCTGGCTGGATAGCAGGTGGTTGCTCAATTCGGCGGTCAGATAGTGGATCTGCAGCTGGATCCCCTGACGCTGGCGTGCAGAGAGGCGGTCGATACGGCGGTGGGTCTCCAGATAGATGACCCCTTCCAGATTCATATGGCGTTTGAGGGGGAAGCAGGCGCGTAGTCGTTGCTGGGCTGGTTCGACATTCTCACAAGAGTCCGGCGGCTGGTAGATCTGCTCGATCACCAGTTGCCCCTTGTCCATCGCCTTGTCGAGCAGATGGTGGGGCAGGGTCAGTTGACCGAGATGGGCGAGATCAAGCGTAGTCAGCCCCTTATCGAGCTGAAAGCTGTAGAGCTGCGGTTCGGGGGCTTTTAGCCAGAGGTAGAGGCGTTCGGCATCGGTTTTTTCACGGATGGTGGCGAGGCTCACTTCGCATAACTGAGCGAAGTTGGTGAAGTGTTCCGGGTCCCATTCCTGCATACCAGCATCCCTTGGATTGTACCCAAGCGAGTATAAACATATTTCTCTTTGATTAATATGTCAGAAAGGAGAGGTGTCGCACATATTGGTTGCATTCCACGTTATGCGTGGAAACATTCACTGCTTTTACTGCCAACTGTGGCGAAAACTGTGCGTAGTGGCGCCACTTGTGGCAGCGTGTATGGCAGATGCGGGGCAAAAAAGAGCCCGCGCAATGGCGGGCTCTCGGGCAGATGAGATGACTCTGTGCGGCTTACTCAGCCTTGGGGGCTACGTCCGCAGGTGTGCTCTCGGCGACCGGGGCTTCCGGTGCCGGACCCGGTACCAGATCCACAGCCGGTTTGGCGATAAGGGAGCGGGTCTCTTCCACCGCTTCGGTCAGCTTGACCTCGATGATCTGGCCGAGCTCGTAGACCACCTCAGTCTTGTCCAGATAGACGCGACCATTGTCCCAGTTGCACTCCAGGCGATCCTTGTTGTCGAGGATATGACGGGCAGGCATGAAGACCACGGCGCCATTCTCCTGCAGACGCAGCTTGAGGCCAGCACGCATCACGTCGATGATCTCGGCGTTGAACACCTTGTCGGTGCCAGCGGCGGCTTTCAGGTAGCGAACATAGAGCCAGTCGCCGATGTCACGCTCCACCATGCGGTGCAGGCGGCGGCAGGCGGTCAGGTGCTCGGTGAGCTCGGTGCTCGGGCGCTCACCCGGGGTCTTGCCGGCGATGACGGCTTTGAGCAGACGATGGTTGACCATATCGCCGTATTTGCGGATCGGGGAGGTCCAAGTGGCGTAAGCATCCAGACCCAGACCGTAATGGGCGCCCGGTTCGGAGGACATCAGCGCATAGCTCTGGAAGCGGCGGATCTTGCCATCCAGCCAGCGGGTGTCGAGGTTGTCGATCCAGCGGCGCAGGGCGCAGAAGCCGGAGAGGCTGGCGATCTCGTCGCGCTCGAACGGGGCTTCGGCGCTTTTCAGCAGGTCGATGGCGCCGTCGAGGGACTCTTCGTCAAAGCCGGTGTGAACGTTGAAGATGCCGTAACCGACGCTCTTGCCCAGCACGCGACCGGCGCAGATGTTGGCGGCGATCATCGACTCTTCCACCATGCGGTTGGCGATGCGGCGCGGCTCGACGTGGATAGCCAGCACTTCGCCATTCTCGCCCAGCTCGAAGTCGTAGTCGGGACGATCCGGGAATACCAGCGCATGCTCGGTGCGCCACGCGATGCGTGCTTCGGTCATCGCCTTCATCAGCGGCAGCTGGGCCAGCACACCTGCGTCGATAGCCAGCTCTTTGCCATGCTCAGCCCAGTCGGAGACGTCGTCATAGTTGAGACGGGCGTGGGAGCTGATGCGGGCGGCGAAGAACTCGGTTTCCTCCAGCAGCAGACCATCTTCGGCGATCAGCAGACGGGCGCACAGGGTGTTGCGCTCCTCGCCCTCTTTCAGGGAGCAGAGCTCGTCGGAGAGGGTGCGTGGGATCATCGGCACGTTGCGGCCCGGCATGTAGACGGTAAAGGCGCGCTGGGCGGCCTCTTTGTCCAGCTCGCTCCCTTCGGCCACATAGGCGGTCGGGTCAGCGATGGCGACCAGCAGCTCCCAGCCGTTGTCCAGCTTGGTGATGGCCAGCGCATCGTCCATATCCTTGGTCTTGGCACCGTCGATGGTGAAGAAGGGGACTGCGGTCAGATCGCGACGGGGCAGCTCTTCCTCTTCGATCACCTTCCACTCCGGCAAGTCAGCCGGCTCGACCTGGGCCAGATTGTGGCGCGCCAGCACCACCCACCAGGGCACATTGTGATCTTCTTGGGCGGCGATCTTCTGGATAATCTCGGCAGAGAAGTTGCCGTCGACCAGCGCATGGCGCTTGAGGGTCGCCACCACCCAGTCACCTTCCTTGAACTCTTTCTCATCCAGACCCTTCTTGACGCGGGCCTTGATGGCATCCTTGATCAGCGGATGGTCGGCAACCACGTTGAGGCGGTCACGGAACATCTTGACCCGGGCCACGAAGCGGGTGACGGACTGCTCCAGCAGGGTATCCGGCTCGGCCACTTCCTTCTCTTTTTCGGTGCGGATCAGGGCGGTCACCCGGTCACCGTGCATCACCTTCTTCATGTAGGGAGGCGGCACGAAATAGCTGGTCTTCTCATCGACTTCCAGAAAGCCGAAGCCCCGGTCCGAGGCGCGGATCACACCCTCTTTCTTCGGGATGTTTTCGCGGATTTGTTGCTTGAGCTGGGCCAGCAGCGGATTGTCTTGGAACATAAATGGGGAACCTGAGTGGAGACCTGATGAAGAAACGCCCAGCACTATACGTTTTTAGCCCTGCAAAGCCAAGGTGAATGGCCTGATCAGCGTGGTTTCAGAGAGCTGCGGGCATAGTCGATGAGCCGTAAAGAGAGCTGTTTGTGTACCCCTTTTTCCAGTACCCAACGGTGCCAGTAGAGTCGCTCCGTCAGGATGCGCTCTGGGCTGAGGTTGACCAGTGAGCCACTCTCCAGTTGTCTCCTGATCTGTAATTCCGGGATAAGACAGTAGGCCACTCCCTGTTCGGCCATGGCGACAAAGGCCTCCGACGAATGAACCGTATGGCAGGGGTAGCCGCCAGGCTCCAGCCCGAACTGCTCCCTCATAAAGCTTACATGCATGTCATCTCGCTGATCGAACGCTACTGCCGGTGCCTTGGCCAGTGCTTCCCGGGTCAGACCGCGAGGAAAATGGCGAGCCACAAAGGCCGGGCTGGCGGTGAGCAGATAGTTCATCTCACCCAGCTCGTCGACACAGCAACCAGCCAGCGGTTGGGGGCTCAGGCTGACCGCGCCGAAGGCCTGTCCCTCGCGCACCTTGTCGAGGGTGCGGCACTCGTCATCCACCAGCAGGTTGAGTTCGATGGGATGCTGCTCAAGCAAGGGAGTAATCGAGGGCAGAAACCAGGTGGCCAGGCTGTCGGCATTGACGGCGATACTGATCCGGATGGGTGCTTGTGGTGTGGCGGGAGCCAGCTCACCAGCCAGTTCCAGCTCTAGCTGGTGGACCTGACGATAGTGTGCCAGCAGCTTCTGGCCGAGCGGGGTCGCTTGCAGCGGCTGGCTGCGGATGAGCAGCGGCTCGGCAAACTGCTGCTCCAGCTGCTTGATCCGCTGGGAGATGGCCGACTGGGTGATATGGAGCGACTTGGCCGCCCGCTCGAAGTTCTGTTCCTGCTGTACCGCATCCAACGCCCGCAGCAGTTTGTAGTCCAGCTCTTTCATCTTCCCTCCCTTGCGTTGCTTCTGGGCTGACTCTACGTCACTCGGCAGGGGACAACAATGAGTGGTGACAGGGACGTTATGCTGTGATTTCTGACAGTAGTGATCAGGTTGTTGAGGGAGGATACTGCCCGCTGATCCGTGGGTTAGCCTGCGGGCTCATAGCGATCTGTTTATCCCGGGTCTGTTTTCCCGGGATTTTTTATGACTGCGCTGTCAGCGCCCTTGATGGTTGCTGCAGTAGAATGTGGCTGGTTTGATAGTGGCCCAGCAGAGGTTGGCCAACGGCACGGGCGAAACGTTCATCCAGATGGAAGCGGATCCCCACCCCGCGCACGGCCCCCAGATCCACCGTCTGGCGGTGACCGAGCCGCTCGATGGGCAGTCCGAGACGACGAAAGATGCGCTCTACCGGCAGGCTGACGACAGCGACCAGCTCCCGGATCCCGTGAGCATGGGCGAAGGCATAGACTTCGCGAAAGATAACGCAGGTGAGCTCGCTGACGCCATTGACCATCCGCGGAGCACGGCTGGCATCGATGGCTAGACGGGTCAGTTCCCAGACATCGGGGGTGCGTGGTGCACTTTCACCGGCAAGGGCGGTGGGGAAGATGGTGGGCAGCATATAGGCATCGGCACAGTTGAGCAGGCGAATACAGCCGCACAGCCCTTGTTTATCCTCGATCAGCACCCAATGGGTGTCTGGCGTATCAAAGCTGTCACGCTCGAGTCCCCGATGGGACTCTACATCCCAGCCGAGCCGGTCGGAAAAGACGCGATTTCGAAAGCGATAGAGTTCCTCCTCTACCTCATTTCGTGGATGCTCTCTCAATTTTCCTTTGAAAACCAACATTATGGGCCCTCTGTCTTGCTATTCGCCGTTATAATCACATGTCTGGCCAAGGGGGCTTTCATATGAAAAGAGACCAACTGCTTGAGTATCTCGAACATTTCACTTCGGTGACGGATGGCAACCGTCTGGCCGAGCTGATCGGTCACTTCACGCTCGGGATGGGCTACGACTACTACCGCTTCGCGCTGATTCTGCCGATGTCGATGCAAAGACCCAAGGTGGTGCTGTTCAATCACTGCCCTGACTCCTGGGTGCAGGCCTACACCGAAAACAACATGCTGGCATGTGATCCGGTGATCCAGCTGGCGCGCAAGCAGACTCTGCCCATCTACTGGAATCGCCTCGATGAGCGAGCCAGTTTTCTGCAAGAGGGAAGCATGGATGTGATGGGGCTGGCAGCCGAGTTCGGGCTACGCAATGGCATCTCCTTCCCCCTGCACGGTGCAGCCGGGGAGAACGGGATCCTCTCCTTTATCACGTCCGAGCGGGCCTCGAGCGATCTGCTGCTGGAGTCGTCGCCGATCCTCTCATGGATGTCGAACTACATCTTCGATGCCGCAATCCGGGTGGTGCGTTTCAGCATGATGGACAGTGCGGGCAAAGAGCCCCTGACCGAGCGCGAAACCGAGTGTCTGTTTTGGGCCAGCGAAGGAAAGACCTCCTGCGAGATAGCCTGCATCCTCGGCATCACGGAGCGCACGGTCAATTACCACCTCAATCAGGTCACCCGCAAAACCGGCTCCATGAACCGCTACCAGGCCATTGCTAAGGGGGTGGGGACCGGCTTGCTGTTGCCCAATCTGGAGCAGGTGGTGGTCACCAATTTTCCCCGAGTGTTGCAGTAGTCCGAGTCTCACATGCCACAGATTCTCCTGCTGCTGTATGAGGGTCACAATTGTCAGATCCGGTAATTGACAAGGGATTGAATAGAAAAGCTTCATCATTAGCAAAATGAATGAACCAGTAAATCAATGAATTTCTAAGAGGGAACAGGGCTCGCTATAGTGCCGTTCATTCATCACTTCGAACGGAACTTTCCATGCTGCTGACCACGACCCTGCAAGGCTTCACCATAGGTCTTGCCATGATCATCCCCATCGGCGCCCAGAATGCCTTTGTGCTGAGCAGAGGCATCCATCGCAATCACCATCTGCTGAGCGCCACACTCTGCAGTTTCTGCGACCTCATTCTGATCGCTATAGGGGTATTTGGCGGAGCCAATCTGCTGGCTGCCAGCCCGATTGGCATGATGCTGCTTACCTGGGGCGGCGTGCTGTTTCTCGGCTGGTTTGGTGGCCGTTCCCTGCTCAGTGCCTGGCGCGGTAAGGGGGAGGGACTTGCCGAGTCTGCTCAGCAGATGGGGGCCAAAAGCGTGCTGGCGATGACGCTGGGAGTTACGCTGCTTAATCCCCACGTCTATCTCGATACTTTGATGCTGCTCGGCTCCCTTGGCAGTCAGGTGAGCGAGTCCCTGCGTCCGGCCTTTGCTGCGGGGGCCATGCTGGCCTCGCTGGTGTGGTTTTACTCGCTTGCGCTGGGAGCGGCCGCATTGGCGCCCTGGCTAGCGCGAGGAGGGGTGCAGCGGGGGATCGATCTGCTGGTCGGCATCATCATGCTGAGTCTGGCTATTCAACTGGCCATAGGACGTTGAGGAAGTTAAGGCTGCAGGAATGAGCGACCGGTAACAAAAAGATGCCACTCGCAGGGAGTGGCATCTTCGCTATTGGAGGGGGTCAGACTCGGAACTGGGAGAGCAGGCGCTGTTGCAGCAGGCTGGCTTGATGGAGCGAGGAGGCGAGCTGCAGGCACTCCTGCGCCTCCTGTTCGCCGGTTCTGGCTTGCAGACTGATGCCGGAGACCTTGTCAGAGGAGTGGCTCAGGGTGTGTGACAGTTGACCTGTGGCTACGGCCACCTGCTGCACCATGTCGGCCAGCTGGTCGATGGCGCCTTCTACCTTGAACAGGATCTGCTTGGTGTTCTCGGAGTCCTGCATGCCGGACTCCACCGTCTTGAGGTTGCGCTGCATCATCAGGTAGGCGCTCTCGGTCTGCTGCTGGATGCTGCTGATCACCTGGCTGATCTCGGCGCTTGATGTCGCCGTGCGATTGGCCAGGGTGCGCACCTCGTCCGCGACCACAGCAAAGCCACGTCCCATCTCCCCCGCGCGGGCTGCTTCGATAGCCGCATTGAGGGCCAGCAGGTTGGTCTGCTCCGAGATGCCGCTGATGGTGGAGATGATCTGGCCGATCTGGCCCGCCTGCTCCTTGAGGGCGTTGATGGCGATGGCGCACTCGCCCACCTCCTGCACCACCCGCTGCATGCCCGCACTGGCAGAGGCGACATATTGGCTACTTTCGGTGGTTAGCTGGCGCACCTCGTTGGCATTGTGGGCCGCCATGCTGCAGTTGTCAGAAATACCGGTAGCGACCTGTACCATTTGTTCACTGTCCTGATGCAGGGCCAGCGCATGTTCGGCGGTCTGGCGGCTGCTCTGGCTGATCGCCTCCACCCGGTTGACCGAGGTGTGAACGTGTTCGCTGATGTGCCGGGTGTTGTCCATGGTGGAGCTGATCATCTTCTGCAATTTCTCGATGAAGCGATCCACGCTGTTGGCCAGCGAGCCTATCTCGTCATCCCGCTGCAGGTTGATGCGGGCGTTGAGATCCCCCTCGCCGGCGGCGATATCCTGCATCCGTTTGTCCACTTGCAGCAGCGGGGTGACCAGCTTGCGGGTCAGCCAGAAGCCACAGAGGGTGACCATGAGCAGGCTAAGCAACAGGCCGCCCAGCAGCAGGGTGCGGGTTTGGCTGATGATGCCGTTGAGCTGGACTACCTGATCCTCGACGGTGGCATCACCGCTCGCCTCGATGGCAACCAGTTGTTGCTGTAGCTGGTCGGCACTGGCCTCATAGAGAGCCTGCTGGGCCTGATAGCTGCCGAGCGCCTCGATCCACTGCCCCATCAGCTGCTGATGTCGGGCCAACAGGGCGCGATACTGTATCGCCAGCGGCTTGCCGGCAAATTCGCCGGTTCCCTCGATATCGAACAGCCCGGTACCGAGCATGCTGTCGATCGCTTCGTGATAGAAATCGGTCGCCTCTTTCAGCTCGACCTTGATCGCCTCCGTTACCCCTTGTCTGCGCATCTTCTCCAGCGCATAGAGCTGGCGTAAAAAGCCGATATTGGACTCCATTCCCCCGTCGGCCGCTTCCCAGCGGGTGGAGAGGCCACTGTTCCAGCTGATGGTCTGGTCGGGGGCCTGGGTCAGCACCTCTACCGCCCCATCGCCAATCACCTCCAGCTGGGTCGAGAGTCGTGCCATCAGCTCGGCGTTGTGATGCAGGGCCTGATCCACCTCGGTATAGGCGTGATAGAGCGTCAACAGCTTCTCTTGTTGTTGTTGATAGGCCAGCTTCTGCTGCTCCATAGTGGCCAGGACTGCGCCATCAATGAGCTGACCCTGGCTGACCCGGGCCAGCGCATCATCGGTCGCCGCCTTGGCGGCATCAAGCTCGGTGCGATTGAGCGGGGTGCCGTTTTGCATCTTCTGAATCTGTAACTGTTGATTGCCCAGTTCGATGGAGCCTTCCATGGCGCCATCGGCGGTCTGCCAGGCGCTTCCCAACACATAGGTGAGCAGGCCGGCCAGCCGCTGGCTGCCATACCAGCCCACGACCCCCATCCCCAGCGTGCAGCCGAGCAAGATGGCAAGACCCAGATTGGCGGTGGTAACAATTTTCATATGATGGCCTTCCTTGGTATCTGTATTGGCATCAATTTCGGTTCCGAACGGATTTAGTGTAGTGGCTCATGCCCAGTCGGAGTCCGGTACGGTGCAGAAACATCCCGTACACGCAGGCTGAACCAGATCAAGCATGGTGGCCAATTTGCGAAAAAGCTTCTCCGGATACCAGAGGGTTGCTGCCCTATGCTGGATACTTATCCAGTTATTCTTTATGCTATGAGCCAATTTGCGAATAGCTGTATTGGTGAGGAGAGAGCCGTGATTGGTCGCTTGAGAGGCATTGTCATTGAGAAGCAGCCCCCCGAGGTCTTGCTGGAAGTAGGCGGGGTTGGTTACGAGGTTCATATGCCGATGAGCTGCTTCTATGATTTGCCGGAGATCGGCAAGGAGGCGACCATCCACACTCACTTCGTGGTGCGGGAAGATGCCCAATTGCTCTATGGTTTTAACCACAAACAGGAGCGGGCGCTGTTCCGCGAGCTGATCAAGACCAACGGAGTCGGCCCCAAGCTGGCGCTGGCTATTCTCTCCGGCATGACAGCTACCCAATTCGTGCTGAGTGTCGAACGTGAAGAGATAAGCTCTTTGGTCAAACTGCCGGGAGTCGGCAAGAAGACCGCCGAGCGTCTGGTGGTGGAGATGAAGGATCGCCTCAAGGGCTGGGTCAGTCACGACCTCTTCTCCCCGGCCATGGTCACCCTGCCAGCCAGTGAGCCAGAATTGCGGGCACCGGATGTGACCGAAGAGGCGGCCAGTGCGCTGGTGGCCCTCGGTTACAAGCCGCAGCAGGCGAGCCAGATTGTCAGCAAGATCGCCAAAGAGGGGATGTCGGTGGAAGATATCATCCGTGAATCCCTGCGTAGCCTGGTATGAGGTAGTTGATGATTGAAGCAGACCGCCTCATTTCGGCCAGTGCCGCCCGTGAGGATGACATTATTGACCGGGCTATCCGCCCCAAGAAGCTGGCTGATTACACCGGTCAGGATACCGTCTGCGAGCAGATGGAGATCTTTATCGAAGCGGCCCGTCAGCGGGGTGAAGCGCTCGATCACCTGCTGATCTTCGGTCCGCCGGGCTTGGGTAAGACCACCCTCGCCAACATCGTCGCCAACGAGATGGGTGTCAATATCAAGACCACCTCCGGCCCGGTGCTGGAGAAAGCGGGGGATCTGGCGGCGCTGCTCACCAACCTTGAACCGAACGATGTGTTGTTCATCGACGAGATCCACCGTCTCAGCCCGGTGGTGGAAGAGGTGCTCTATCCGGCGATGGAGGATTACCAGCTCGACATCATGATCGGGGAGGGACCAGCGGCTCGCTCCATCAAGCTGGATCTGCCTCCCTTTACCCTGATTGGCGCTACCACCCGGGCCGGTTCACTCACCAGCCCGCTGCGGGATCGCTTCGGCATCGTCCAGCGGCTGGAGTTTTACAACGTCAAGGACCTGACCGATATCGTCTCCCGCAGTGCCCGTTGTCTGGGGCTCGACATGACGGAAGATGGTGCCATTGAGGTCGCCCGTCGCTCTCGCGGTACGCCGCGGATTGCTAACCGTTTGTTAAGACGAGTGCGTGACTTCGCCCAGGTCAAATCCGATGGCCGGATCGATGGCCCCATCGCGGCCCGCGCCATGGACATGCTGGATGTCGATAACGAAGGTTTTGACTTCATGGACCGCAAGTTATTGTTGGCTGTCATAGACAAGTTTATGGGGGGGCCGGTGGGTCTCGATAATCTGGCCGCCGCGATCGGGGAAGAGAAAGATACTATCGAAGATGTGCTTGAGCCTTATCTGATCCAGCAAGGGTATCTGCAACGTACACCCAGAGGACGGATTGCGACCACACGAGCATATGCTCATTTCGGTCTTCAGCGACCAGATGAGAAGTAAAAACAGTCGTTTGAACAAAAAACCGCCGTCAAAGGCGGTTTTTTGTTATTCGGGCAAAAAAAAAAGCCCACGGCTGATGCGGTGGGCAAAGACAATTCAGGATGGATGTTCACAGACAGTGAGTGCGTCTGGACACAGACCGGAAAATAAACAGGTGAGCCGTCGCGAGCTCTCAGAGTCGGTTCAGTTGATAGAGCTGAACAAAGGAAAGCTTGTAGTAACGGATGGTTTTAGCAACAAACTTTTTCATCTTCGATTCCAATAGACAGGTTCAAATTGATGGTCGAATACGTACCGTGAACCCTGATTAACCGGCCTGTATCCAAGGGTATGCCCTCACTGCGAGGCGCATTGTAGGAGCTCGTATCGGCCCGGGCAAACAAGAAAAATTGCAACCTTCAAATTAGTTTATCTAATGTAGTGATTGATGAAATTGGTTCGCATGAGTATGCATTGTTTGTAGTTTTAAATTGAGTTTTCGAATCAGTTCGCCTGACCTGGATAACATGGAAAAAGGCGCGTCATCGACATTTTTCAAATTAAATGGGGTGGCCGGATGTTAAATTCTTAAATTGATTTAAATCAATATTTTACGCATTGTCATCTTTTGTGATCTGGCTCGCTTCAATAATCGTGAAATAGATTAAACATGGCTTTGAAAGCCATGTATGGCGGGTCCTTTTACATTGATTTCAATCAAATAAAGGTGATATAAAAACCCGGTCATAATGAGCGAGAATAAATTGAAGCTTATTGTTTTTTAATTGTTAAACATTAGCTTTGTTTGTGTTTTCGCGTTGCCTTGTTGTTAATATTGGTGGTTACTGAAAGTGTTTTGTTGTGATGCGTCTCAACGGGGCCCATTCGATAACCCCCAACGGAAGCTTTGTGCTTAAAACTTAAAATAGCCGTGCCAATAATCGGTGAGGAAACATCATGATTGCTGAGCATGTGGTAGACCTATCGCGGTTCCAGTTCGCTGCGACGGCCCTTTATCACTTTTTGTTTGTACCCCTGACGCTGGGAATGGCCTTTCTCCTGGCGATCATGGAATCCGTCTATGTGATGACCAACAACACCATCTACCGGGACATGACCAAATTCTGGGGTAAGTTGTTTGGTATCAACTTTGCCTTGGGGGTCACCACAGGTCTGGCCATGGAGTTCCAGTTCGGGACGAACTGGGCTTACTACTCCCATTATGTCGGCGATATCTTCGGGGCCCCGCTGGCTATCGAAGGGCTGATGGCCTTCTTCCTGGAGTCCACCTTCGTCGGTATGTTCTTCTTTGGTTGGGATCGTCTGAGCAAGCATCAGCATCTTGCAGCCACCTGGTTGATGGCGCTGGGTACCAATCTCTCCGCCCTCTGGATCCTGGTCGCCAACGGCTGGATGCAGAACCCGGTCGGTGCCGAGTTCAACTTCGAATCCATGCGGATGGAGATGATGAGCTTCGCTGACGTGGTGCTCAACCCGGTTGCTCAGGTCAAGTTCGTCCACACTGTGGCGGCTGGTTATACCTGTGGCGCCATGTTTGTGCTGGGTATCTCCTCCTACTACCTGCTGAAGAATCGTGATGTGGCGTTCGCCCGTCGCTCCTTCGCCATTGCCGCCGCGTTCGGTATGGCTTCCATCGTGTCCGTGCTGATCCTCGGTGACGAATCCGGTTACGAGACCGGTGAAGTGCAGAAGGTGAAACTGGCCGCTATCGAAGCTGAGTGGGAAACTGAACCTGCTCCGGCCGCCTTTACCCTGTTCGGTATTCCGAATCAGGAAGAGATGCGCACCGACTACGCCATCAAGATCCCCTATGCGCTGGGCATTATCGCGACCCGTTCTCTGGACGGTCAGGTAACCGGTCTGAAGGATCTGAAGAGCGAGCACGAACTGCGCGTTCGTAACGGTATGACCGCTTACGACCTGCTGACCAAGCTGCAATCCGGTGACAAGTCTGACGAGACCCGCGCTCGCTTCGACGAAGTGAAGCAGGATCTGGGCTACGGTCTGCTGCTCAAGCGCTACACCAGCAACGTGACCGATGCTACCGACGAGCAGATCAAGGCCGCAGTGGATGACTCCATCCCGCAGGTTCTGCCGCTGTTCTTCGCCTTCCGTATCATGGTTGCCGTCGGCATGCTGATGCTGGTGCTGATTGGTATGGCCTTCTATGACAGTGCCCGCCACCAGATCGGCAAGCGCAAGTGGCTGCTCAAGGGTCTGCTGTGGGGTATCCCGCTGCCGTGGATCGCCATCGAAGCAGGCTGGTTTGTGGCTGAATATGGTCGCCAACCGTGGACCATTGCAGAGGTGTTGCCGACTTCCCTCTCTGCATCCAATTTGCCTGCAGCCGAGATCTGGTTCTCTCTGATCGGTATCTGCCTGTTCTATACCGTACTTCTGGTTATCGAGATGTACCTGATGTTCAAGTATGCCCGTCTTGGCCCCAGCAGCCTGAAGACTGGCAAGTATCACTTTGAACAGATCAAGGCATAAGGAGAGCGACCATGTTTGATTACGAAACTCTGCGTGTCATCTGGTGGGCTCTGGTCGGCGTACTGCTGATCGGTTTTGCCATCACTGACGGCTTCGACATGGGGGTAGGCGCACTGCTCCCGTTCGTCGGCAAGAAAGATGTCGAGCGCCGCGTGATGCTCAACACCATGGGGCCGCACTGGGAAGGTAACCAGGTTTGGCTGGTCACTGCCGGTGGCGCCTTGTTCGCCGCCTGGCCGATGGTGTATGCCGCGACCTTCTCCGGCTTCTACATCGCCATGATCCTGACCTTGATGGCGCTGTTCCTGCGTCCGGTCGGTTTCAAGTACCGCTCCCTGCGTGCTGATGCAAAATGGCGCAGCAACTGGGACTGGGCCTTGTTCGCCGGTAGCGCCGTACCGCCCATCGTCTTTGGTGTGGCCTTTGGCAACCTGCTGCAAGGCGTTCCGTTCGAGTTTAACCAGTTCATGATGTTGACCTATCACGGCAACTTCTTCGGCCTGCTTAACCCGTTCGGCATTCTGGCTGGTCTGGTGAGCCTGTTCATGCTGCTCACCCAGGGCGCAACCTGGTTGATGATGAAGACCGACGGGGAAGTGCTGGCACGTTCCCGTACTGCCGCCATGATCTGCTCACTGCTGACCCTGGTGCTGTTTGCTGCCGCGGGTTGGTGGGTAAGCGGTATGGAAGGGTATGTCATCGTCAAGGCTGCCGCGACTGACGCAGTATCCAACCCGATGAACAAGGAAGTTGTCCTGCAGGCTGGTGCCTGGATGAACAACTACACCCTCTATCCGTGGATGGTGGCTGCCCCTGTACTGGGTCTGGCCATGAGCCTGCTGACTGCGCTGTTTGCCCGCATGAACATCGGCTGGCTGGCGTTTACCAGCTCCTCGCTGGCGATTGCCGGGGTCATCCTCACTGCCGGTTTCTCCATGTTCCCGTTCGTGATGCCCTCAAGCCTTGAGCCGTCACTGAGCCTGACCATGTGGGATGCTACCGCCTCTTTCAACACCTTGCAGGTGATGACTGTGGCTGCAGCGATCTTCGTACCGATTGTGCTGGGTTACACCATCTGGACTTACATCAAGATGTTTGGCCGGGTAACCAACAAGCACATCGAAGATAACCAACAATCTCTCTATTAAGAGGTGCGCTGACAATGTGGTATTTCACCTGGATCCTGGGGCTGTTGCTGGCCTGTGCATTTGGCATCATCAATGCGCTGTGGCTGGAACACACCGAGAACATGGATCGTCAGATCGATGAAAACAAGTGATCGACTCGCCAGGCTGGCCGCTCCACTGGAGCGGCAGCCGTGGCAGGGGTTGATGTTACTCGCGGCGGCCTTGTTGGCCGTCGCTATTTTACAGGCCCCCAATCTGATCGCGGCCAACACCAGCGAGCATGGTCTCTGGCTTGCTCCCTGGCTGATGTGGGCCGTCTGTTGTGGCGTACTTAACGGGCTTGGCTTTCATCTGAAAAGCCTGCCCGGACGTGTGCTGTTCAACCCCTGGCTCGCCTGGCCCAGTTTGTTGTATGGCCTCTGGCTGACACATTCATATTTCCTTTCATAAAAAACGGGGGGAGGCAGGATTTCCCTGTCTCCCCCTGCTTCTTTCCTATTCAGCCCTGCGCTATGATAGCCCCCCATCTGACTGTCGAATGGATCACAGATTGTTATGGGGGAAGTCTTTGAGTTTCCGGTACGTGTCTACTACGAAGACACCGATGCCGGGGGCATCGTCTACAACGCCAATTATCTCAAGTTTATGGAACGTGCTCGCACCGAGTTTCTTCGTGCCAAAGGGGTCGAACAGGACGTCTGGCTGCAGGAGGGATATGCCTTCGTGGTGAGCCGAACTGAGATCGATTTCCGCTCGGCGGCCCGTTTTAATGAACTATTGAATGTATTAACGCAAGTGATTGAAGTGAAACGCGCATCCCTGCGTTTTTCGCAGCAGATCCTGGCGGCTGATGGACGACTCGTCACCCAGGCTTTGGTACAGATAGCCTGTGTAAGTCATCCGCAAATGAAACCTGTAGCTATACCTGAAAAAATCAAGGGAGTGCTGTTAAGTGCACGCTGAAATTTCGTTTATTGGCCTGTTTTGGCAAGCCAGCCTGTTGGTAAAACTGGTCATGATCACCCTGATGAGCATGTCTATTGTCTCCTGGGCGCTGATTATCCAGCGTTCCAAGGCGATCAAGGCGGCCAATCTCGCATCGGAACAGTTTGAAGATCGCTTCTGGTCAGGGGTCGATCTCAATCGCCTCTATCAGGAGTCCTCTTCCCGCCGCGATGATATCGAAGGCATGGAAGATATCTTCTACTCCGGCTTCAAGGAGTATGCCCGCCTGCTCAAGGCCGGGGCCCGTGGTCAGGATGCGGTGATGGATGGTACCTACCGTGCCATGCGCGTCTCCCTCTCCCGTGCGGTGGATGATCTGGAATCCAACCTGCCGGTGCTGGCGACCATCGGCTCCATCAGCCCCTACATCGGTCTGTTCGGTACCGTATGGGGGATCATGAACGCCTTTATCGCCCTGGGTCAGGTGCAGCAGGCCACCCTGCAGATGGTGGCACCGGGTATCGCGGAAGCGCTGATTGCGACCGCCATGGGTCTGTTTGCCGCTATCCCGGCGGTAATCTTCTACAACCGCTTCTCCAACAAGGTCGAGCGGCTGGAGAACGCCTACGCCAACTTCATGGACGAGTTCACCACCATTCTGAACCGTCAAATTGCTCAGCAGCAGGGTGATCAGTAATGCAAACCTATCAGCGGATCCGGCGCAAGAAGGTGGCCGAGATCAACGTGGTTCCCTATATCGACGTCATGCTGGTGCTGCTTATCATCTTTATGGCGGTCACGCCGGTGATCACGCAAGGGGTCAAGGTGGATCTGCCGCAGGCTGAGTCCGAGCAGTTGCCGGAAGATGCCAAGCCGCCCTTCATCGTAAGCGTCAATACCGAAGGCGAGTATGTCATCAAGGCTGGCGAAGCCGATGACGAGCCGGTGCCAAGTGGCACGCCAGAGGCGATGCAGCAATACATCACCGAAAAAGCCATGGGCTATCTGGCGATCAACCAGAATGCCCCCGTGGTGGTCGCGGGTGACAAGGCCGTGCGCTACGAAGAGGTGATCCTGTTGATGGTGGCCCTCAAGAATGCGGGTGTGCCTCAGGTTGGCCTGATGACAGATCCGGTGAACTAACGGAGATGGATGTGAAGCGTGGTATTTCCGGTTATCTCATCGCGTCGTTTCTGCTGCACCTGATCATCGGCATCATCCTGTTTGTCGGGCTCGATTTCAGCAAACCGAAACGACCCGAATCGAAGGGGCAGATCGTCAATGCCGTCATGCTTGATGAGAACTTCCTCAACGAGCAGGCCAAGCAGATCCAGCAGCAGAAAGCTCAGCCCAAGCCGCAGAAGGTAGAGAAAGAGAAGGATAAGGAAGATACGGATCTTGCCAAACGCGAACTAGCCCAGCAGCAGGAACGGCTGCGTATTGCCGAGGCCAAGCGGAAAGAAGCAGAAGAGGCGACCCGCAAGGCCGAGGCTGAGAAGCAGAAAAAAGTTGCCGAGCAGAAGCGGGCGGAAGAGAAGGCGCAGAAAGCCGAGGAGGCCCGCAAGCTGGAAGAGCAGAAGGCCAAGAAGGCGGAAGCCGAGCGCAAGGCTGCTGAAGAGGCCAAGGCACTGGCGCTGAAGAAAAAGAAAGAGCTCGAGAAAAAACAGGCGGAAGAGAAGGCTAAAGCCGAGGAGGCCAAAGCCAAGAAAGCGGAAGCTGACAAGAAGGCCAAGGCTGAGGCAGAGAAGAAAGCCAAGGCAGAGGCTGAGAAAAAAGCCAAAGCCGAGGCTGAGAAGAAGGCCAAGGAAGAGGCAGCCAAAAAGGCAAAAGCTGACGCAGAGAAGAAAGCCAAGGCTGAAGCCGAGAAGCAGGCCAAGATCGCGGCAGAACGCAAACGCAAAGCGGCCGAGGAGGCCAGACTGCAAAAAGAGATGGAAGCCATGATGCAGCAGCAGCTGGCGGCTGAAGCCAATGCCCGCAGCCAGGCTGCCTCTGCAGCGGCACAAGGTGAGGTCGACAAGTATGCGGCGCTCATCAAGGCCACTGTTGAGCGGTATATGATTTTAGATCCCACCATGCGGGGCAAAACATGTACTATCGGCGTACGTCTTGCGAGCAGTGGCTTTGTCATATCGGTAGATAACGGCCAGGGTGACCCGGCGGTCTGTCGTTCGGGTAAGGCGGCTGTCTTGAAAGCCAATCAACTGCCAGTGCCCAAGGATCCTGCGGCATTCGAGATGTTGAAGGAATTTAACCTGAAGTTAGAACCGAGTATCTAAGCGTGATAAAACGAGGTTGCTTGCCTCCGGTTGGCAACCTCTCGCCGAGAAAGGAATTTAACCTCTCATCTTTATTGGAACCGAGTATTTAAGCCATGATCAGAAAAGTATTTTTTGCTTTGGTTGGCTGTTTGTTGCTGGGCCAGAGTGCCCAGGCGGCCCTGGACATCGTCATCACCGGCGGTATTGATAGCGCACGCCCCATCGCTGTCGCCCCCTTCAAGTGGGAAGGCAACGGGCAGTTGCCGCAGGACATCGCGGAAGTGGTCTCCAACGACCTGATGCGCAGCGGCAAATTCAAGCCGCTGGCCCGTGGCCAGATGCCGCAGACCCCGAGCAGCAGCAGCGAGATCAACTTCGCTCCCTGGGCCTCCCAAGGGGTTGAAGCCGTGGTGGTGGGTTCCATTTCGGCAGTCGGTGACGGCACCTACAAGGTGAACTTCGAGCTGGTCGATGTGCTGAAGGGTCAGCTGGCCAAGGCACAAGGTGGCGAGAGCAACGGTTACATTCTGGATAGCCGTATGGCGACCATCCCGGGTGCCCAGATGCGCCAGTTTGCCCACCGTATCTCCGACATCGTCTATGAGCGTTTGACTGGCGAGCGCGGTGCCTTCCTGACCCGTCTGGCTTACGTCTCCGTACAGCAGGGTACCCAGTTCCCGTACCAGCTGCGCATTTCTGACTACGACGGTTACAACGAGAAGACCCTGCTGCGCTCCCGCGAACCGTTGATGTCTCCGGCCTGGTCGCCGGATGGCAGCAAGCTGGCTTACGTGAGCTTCGAGAACCAGAAGTCCGAAATCTACGTGCAGGATATCTACACCCAGCAGCGCAGCCTGATCACCAGTTTCCGCGGTATTAACGGGGCGCCGGAGTGGTCTCCGGATGGTCGTCGTCTGGCTATCGTTCTCTCCAAAGATGGTTCACCGAACCTCTATGTGGTTGATGTCGCTAGCAAGCAGCTGACCCGCGTCACAACCAGCCGTGTGATCGACACCGAACCCTCCTGGATGCCGGATGGGCAAAATTTGTTGTTCACCTCTGAACGTGGTGGCAAACCCCAGATTTATAGCGTAAATTTGGCGACTGGTATGACTCGCCGGATGACTTGGGAAGGTGAATCCAACCAGGGTGCATCCATCACTCCTGATGGCAAAATCATGGTGATGGTGACCCGTGTTCAGGGACAGTATCGTATTGCCCGTCAGGACATGGAAAACAATGCCCTGTTGGTCCTGACCCAGAGTGCTCTGGATGAGTCGCCAAGTGTGGCTCCCAATGGCAGCATGATCATTTATGCCACCATCTATCAGGGTCGTAAGAGTCTCGCGTTGGTGTCGACTGATGGTCGCTTCAAGGCTGTGCTTCCGACCAGTAGCGGTGAAATTCGTGCACCAGCTTGGTCGCCCTTCTTGAATTGATAAAAATCCAATTGTTTTTTGTTTTGTTATAAAGGTTTAAGGAAATAGCATGCAACTCAATAAACTGCTCAAGGGTTTGGCCATCGCACTGCCACTGTTCACCCTGGCCGCTTGTAGTTCTTCTTCTGATTCCGACGCCGCTGGCGCTGAATCAGGTATGACCGACGGCATGGGCGGTGTACAAACCGGCGGCGCCAACGGCATGTTGTCCCCGGAAGAGCAGATGCGTCAGAAGTTCGAAGCACTGCAGCGTGACAACGTGATCTACTTCCCGTTCGACGGTTACGATATCCAGGGTCAGTACGCTGATCTGCTGGATGCCCACGCCAGCTACCTGCGCGAGCGCCCGAGCGTGAAAGTCCTGATCGAAGGTCACGCCGATGAGCGCGGTACTCCCGAGTACAACATCGCTCTGGGCGAGCGTCGTGCCAAGGCTGTTGCCAAGTATCTGCAAACCCTGGGTGTGCAGGCCGAGCAGCTCTCCATCGTCAGCTATGGCGAAGAGAAGCCGCTGGACATGTCTCACACCGAGGATGCCTTTGCCAAAAACCGCCGCGCGGTTCTGGTTTACTAAGGTTTAAACCGAACGAAGTTCGTTTATATGCAAGCGGCCATTTCGATGGCCGTTTTATTTGCACTAAACGCCAAGGTTTGATCCGAATGAAATCTGCATATGCGAGCGACGATGGCGCTGGCCGTTTTATCTGTACTAAACGCTAAGGTTTGATCCGAATGAAATCTGTGTACAAGCAAGCTGTCGTTGCGCTGGCCGTAATGGTTGCTCTGAATGCGCAAGCTGCAGCACCGGTCAGCGATCTGGGCGGTGACTCGGGTGGTGGCGTTGTCCTTAGTGGCAACAACGGCGCCATCGTGCCCACCGGTAGCCTGGAAGATCGGGTTGCCCTGCTGGAGCGCACCCTCAATGCCCGTCTGCGACTGCAAGCTGAATTGCAGCAACAGGTCGACTCCCTGCAAGGGGAGGTCTCCGAGCTGCGTGGTCAGCTGGAGCAGCAGACCTACCAGATGGAACAGTCGCAAGAGCGCCAGCGCCAGCTCTACCAAGAGCTCGACAAGGTTGCCAGCAGCCAGCAAGCTGCTCCAGCCGCCCCGGCCCCTGCTGCTGCCACACCGGCTGCTGCCGCCAATTACTCAACCAATCAGGATGAGAACCAGGCCTACGACGCAGCGGTCAACATGGTGCTCAAAGAGAAGAACTACGACAAAGCCATTCCGGCTTTCCAGGGCTTTATCAAGCAGTACCCCAATTCAGGCTATGTTCCCAATGCACACTACTGGCTCGGCCAGTTGCTGTTCAACAAGGGTGACAGAGCCGGTGCCTCGGCCCAGTTTTCGACCGTGGCCAACAAATACAGCAAATCCCCCAAGCGAGCCGATGCGTTGCTGAAGCTGGGTATGCTGGCGCAGCTGGATGGCAAGAAGGCGGAAGCCAGATCCTTCTATGAGCAGGTGATCAAGGGCTATCCCAACACCTCGCCGGCCCAGTTGGCCAAACAGAGTCTGGCCAAGCTGTAACATTGCTGTATGTCACTGTTTTCGTAACGCTACTGTAAAAACAGCCTGCATTTGTACGCACAGTGAGCAAACGGATTTAAATTACGAATTTTCTGTTGCACCGGAAATTTAAATCCGTAATATAGGCCGCCGTCAGAGCCGAAGCAGTAATGCAGTCGGAACTGGTCGTGGTGAGGGTCGTTAGCTCAGTCGGTAGAGCAGTTGACTTTTAATCAATTGGTCGCTGGTTCGAATCCAGCACGACCCACCATTTTCTCCACTCGGTGGAGACAGAATTCCCAGGTCGTTTAGCTCAGCTGGGAGAGCACCTCCCTTACAAGGAGGGGGTCACTGGTTCGATCCCAGTAACGACCACCAGTTTGTAGAAAAAAAATGATTTAGATGGGTCGTTAGCTCAGTCGGTAGAGCAGTTGACTTTTAATCAATTGGTCGCTGGTTCGAAT
>NZ_JAAKVR010000006.1:0-174396 GCF_049175755.1 Aeromonas sp. 600282 | reverse complement strand
AAATGAGCGACGTAATCTTGTCATTGAACACCTCAGGTCATGGTGGCGACTGTACCACCTAAAATGGTGTCCGGGATGATTAGACCACTACATTGCTTATTGGTGGGTGACCCGGATCTGCAGGGTCTGGCGCTCGCTCTGGCTGCCTCGCCCTCCCTGTAGCTGGGTGCCGAGGCTGCTCCCTTGATCTGCCGAGCTGGTCGAGAGCTCCCCCACCGTCAGCCACTGGCCAGGGGCTCCACTGACCTCGGTGGCACTCTGCCCACGATTGATGGTGCCCTGATCCAGCCTCGCCTGTTCGCTGCTGAGCGCAATCTGCACCCGATCGCCAATCAAGGTGGCCGTAGCATAGAGGCCATTCACCAGCGGCATCATCCCCACCACGGCGCCCCCGTTCCACTGATAGAAGGTCACCGGCTGATAGGAGCCCATCTGCAGCAGCACGGGACGACCCGACAGCCCGCGCACCTGCCAACTGTCGTTCTGGCTGCGCTGATACTGCTGGGCATTGCCATCGAGCAGCCACTGCCGCTTGGCCTCGTCGCGACTGATTGAGCCCCCCAGTTGCTGACCGCTGGCAGCCCCATCCACCCGCCACTCGATAAGCAGGCTTTGCGGCGGCTGGTTGATCTGCGCCAACGTGGCTTCGGCCTCCTGCAGCTGGGCTGGCGTTCCGCTCAGCACCAGCTGGTTACCCATGGCGCTTACCCCAAGCTGGGGATAGATCTCCTTGAGGGTCTGCACCGCCGCCTGCGCCTCGAAGACCGGGATCACTTTCACCTCGGCCCACAGCGATGGGCTCCAGAGCCCCATCATGCAGCCAAGCCACAGCAGCGCCCTGCGGCCAACCTTGCCCATCCGAACCATTACGCTCTCCTCGTTCTCTGTTCTCTTCTCTCTGCTTAAGGCGTAGACCCATGCCCGCAGCAAACAGCTCAGCCCTATTCCACTCACTCGTCGATGATGAACCCGGCGGTTGCCAAAAAACAATCGGGAATGCAGCAACTCCGTGATTTCCCACGGTATGAGGCTCTCATTCCACGCCCGTTATCGCGTAAGATAGCGCCATCATAGTTGCCCAAGCGGAATCCATCATGTTGAAACAGTTGTTGTTACTCCCCCTCGCCCTGCTGCTGGGAGCCTGCTCCTTGACCCAGTACAACGTCAGCGAGGCCGAAATCAACCAGTACCTCAAAGATCAGGTCTCTTTTGAAAAACAGCTGGGGATCCCCGGTATCATGTCGAGCAAGATCCGTCTGGATGAGATGCAGAGCCGTATCGGCCGCAAACAAGCAGATCGCATCGAGCTGGACGCCGCTGGCGACCTGCAGGTGAGCAGCCCCCTTGGCAGCCAGCAGATGAAGATCCGCTTTGCCCTGAGCGCCCGCCCGGACTATGTGGCCGATCAAGGCGCCATCTATCTGCGCGACCTTGAGCTGGTCTCGGTCAAGACCGAGCCGGCCGATATCGGGGCTGCCCTCACCCCGCTGCTGCCCACCTTCAATCAGTCCCTTTCCCTGTTCCTGTCGCAGACCCCGGTCTATCGCCTCGACAGCAGCCGCAAGAACGAAGCGAGGATCAAGGAGAAGGTCGAAGCCCTCAAGGTGGAGCCGGGCCGTCTGGTCATCCCGTTCAAGCTGCTCTGATCGCCGCCACACTGGCACTTTCATCGCAATAAACAGATAACCGTCCTCTTCGACAGCGCACATCCGGTTTAACGTGCAGCCGAATGGGACGGTTTTTTACTTCTCAAGTCCCCGTCAACACAGCATAATGCAGACCATTCTCATTTAGATTCGTTATGAGAAGCGTCAATAATAAAACCAATGGTGAGAAGGGACATGAGAAAAACCGTACTGGTTCAGGCGATCGCCTGCGCATTGATCAGCGGCGCCGCAAACGCTGCCGTCAAAGTCGAAGACAAGACATTCAATACCGCCGCCAACATGCTGGCCTATACCGAATTCGAGCTCTCCGGTGAGCCGCTGGCCGAAGCGCTGGGGCTGGATCTGGATGTGCTGGATGCCAACCGTGCCGATGAGCCGACCCCGTTCGACTTCGCTGCCGGCATCGAATCCTACGAATACTCCGAAGAGGCGATGTACGCCCTCAACTACCAATCCGGCATGGGCCCACATCTGGTGAACGGGCCGCAAAACCTGGCCCGTGGTGGCACCATGGCCTCTCTGGGGCAACGGGTGCTGGCCATGGCCGATGCGGTCGGCTTCCCGGCCGATGAAGTGCCGCAAGGCATGTATCCCCTCTCCCTGCCCTACGCCTCCGCCAATCCAGAGTTTGCCCAGGCCGTCAACGCCACTCCGGTCAATGGCGATCAGATCACCATCAAGACCGCCAAAGGGACCGAGAAGACCATCAAGACCCAGGTGCCCGCCTACTTCCGTGACTACAGCACCCTGCGCTGGAGCGGCAGTGACAACCTGCTGGTACCCGCAGCCGTGGGCGGCATCCTGCTCAAAGAGGTGATGTGGTCGCAAGACTTCCTCGGCGGCATGCACGTGGCCGAGACCGATGAAGAGGTAGAAGCCGCCTCCGCCACCATGGATCAGGATGGTAAGCACAAGCTGGGCGTCTCTGCCGCCGATGGCTTCAATGGCATGATGCTGACCGAGCAGTCCATCGACAAGCTGGCCATCATGCAGAACCAGCTCGGCTTCGATGGCAAGCAACTGGGCGCCAAGATCACCCCGCAGTACGATCCGGCCAAGGGCGTGATTTACTTCCCCCATCAGGTGAAAGTGACCGAAACCAGCAACAACGATGCCGGTGCCATCGGCAAGCTGGAGGTGGTAGATGGCTCCGCCCAGCTGCGCGATGCCTGGATGATGCTGTGGCCGCTCTCCGAGTTCTATGCCTTCAGCGATCAGCGCAGCGCCAACACCAACCAGAACCCGGCCTTCCACGCCGTGTTTGACGGCGCGCCGTTTGCCGCAGCACCGGCTGCCAACAAGGCCAATGACCTGGGCAAAGCGGTCGCGGGCAGCGATGCCTTCTCGCTGGCGATCAATCTCTCAAACCTCACCTTCAAGAACCTGGCGGCCCTGCACTTTGATGCCAAGGCTGGCACCCTGGTCGACAGCTGGCAGGCAGGCAAACAGGGCAAGCATGTCACTACCTTTGACGCCGCTTACGCACTGGTCGCCCTGCAGATCTTCCAGCGCGCTCAGGACGCGCTGCCGGTCGGTTACGCCGCCGGTGACAATGGCGAGCTGAACCTCAAGACCAAGCAGGGTCAAGAGGCGCTCGAGCTTATCCGCAAACAGGCCGATTTCATCCTTGCCAACCTCAAGGGCAAAAATGGGCTGGTGCATGATGGCATCACGCTAGGTGGCAAACTCGATGCCGGCCACTCCATCGATGCGCAGTTCGCCGCCATCCGTGGTCTGACTGCCGCCTTCCTCGCTACCTCGGATGCCAAGTACCGCACTGCCGCCCGCGAGCTGTTCATCGCTGCCGACAAGGCCTACTTCAATGCCAAAGCGGGCACCTGGCTGGTGGGTAAACAGGGTGAATACACCCCCTGGACCCAGGCTGCCATCTCCGGCGCCCTGCGCTCTGCCATGCTGAACCTGCGCAACGAAGGGGCCGAGAAGGCGCCCGAGCTGGAGCTGGCCAAGCTGACCGGTCAGTACGTCAGCTGGTTCCGTGGCACCGTCAACGGTGGCATGCAGATGGCCGAGTGGATCGGTGACTCCGGCGAGAACATCATCGAAGGTGCCGGCAGCGACACCGATGAAGATGGCGTACCGCAAGTGACCGCTGCCGGTGGCAAGCACGGCACCGCCATGGTGATGGCTGCTAAAGCAGTGGTTAGCGAGTAATCCTCGCCATTCACCAGCATGAAAAAGGGAGCCAAATTGGCTCCCTTTGCATTACAGCGTCTGACACAGTTTCAAGGGCCTTCCTCAAACCAGCTTGTCCAGCATCTCCTTGGTCACCAGCACAATCCCCTGCTCGGAGCGGTAGAAGCGGCGGCTATCCTCATCGGCATTCTCGCCCACCACCAGCCCATCGGGCAGCACACATCCCTTGTCCACCACCACCCGGCGCAGACGACAACCGGCGCCAATCTCGACCCCAGGGAAGATGATGGCCTGATCCAAGGTGCAGAAGGAGTGCACCCGCACATTGGTAAAGAGCACCGAGTTGAGCACGAACGACCCGCTGACGATGGTCCCGCCCGAGAACATGGAGTTGATGGTCATGCCATGCTGACCGTTGCGGTCCTGCACAAACTTGGCCGGTGGCGTCAGGGTCTGGCTGGTCCAGATGGGCCAGTTCTGATCGTAGATATCGAGCTCGGGCAGCACGGAGGCGAGATCCATGTTCGCTTCCCAGAAAGAGTCCAGCGTACCCACGTCACGCCAGTAGGGCTTTTGCCCCTCGCGCGCCCCGACACAGGACATGTTGAAGGGGTGAGCAAATGCCATCCCCTCCTCCACGATGCGGGGGATCACATCCATCCCGAAGTCGTGTTTGGAGTCCTGATTGTGAATATCCTCCTCCAGCAGTTGGTAGAGGTACTCCGCCTCGAAGATATAGATCCCCATGGAGGCCAGCGAGCGATCTTCACAACCCGGCATGGCGGGCGGATTGGCCGGTTTTTCGACGAAGGCGCGGATCTTGCGCTGCTCGTCGATATCCATGATCCCGAAGGCGGATGCCTCGGCCCGCGGCACCTCGATACAAGCGACCGTCACCTTGGCACCGAGGCGCACATGGTCGAGCAGCATGGCGGCGTAATCCATCTTGTAGATGTGATCCCCCGCCAGCACCACCAGGTATTTGGGGCCGTAGTCACGGATGATATCGACGTTCTGATAGATGGCATCGGCGGTGCCGCGATACCAGTGCACCTCGTCCACCCGTTGCTGGGCAGGGAGCAAGTCGATGAATTCGTTCATCTGGTAACGCAGGAAGGACCAGCCCGATTGCAGGTGACGCAGCAGGCTGTGAGACTTGTATTGGGTGACTACACCAACGCGGCGGATCCCCGAGTTGATACAGTTGGAGAGCACAAAATCAATGATCCGGAATTTGCCACCGAAATGGACGGCAGGCTTGGCGCGGTTGTCAGTCAACTGCTTCAGGCGACTACCACGTCCACCCGCCAGCACCAGTGCCATACTCTGGTTCAATAATTGTCGTGCTTTGGCACTATTTTCGGGCTCTAACAACATGATTTACCTCTGCCTTGTTTGATCTATTTTCAACTCATCTTCGCCTGTTTCGGCACCTGTGAAAGTGGTTTCACTCACATTTAACCGATCTCAATTGACCCTTTTCACCGAGTTGCGAGGAATAGCATGCTTTGCTCCGCCAGCTTGGTTAAAATTCCCCCACAAAGCAGCCACTTCAAGGATGACAAGATGGTTCACAAGCTCGGACGTACCCTCTTTCTGATCGCCACCATAGTGACCATACCCCTGCTGCTCCTGCAAGCAGTTTGGTTGGCCCTTCAGAGCACACCGCTCACTTTGGTGATTATTCTGGCCACCACACTGCTTGGCATGATCCTGCTGTTGATGCTGGCCATCCGCACCATGGATGGCATGATCCAGCATCAGGAGCTCACCTGGGTCAAGGCGATCAGAGGGCGGGATCCCTCACAACTCGATGAGCCCGCCTCCCGGGAGGTGCTGCAACAGCTGCTGGAGCAGTTCGAAAGCGCCGAGCAGAGCGCCCATCGCCAGCTGACCGAGCTCAGCAACCTGGCCACCACCGACGAGCTGACCCAGCTACTCAACCGCCACGCGTTTCGCCGCGACATGACCGAGTTGCTGCAGCGGGATCAGGACACCCAGACCGCGACCCTGGTGCTGATCCGTGCCACCGAGCTTGGCAAGATCAACGCCCAGCGCGGCTTCCAGTCTGGTGATGCCTACATCAAGGACATGGCGGCCCTTATCAAGCGGGTGGTAAGCCGCTTCCCGGGCAATCAGGTCTATCGCATTTCGGGGGCCGATTTCGCCGTGCTGGTACAACCGGTGGCCAATATTCCCCCCCATCTGCTGGGGCAGGATTTGAAGGTGGCCTTCGATCACTATCAGGATCAGCACGAGCTGGAGAGCACCGGTTACTCGGGGCTGACCAAGCTCAGCAGCGGCCAGAAAATCGAAGCCGTACTGGCCAGAGCGGATCTGGCGCTGGCTCGCGCCCAGACCGAAACCATCAACGGCTGGGCCATCCAGCAGGATGACAGCGCCTCCGATCTGCAGGGCCAACACCACTGGCGCGACGTGTTGACCGAAGTGCTGGCGCAGGAGCGCCTCAGCTTTACCTACCAGCCGATCCAGCCCCTGCACCGCAGCATGCTGGCTTACAACGAGATCTACACCCGCTTCAGCGGCAATGACGGCACCGCCCTGCCCACCGACACCCTGTTTGCCATGGCCCAGCGGCTGGATATGGTGATGCGGCTGGAGCAGCTGGTCATTACCCACATCATGCGCCAGTACCGGGCCTTTGGTGCCAACCAGAGTCGCTGGGGGATCAACCTCTCCCCCAACCTGCTGCAAAACAGCGCCTTCCTGATCTGGCTTGACCGTCAGCTGCTCAAAGATCCCAATACCAGCGCCAATCTGGTGTTCGAACTGGATGAAGAGCATCTGGAACGCAACTTGACCGGCGCCAAGCGGGTGTTTGAACTGCTGCGCCGTAACGGCAGCCGCTCGGCCATCGCCAATTTCGGCAAGGGGATCGGCTCCTTTACCCTGTTTCGCGAGCTCAAGCCCGACTACATCAAGCTGGACCCTGCCCTGATCACCGGGCTGGAGCAGGATCAGACCAACCAGCAGTTCGTGCGGATGATCGTCGATGTATCACATCGGATGGGATGTCAGGTGATTGCAGAGGGGGTGGAACAGCTTGGCCAGAAACAGCTGCTGCAGGGGATGTACGTGGATGGTTTGCAGGGCTATCTGATCGCCCGGCCGCAACCGCTGCGACCGGATATCAGCCAGCTGGGACTCTTTACTGAGGATGCTTCAGCTTCAAAAGGGTCAGAATGATGTCATTGAGCTGGCGATAGCGCTCCAGCTCTTTCTGATCGTAACGGGTCGCCAGTGTGGTGGGGTTGTGGCGGTTCTTGAGGTAACGGTTGATTTGCAGGCGATTGAACCCCGCCACCTGATAGACCAGGCCAAGCAGGGAATTGAGCTCATCGTGCTCCAGACCGGCTCTGGCCAGATAGTCCCCATCGGCGGGACTCTCGGTCTGGTGACTCCACTTGCCAATGCGACCGCTCTCTTGCAGATAGCTGAGCCACTGCTCGATATAGAGCGGTTTGCACCCCGCCAACAGGTTGAAAAAGCCCACCGCATCGCAACGACAACCGCTCAGGAGCACGACCGCCAGCTGATCGTCATCGCACTGGAAGGTCACAGGTCCGGCTTGCGCCCAATCCAGCGCCTGCACCCGAATGCTGGCCTTCTCACCCGCAGCTCCCGTTACGTCGAATACAAACATGGCGCTCCTCCCTTGGCAAAAGGTTGATGATGGACCATCCCCCTGACAGGTGCAAAGGCAAATCGGCTTTTAACTCATCAATCGGGCCATTCGACCATAAAAAAGACCGGAACCCTCACGGGGGCCGGTCTTTGTCCCGATTGCCTGTGCATTCAGGCCATCAATGGAGGCGCTTTCAGGCGTCCAGCTCAACTAGTGCCTTGGCCAGCTCGATAGGTTCGAGCTCCTGACCTTCAAGATCGGCGTTCCAGTTCGGGCCGACCAGTACATCGTCTTCGTCCAGATCGTTGATCCAGATATCGAGAAACTCTTCCAGATCGATCACTTCCGGCTCGTAATCGGCCCACTCGTCGACGCAGTGCAGACGGGCGTCCTCTTCGGCAGACCAGAGCGGCATCACGTCGGCATCTTCAAATTCGGCGGAGCGGCAGACGACCCAGTCTTCCCCATAGCGCAGACCCCACACCTGACCCGACTCGCGGACTTGTTCGATAAACAGTTGGAAATTGGCGTCAAGGTTGTCGTTAAGCATGCTCATGGGATTCTCTCTTTCTTTCGGGTGCTGCGGCATTGTCGGGCGACAATACGATGGCCAAATGGTGTCGCAAAAGTGACATGGACTCAAGCATATTGGGGTTATTCTGGGAAAAAAGCCGGGATAACCCCCATTTGCCTGCAAAAACGCCTCCCGATGGAGGCGTCTTGCAGATTCAGGAGATCAACGCTCCCAGTAAACCTCTTCCAGGCTGTCCTCTTTCTCAGGCAAACCGCGGGAGAGACGGGGGCTGCTCTGGGCCAACACCTCGTAGCTGACGCGGTTGGCGTATTTGCACACCTGGGCCAGTGAGGAGTAGGTCAGGAACTCGGAGATGTGCTTGGCGGAGTTGGGCACATTCATCCGGTGATAGGAGTTGGCCACCATGTCGTGCAGCACGGCGGAAAGCGCGCCATCCCCTGCCCCGTTGGTGTTCTTGATCTTCTCCGGGCCCCCCATATACGGGGAGATGTGGGAGTAGATGCGGGCCGGTTTACGGCACTTGGCGCGGGCCATCGGGCGGCTGAACTCATACATGTTGAACTCGGGGATAACGCCGGGCAGCAAGGTATGAGTGGTCTCGCGCTTGTAGTCCTCGTCGGTATAACTCGCCATGTAGAGGCCGATGGGGCCAGCAGTACAGAGCACCATATCGGCCCAGTCGAGCGCCTTGTCGGCAGCACCGAGCGGATCAGCGATGCCGGTCAGGGCTTCCCCTTCGTCTTCGTTCATCGCCAGCACGGTCACGTTCTCGGCAATGAAGTCGCGCCACCACTGGGGATTTTCGTCGATGACGAAACGGGTGCCCAGGGTCAGCACCACGGGAATACCGGCCTCACGGGCATAACGCACCGCGGTCATGGCCGCCTCTTTCATCGGATCACCATCGTCACCGCGTACCAGATAGGCGGTGATCACCAGGGCAGACGCCCCTTTGATCACATCCTCCGGAATGTGCTGCACATCCAGCTGGTTCATCTTGCCGGCGTTGATACCGAAGCTGCGCTCGCCGCACTCGGTAATGAAAGTGAAGCAACGGCCGATGGGGCCATCCACCGGCTGCAGATAGTCCAGATTGACGCGGGAAGAGGTGTTGCACAGATAACGGTAGGCGTAGCAGCCGATACGAATATCCTGACTCATCACACCCAGCAGGATGGAGTGGGAGTCGGCCAGTACCGAGTAGTTGTGTACCGTGTTGCCAATGGTGCCACCGGCAAACTCGCTCACTACCATGTTGTTGGCCTTGAGCTCGTCATAAATCCGTTCGGCCACGTCGTCATTGATGACGACGGAGTGCCCCTTGCTCAGACCATAACGGGTCAGAAAGTCTTCATCCACATGGGCTTCAATATCAACCAGGGTCTGATCAATCCCGACGACGTAGGCTTTGCCCAGCTCGGTTAACAGGGGATTTTGCGGAACCAGGGGATCGCGTCTGTCGACAGGGAAGTAGTGTTTGGACTTGCGCTGACCGGGAAATTTCATGGCAATGTTCTGTGCTCTGGGGGAAAGAGGGGCGGGATTTTAACACAATCCGTAGCCCCGAAAAGTCGCCCTGTTTAAATAATGGAGTCAGTATAGACAAGGCTTGCAAGGAAAAACGTTTGCCTTTTCACCATAAAAAAACCACCCTGCCCGGGGTGATTCCATAGCATAAAAAAGCGTCGGTTTTCAGGCGGCCGCCATCCCCTGCAACAGGGCCAGCAGCGAGAAGAGGCCGAGGGCTAGCCAGAACAGCAAGGTGCCCAGAAAACGGGGCACATTGGGGGCTTTGGGGATCTGGATGCCAATGGCATGCAGGATGCGGCCGACCAACAGCATGGCGCCACCGGCATGCAGCCAAAGCGCACCGGCACCGGATAGCTCGCACAGCGCCATCAGCAGCAGGGTCAGCGGCACATACTCGGCAAAATTACCGTGGGCCCGGATCGCCGCCAGCAGCTCGGGGGCCTCCCCCTGCCCTATCATCACCCCGAACTGGGCGCGGCGTTTGACCACCCAGAAGGAGAGCCCCAGAAACAGCAGCCCAAGCAGGCCTGCGTAGATCAGCGTGATATGTACCATGACTCGACTCCTTGTTTGACTGACTGCCGGTCACTCATGCCAATTCGCGGCAGATGAGCGAGACCATCATCCTGATGTGGGCCTGATCGCTGTTGAGGGCCGGAATATATTCAAACCGCTCGCCACCGGCCTCCATGAAGATCTCCCGATTCTGTACCTGAATTTCCTCGAGGGTTTCGAGGCAGTCGGCGGCAAAGGCAGGACAAATCACATCGAGCCGCTTGATACCCGCAGCTGGCATACCGGCGATGGTCACGTCTGTGTAGGGCTTGAGCCACTCCTCCTTGCCAAAGCGGGACTGGAAACTGGCCGTCCACTGCCCGGCCTCCAGCCCGAGCGCCTCGGCCAGCAAGCTGGCGGTATGGCGACACTGGTGACCATAGGGGTCCCCTTCGTTCTCGTAGCGCTCGGGAATGCCGTGGAACGACATCAGCAGGTGATCACCCTGACCGTGCTGCTCCCAGTGACGGCGCACGCTCATGGCCAGCGCCTGAATGTATTCGGGGTGGGCGTGATAATCACGAATGAGCCGTACCACCGGCAGATTGCGTTCTCTCTTCATCGCCTTGCCCCAGGCATCGAAGACCGAGGCGGTGGTACTGACCGAATATTGCGGATAGAGCGGCAACAGGATCACCCGGTTGACCCCTTTGGCCTTGAGCGCCTGCCAGCCATCATTCACTGACGGGGAACCATAGGTCATCGCCAGCTCCACCGGCACATCGACGCCCTCCCGCTTGAGCTCCTGCTCCAGCGCAGCACGCTGCTGCTTGCTTATCACCATCAGCGGCGAGCCCTGCTCGGTCCACACCTGCTGATAGAGCTTGGCCACTTTGGGCGAGCGCGTCGGCAAGATGATGAAGTGGAGCAGCGGACACCAGAGGTAACGGGGCAGGTCCACCACACGGGGATCGTGCAGGAACTGGCTGAGGAACGCTTTGACGGCAGCGGTGGTCGGTGCGGCTGGGGTACCCAGATTGACCAGCAATATTCCGGTTTTCGTGGTCACGTTGGCTTCCTGTCTATCTGTCATTATGCAAAAAGGGCCCGACAGGGCCCTTCTCTTTATTTATCTGATGGCACGGGAAACAGTGCCGGCAGCAAAGATCAGCCCAGAATGGTGGCAAGCTGCTTGCTGACCAGATCAACCGGCTGGGTGCCGTCGATCTTGACGTAACGGGTGTGGCCCGCTTCCGCCTCTTTGCCGTAGAAACCGATCAGCGGCGCGGTCTGCTGATGATATACATCCAGACGCTTGCGTACTGTGGTCTCTTCGTCGTCGGCGCGGATCACCAGATCTTCACCGGTCACGTCATCCTTGCCTTCCACTTTCGGCGGGTTGAACACCACGTGGTAGGTACGGCCGGAGCCGGAGTGAACGCGACGGCCGCTCATGCGCTTGACGATCTCTTCGTCCGGCACATCGAACTCCAGCACGAAATCAACCACGACACCGGCGTCCTTCATGGCTTGCGCCTGGGGAATGGTGCGCGGGAAACCGTCCAACAGGAAGCCTTTGGCGCAGTCCGGCTGAGCGATGCGCTCTTTCACCAGACCGATGATGATGTCGTCAGAGACCAGCTGACCTGCGTCCATCACAGCTTTGGCTTTCAGACCGAGCTCGGTGCCCGCTTTGATCGCCGCACGCAGCATGTCGCCGGTGGAGATCTGGGGAATACCGTGTTTTTCCATGATGAACTGAGCCTGGGTACCTTTGCCGGCGCCCGGAGCCCCCAACAGAACAATGCGCATACACGCTCCTATTGATTGGTTATTCAAATCTTGCGAAGGCAAAAAAGTACACGGTTTCGCCCGTTTCTACAAGGGTGAGCCACCTGAATGAGCACTTTATCACCACAATAACCGGCTGATCGAACAGGATTTCATCGCAAGGGGAAGACGCAAAAATAGCCAGAGATTCAGCATAGAGCGCCAAAAGCAGGAAGGAGGTACGACAGAAAAAAAGATCCCGGCTCAAGGCCGGGAATTGCGCTCAAAAGTAACTACTTGTCGCTCGTAGTAGGAACAGGGCAATAGTAGTTTGCCCCCTGTGCGTCAACAACTGTCAGATGTGACAGGCAGGCCGCTATGGAACCGGAACTGCGGATCCGGCGAGCAGATTAGCTCGGCTTCCAGCTTGCCAAAGAAGGCCACCCGCTCGCTGATATCCTCCCCAGCGTACTGTTCGGCCAGGCTCAGGTAATCCTGATAGTGACGCGCTTCGGAGCGCAGCAAAGAGACGTAGAAGCGGCTCAACTCCTCGTCCAGATGGGGCGCTAGCTTGGCAAAGCGCTCGCAGGAGCGGGCCTCGATGTAAGCGCCGATGATCATCTTGTCGACGATGGTGGCCGGCTCATGGGTGCGCACATGCTGCATCAACTGGCGGGCATAGCGGGAGGCCGTCACCGGCCCGTATTCGATGCCGCGGGCCTGCATGATCTCCAGCACCTGCTCGAAGTGATGCAGCTCCTCCTGAATGAGCCGCACCATGGGAAACAGCAGCGGATTGCGTTCCAGCTCGGCAAAGACGGTGCGATCAGACTCCCCCATGCTGCGTTTGCCCAAGATCTCGGCCTTCTCCGGAATGGCATCCAGCTCGCGATAAAACTCCAGCTTGGGCAGCAGATGGCGCTTGCCCTTGGGCAGGCAGTAGCGGCGCACCAGACTGTGTGCAGTGAGTGCGGCCTTGGTCTCGCAGTTGGCGTGATCGATAAGCAGGGTCGGTAAACGGGCCGGATCCCGCGCCATCTCTACCCACTCATCCGGGGTCTCGCACTGCAAAAACTGGCGCACTGGGGCTAGCAGATCATCCATCTGAACTCTCGTCTCTTAAAAGAGTATCGGTCATATATGTTGCCGCCTATGCTAGCGGATCCCGCTGGCCATGCCCATATCCGGCAAGATAAGCGGATATTTTTCAAACAGATATCTCCTCCCCCTTCTGCCGGTGTGAGGCAAAAACGACAATGGGGGCTACGGGCCCCCATCTCGCTATCCCATCCGGCAAAACCGCAAACGTTTAACTGCCTTCGTTAAAAATTTCCAGATTGCTGGTGCCTTCCTGCCATTCACGCACCGCTTTGGTGTCATCGTTGCGCAGGGCATTGAGGTGATCCAGATAGGACTGGTCCACGTCGGAGGTGACGTAGTGGCCATTGAAGACCGAGGTCTCGAAGTGACGCAGATCCGGGTTGATCTCCCGCACGGCGGCTTCCAGATCTTCCAGATCCTGGAAAATCAGACCGTCAGCGCCAATCAGCTTGCACACCTCTTCCACTTCGCGACCGTGGGCGATCAGCTCGTTGGCGGTGGGCATATCGATGCCGTAGACGTTGGGGAAGCGAATTTCCGGCGCCGCCGAGGCGAAGTAGACCTTGGCTGCCCCCGCTTCACGGGCCATCTGGATGATCTGCTCGGACGTGGTACCACGCACGATGGAATCGTCCACCAGCAACACCTTCTTGCCCTTGAATTCGGAGCTGATGGCGTTGAGCTTGCGACGCACCGACTTCTTGCGCTGGGTCTGGCCCGGCATGATGAAGGTACGGCCGATGTAGCGGTTCTTCACGAAGCCCTGACGGTATGGCAGATCCAGGGTGTGGGCGATCTCCAGCGCCACGTCACAGGAGGTCTCGGGGATGGGGATAACCACATCGACGTCGAGATCTTCCCACTCGCGGGCAATCTTCTGACCCAGCTTGCGACCCATGTTGAGGCGGGCAGCGTAGACCGAGACCTTGTCGATGCACGAATCGGGACGGGCGAAATAGACATATTCGAAGATACAGGAGCTCATCTGCGGGTTCTCCGCACACTGCTCGGAGAAGAGCTGGCCCTGCTCGGTGATGTAGATGGCTTCACCCGGCGCAATATCCCGCACCGTCTCGAAACCGATGGCGTCGAGCGCCACGCTCTCGGAGGCGAGCATGTACTCCACCTGGCCCTGCTCGTCCTGACGACGACCGAGGATCAGCGGGCGAATGCCGTTGGGATCGCGAAAACCGATGAGACCATGGCCAATCACCAGCGAGACCACCGCATAAGCACCGCGGATCTGCTGATGGGTTCTGCGCACCGCAGCGAAGATATCTTCGGGACGCAGGGCCATCTTGTCACAGCGATCCAGCTCGTGGGCCAGCACGTTCAGCAACACTTCCGAATCGGAGGTGGTGTTGATGTGACGACGGGCGACCTTGAACTGCTGCTCCTTGAGCTCCTTGGCGTTGGTGAGGTTGCCGTTATGGGCCAGCACCATGCCGTAGGGAGAGTTCACATAAAAAGGTTGGGCTTCAGCGGCACTTGAGCTGCCTGCGGTGGGATATCTGACATGACCTATGCCGATGTTCCCTTGCAAACGCTGCATGTGGCGCACTTCAAACACGTCCTTCACCAGGCCATTGGCCTTGCGTTGCCGGAAGTTTCCACTATCAATGGTCACGATCCCGGCGGCATCCTGTCCCCTGTGCTGCAACACCGTCAAGGCGTCGTAGAGGGCCTGATTGACGGGGGTGGTGCCAACTATACCGACAATACCACACATGTCTTTGCTACCTCGAAGTCACTATACCTGTTTAAGAAAACTGGATGAGTTCAACATGAACCCGAAAAACCACTGGATCACCGGCTTGAACTCCGGCACCAGCTTGGACGCCACCCACCAGTCGCTCTGGGAGAGGCTGGTGAAGGTATCCATGAAAAAAAGCAGGGCACTGACGATCAGTACCCCGCGAATTGCGCCGAAGCAGACTCCAAGCACCCGATCGGTACCGGAGAGCCCCGTCTTGTCCACCAGCAGACCCACCACGTAGTTCACCACGCTGCCCAGGATCAGGGTTGCCACGAACAGGGCCGCGATGGCCAGACCGTTGCGCACCAGCGCATCGGAGAAAGAGGTAAAATAGGCGGCGAGATCAGGATAGAAGTGGCTGGCAATAAAGAAGGCAACGAACCAGGTGACGAGAGACATGGCCTCTTTGACGAAGCCGCGCACCAGGCTGATGAGTGCAGAAAAACCGACGATGCCGATGATGGCGTAATCAATCCAGACCATAGAAAAAGATGTCCTGCGAAATTGCGGCGCAGTCTAACAAAAACGATTGCGCAATGCTTGATAAAATTGTGTTACATGTTCAAAGAGGCGCCGGAAACGCAGATTTATTCACGATAAAAACGGTTGAGCGGCGCCAGAATGCACAACGCCATGGCATGGCCATGGCGTTGTCGTCTGCAACGAGCGCTTACCCGATGTGGGTCAGGCCGCCCATGTAGGATTGCAGCGCAGCCGGGATGGCGATACGGCCATCTGCCTGCTGGTAGTTCTCGATCACGGCGACCAGAGTACGGCCTACAGCCAGACCGGAGCCATTCAGGGTGTGAATGAGCTGCGGCTTGCCATCGACACGCACGCGAGCCTGCATGCGGCGCGCCTGGAAGTCGGTGCAGTTGGAGACGGAAGAGATCTCGCGGTAAGTGTTCTGGGCCGGCAGCCACACTTCCAGATCGTAAGTCTTGGCCGCGCAGAAGCCCATGTCACCGGTAGAGAGCGCCATCACGCGATATGGCAGCTCCAGCAGTTGCAGCACCTTCTCGGCGTGACCCACCATCTCTTCAAGCGCTTCCCAGGATTTCTCCGGGTGAACCAGCTGCACCATTTCGACCTTGTCGAACTGGTGCATACGGATGAGGCCACGGGTATCGCGACCGTAAGAGCCCGCTTCGGAACGGAAGCAGGGGCTGTGAGCGGTCATCTTGATCGGCAGCTCCTGCTCGTCGAAGATCTCGTCGCGCGCCATGTTGGTAAGCGGTACTTCGGAAGTCGGGATCAGGGAGAACTTGCGCACCTTGCCCTCTTCTTCCCCTTCGCCGTCAATACCGGTATTGAACAGATCCTGGGAAAACTTCGGCAGCTGGCCGGTACCGTACAGGCTGTCCGGGTTGACCAGATAAGGTACGTAGCACTCGGTGTAACCGTGTTGCAGGGTGTGCAGATCCAGCATGAACTGGGCCAGGGCGCGGTGCAGACGGGCAATCTGGCCCTTCATCACCACGAAACGGGAACCGGAGAGCTTGACGCCGTTCTTGAAATCGACGCCCTTGGCCGCTTCACCCAGATCGATGTGATCGCGTACCGGGAAGTCGAAGTGACGCGGGGTACCCCAGCGACGCACTTCCACGTTGTCGTTTTCGTCACGACCAACAGGGGTAGTTTCGCTCGGCAGGTTGGGGATGGCATCGGCAATGGTTTTCAGCTGGGCCAGCAGGGCATCCAGCTCAACCTTGCTGGTCTCCAGCTCGTCGTTGATCTTGGTCACTTCAGCCTTGAGCGGGGCAACATCTTCACCGCGACGGGCAGCCTCACCGATGGACTTGGAGCGGGCGTTGCGCTCGGCCTGCAGCTCCTGGGTACGGGACTGCAGATCCTTGCGCTTCTCTTCCAGAGCATTGACAGCCGCTACGTCCAGAACGTAGCCACGTGTCGCCAGACGAGCGGCAGCTTCATCGATGTCGCTGCGCAGATATTTGGGATCCAGCATGGGTTACCTACTTTTTTAATAAGGGATCTGGGCCTGAGTCATCATGACGGGCTAAAAAACAGATCCGGAAGTTAACATCGGTTGGCCCCCGTCGCCTTGAGAGTCAGGCCTTCGAAATCAAGAAGATGGTATCAGGCCGAAACCAACGGGGTCAGAGGGGCAGTGTAGCAGACCGCCCCCCTGCCCGAACAGGGACTATTTGGGTCGTTTTTGCCGACTTGTGGGGTCAAACACCCCAATTATTCCGGTACCTGACCAATTTTCATTCTGCTGACAAACAAGCGGGGCTATCGGCCCCGTTTTTGCGGGCTCTGTCGATCCAGCTCGTGGAGATAATCGAGCTTCTGGCCGATCTGCTTTTCAAGGCCACGATCGGTAGGCTGATAGTACTGCTTGCCTGCAAGCTCGGGGGGAAAATACTCCTCGCCCGCGGCATAGGCGCCCGGCTCGTCATGGGCATAGCGATACTCGGCGCCATAGCCCAGATCACTCATCAACCGGGTCGGCGCATTGCGCAGGTGTACCGGCACCTCGAAGTCAGGGAGGTTTTTGGCATCATTGAGCGCTGCCTTCCAGGCGGTGTAAACCGCGTTGCTCTTGGGCGCACAGGCGAGATAGACGATCGCCTGGGCGATAGCCCGCTCCCCTTCCGCTGGCCCGATGCGGTGGAAACAATCCCAGGCAGATAGCGCCACCTGCATGGCCCGGGGATCGGCATTGCCCACATCTTCCGAGGCAATCGCCAGCAAGCGGCGTGCAATGTAGAGCGGATCGCAACCGGCACTCACCATGCGGGCATACCAGTAGAGTGCCGCATCCGGCGCCGAGCCGCGAATGGACTTGTGTACCGCCGAGATGAGGTCGTAGAAGTGATCCCCCCCCTTGTCGAAGCGGGCCACGTGCTCCCCCACCACGGCAGCGAGCAGGGCACTGTCGATCACCCGCATCCCACTGCTGTCGGTTTCGGCCATGTCGGCCAACAGCTCCAGATAGTTTAGGGATTTACGCCCGTCCCCATCCACTGCCTTGGCCAACGCCTCTTTGACGCCGGGGGCGAAGGTGAGTGCCGAATCATTGAGACCACGGGGATCGGTCATCGCCTGATCGAGCATGGCGAGGATATCCTCCTCCTCCAGTCGCTTGAGCAGATAGACCCGAGCTCGTGAGAGCAGTGCGTTGTTGAGTTCGAACGAGGGGTTTTCGGTGGTGGCACCGATAAAGGTGATGGTGCCATCTTCGATGTGAGGCAGGAACACATCCTGCTGGCTCTTGTTGAAGCGGTGCACCTCATCCACGAAGAGGATAGTGCGCACTCCGCGCCAGCTGTTCTCTTTGGCCTTGTCGATGGCGGCGCGGATCTCCTTGATGCCGGAGGTGACCGCCGAGAGCCGCTCCACTTCCGCCTGGCAGTAGTGAGCCATCAGCTCCGCCAGCGTGGTCTTGCCGGTACCGGGTGGTCCCCACAGGATCATCGAGTGACAGTGACCGGCCAGGATCGCTTTGCGCAGGGGCTTGTCAGGCCCCAGGATATGCAGCTGACCGATATACTGGTCGAGGTTTTGCGGCCGCATCCGGGCCGCCAACGGACGAAAGTCCGACGAGAAATCCAGCGAGAGATTGCTCATCAGCGCTGATCATCCAGCTCGACCCCCTTCGGGATCTTGAAGACAAATTCGTTACCCTTGAGCACCGGCTTGCGGTTGAAGCTATTGAGGGTAAATTCGGTCCACTGCCCCTGCGCCTCTTTTACATCAAAACGACTGATATTGTTGTCGCGATCGAAGGTGACGCGGAAGGAGGCTATAAGCTCGCTCGGATCCCTGCTGGTGACGGTGTAGACATCCCCCTGCTGGGTCACGTCGTAGCGCTTCCACAGCTTTTCGTCATTGCCAGTGATCAGCACGAAGGGGGTATTGAGCACCGCATCCTTCAATTTAAGGGCTGTCACCTGCTCGACGAAGGGGTCATATACCCAGACATCCTTGCCATCAGCCACGATAAGGTTCTCGTCAGGCGAGGTGGTATGCCAGTTGAAATGGTTGGGGCGCTGCACCAGCAGATCGCCGCTGGCGCGCTGCAACTCCTTGCCCTTGCTGTCGTAGACAGTCTGGGAAAACTTGGCAGAGAAGAGGCTGACACTAGCCAGCTTCTGCTTGAGATCGCTGGCCGCATCGGCCCACACCTGGCTGCTGGCTATCAGCAGCACGGTACCCATCAACAGTTGTTTTTTCATCACGCTCTTCATAAAGACGCTCTCGATAAAAGGCCACGCCCGTGGAGGGCATGGCCAGGGATAGTATGAAACGGTGAGGCTTAGTCCCGCACCGGCGGCGGTGCCAGCACGTCGCGCTGACCATTGCCACCCGGTGAGCTGACGATGCCCTGATTCTCCATCTGCTCGATGAGACGGGCTGCCCGGTTGTAACCAATCTTGAACTTGCGCTGGACGCTGGAGGTCGAGCCACGGCGGGACTCCACCACAAAAGCGACCGCTTCGTCGAACAGGGGGTCCAGCTCTTCATCGCCACCACCGCCATATTCGCCGCTGCCACCTTCACCACCCGACTCACCGGAGAGGATCTCCTCGATGTAGTTCGGCTCGCCGCGCAGTTTCCAGTCCGCCACCACCTTGTGCACTTCGTGATCATCGACGAACGCACCGTGTACCCGGGTCGGGTTGGAGGTACCGGCCGGCATGTAGAGCATGTCGCCCATACCGAGCAGAGATTCGGCACCACCCTGATCGATGATGGTGCGCGAGTCGATCTTGCTCGACACCTGGAACGAGATCCGGGTCGGGATGTTGGCCTTGATAAGACCGGTAATGACATCCACCGACGGACGCTGGGTCGCCAGAATAAGGTGAATACCGGCGGCCCGCGCCTTCTGGGCGATACGGGCGATCAGCTCTTCCACCTTCTTGCCGACGATCATCATCATGTCGGCAAATTCGTCCACCACCACCACGATGTGAGGCAGTTTCTCCAACTCTGGCGGCATCTGATCCATGGAGTCACCCGGGCGCCACAACGGATCCAGCAGAGGTTCCCCCTCCTCGATGGCCGCCAGCACCTTGTCGTTGTAGCCCTTGAGGTTGCGCACCCCGACTGCCGACATCAGCTTGTAACGGCGTTCCATCTCCCCCACACACCAGCGCAGGGCGTTGGCGGCGTCCTTCATGTCGGTCACCACCTCGGTCAGCAGATGCGGGATCCCTTCGTAGACCGAGAGTTCCAGCATCTTGGGGTCGATCATGATGAAGCGCAGATCATCGGGGGATGACTTGTAGAGCATCGAGATGATCATGGTGTTGACCCCCACCGACTTACCGGAACCTGTGGTACCGGCCACCAGCAGGTGCGGCATCTTGGCCAGGTTCACCACCACCGGCTCGCCGGCGATGTCCTGACCCAGCCCCATGGTGAGCGGGTTGCGGCTATCGCGGAAGGCATCGCAGTCAAGGGTTTCGCGCAGGTAAACGGTCTGGCGCACCCGGTTGGGCAGCTCGATACCGACATAGGTTTTGCCCGGGATCACCTCAACCACCCGCACGCTGCTGGCAGACAAGGAGCGGGCCAGATCGCGCGAGAGGTTGGTGATCTTGCTCGCCTTCATGCCCGGCGCCAGATCCAGCTCGAAACGAGTAATGACCGGGCCCGGATAGACACCGACCACCTTGGCCTGCACGTTGTAGTCGGCAAGCTTGGCCTCCACCAGACGGCCCATGCGATCCAGCTCATCCTTGCTCATCATCTGGGTCTTGGCGGGTGGACGGTCGAGCAGCTCGATGCTAGGCAACGGCGGCATTGTTGACTGCGGACGACGCTTGGGCTTGGTCGGTGCAACGGCTACCGGCGCGGCAACCTCGTCGTCCCCTTCGGCCCACGGCAGATCCAGATCGTCCTCATCATCGTCATCGGCCACAGCCAGTACCGGCTGGCGGCGACCATTGGCAGCCGCCACCGCACGTTTAGGCTTGGCAGCCGGAGCCGGCTCATCATCTTCATCATCAAACTGGGGATCGAACTCGAAGGTATCGTCGTCGAGTTCCGGCAGCCACTCTTCGGTGGCAGCCTTCTGATTTTTGGCCTTGGGCTTGCGCGTCCAGCTGGTGTGTGGCTCATCTTCCTCATCATCAAACGCGATGGCCCCTACCCCGCCTTCCAGCAAGGGATCCGGCCCCTCGTTGCGGGGTTGACGCCAGCCACCGGTCAGCCAGCGGCCGAGGGTGGTCGGGAAGTGGTAAACAGCGCTGACCGAACCGGTACAGGCCGCGCCGATCTGCTCGACGATGGTGAGCCAGGACCAGCCGGTAAACAGGGTGATACCGGTTGCCACGAAGCAGAGCAGCATCAGGTTGGCCCCGACGCCGCCAAACAGCGGCACCACGGCAGAAGCGATCACATCCCCCACCAGACCACCGGCGGAGAAGTTCTGCATATCGTTGAAGTTCATGCTGGCAATGGCCGACATGCCGAGCACGGTCAGGATAAAGCCGATGATCCGCACCCCCAGGGTGAGGTAATCCACATCGAGCAGACGGCTCGGGCGCCAGAACAGACTCCAGCCCAGCAGTACCACCAGCGGCGGCACCAGATAGGAGAAAGCACCAAAGGTAAACATGGTGATGTCGGCGAGCCAGGCACCGGCACTACCGGCGAGGTTCTTCACCTCCCCTTGCCAGGAGGTCTGGGACCAGCCGGGATCAGCGGGATGATAGGACAACAGGGCAAGCAGAAGATAAGCAGCCATCAGGGTGATGGCGATCAAGACGGCTTCGAAGATCCGTTGTGTACCTGATAAAGGAGTAAACAGCTTTTTATCGGCCAAACTCCGGCTCCTTTCTGAAAACATGTAATGCAGGAAATAAGGGGGCCTAGTATCCCCGAAAAGCCCATCGATTGTCAGCCAGAGCCTGATGGGACGGGGCCATATTTGCAATTATCTTTACAAGAAGAAACGAGCGGACCGGCCGCTCGTTTCTGACTGTCATGGTGTCTCATATGGAAAAGATACCACGGCATAACCTGCTTTATCGGGTGCTGATCACCAGACGACTGCTCTGCTTGACCTCTTCCATCACCACGTAGGTGCGGGTGTCATTGACACCGGGCAGACGCAGCAGGGTTTCCCCCAACAGACGGCGGTAAGCCGACATGTCGCTGACTCGGGTCTTGAGCAGATAGTCGAAGTCACCGGAAACCAGATGACACTCCTGGATCTCTTCGAGCACCTGAACAGCCTTATTGAACTGTTCAAACACATCAGGCGCCCCGCGATTGAGGGTTATCTCTACAAACACCAGCAGAGATGCGTCCAGATAATGAGGGTTCAGAATAGCGGCATATCCTTCGATATAACCTTGTCGCTCGAGGCGACGAACCCGTTCCAGACACGGTGTAGGACTCAGGCCAACTCGCTTGGACAACTCAACATTCGAAATCCTGCCATCCTTTTGCAGTTCATTAAGAATGTTGCGGTCAATCCTGTCCAAATCCTTTAGCCGACTCTTAGCTTCCATCATTTTATTCCATCCTTTGGCTATTTTTTGGTAAGAATCACCAGTCATTTTATAATTATGGTCACAAATCCTGTCAATACCTGAATATACTAGGCGCAAATGTTGGTTAACATTTTGGCAACATGAAACACCAATCTATAGACGAGGGATAGCATGATTATCGGTGTACCTAAAGAGATAAAAAACCATGAATACCGCGTAGGCATGGTTCCGGCCAGTGTACGTGAACTGACAGCACGAAACCATACTGTTTTCGTCCAAAGCGGTGCCGGAAACGGCATTGGCTTCAGCGATGCAGATTATATCGCTGTTGGAGCCGAAATTTTGGCCTCTGCAGCAGAGGTTTTCGCCAAAGCCGAGATGATCGTCAAGGTCAAGGAACCTCAGCCTGTCGAATGTGCCATGCTGCGTCCGGGTCAAACCCTGTTCACCTATCTGCATCTGGCGCCAGACTTGCCCCAGACCGAAGCCCTGCTGAAAAGCGGCGCCATCTGTATCGCCTATGAAACCGTCACCGACGGCCGTGGCGGCCTGCCCCTGCTGGCCCCCATGTCGGAAGTCGCAGGTCGCATGTCTATTCAGGCGGGTGCCCAGGCGCTGGAAAAATCGCGCGGTGGGAGCGGTGTGCTGCTCGGCGGCGTACCCGGTGTCGAACCGGCCAAGGTGGTGATCATCGGCGGCGGCGTGGTCGGCTCCAATGCAGCCCGCATGGCCATTGGCCTGCGCGCGGATGTGACCATCCTCGACAACAACGTCGATACCCTGCGCCGTCTCGATAACGAGTTCCAGGGAGCGGCCAAGGTGGTTTACTCCAACAGCGAGACGCTGGAGCGCCATCTGCTGGCGGCCGATCTGGTCATCGGCGGCGTGCTGGTGCCGGGTGCCACTGCGCCAAAACTTGTCCGCCGTGACCACATTGCGCGCATGAAGCCGGGTTCTGCTATCGTCGATGTCGCCATCGATCAGGGCGGCTGTGTGGAAACCTCCCACGCCACCACCCACCAGGATCCGACCTATATTGTCGATGAGGTGGTGCACTACTGTGTCGCCAACATGCCGGGTGCGGTAGCCCGTACCTCGACCGTGGCACTCAACAACGCTACCCTCCCCTTTATCATCAAGCTGGCTCAACAAGGTTACCGCGACGCCCTGTCGTCAGACGTGCACCTGCGTCATGGCCTCAACGTGATGGAGGGCAAGCTCACCTGCAAAGAAGTCGCCGTGGCTCATGGCCTTGCCTACACGGATCCCTTGACCCTGCTGAACTGATCTGCGCTGGCCTGAGCCAGTCAACGATAAGTGAAAATCCGCCCGCGATGGGCGGTTTTTTTATCTCTTTTTCATGCCCGACCGGACTGCGCAGTGATGCAGGAAGCCGATTGAAACAATCGACTCACTGGCCTTTGACCCCGGATCACGAATTACCTACAATCGCGCAAACTCATCACGTCTCGGAAATCACATCATGAGCCAAGTCACTCACAGCAAATTGCTGATCCTGGGGTCAGGCCCGGCCGGTTACACTGCCGCCGTCTACGCCGCCCGTGCCAACCTCAATCCCCTGCTCATCACCGGCATGCAGCAAGGTGGCCAGCTGACCACCACCACAGAGGTAGAGAACTGGCCCGGCGACCCGGAAGGGCTGACCGGCCCGGCGCTGATGGAGCGCATGAAAAACCATGCTGAGAAGTTCGATACCCGCATTCTGTTCGATCACATCAACAGTGTCGAATTGACCCAGCGCCCGTTCCGCCTCAAGGGTGACAATGGCGAATACACCTGTGATGCGCTGATCATCGCCACCGGTGCCTCCGCCAAGTATCTGGGCCTCCCTTCCGAAGAAGCCTTCAAGGGCCGCGGCGTCTCCGCCTGCGCCACTTGTGACGGCTTCTTCTATCGCAATCAGGAAGTGGCTGTGGTTGGCGGCGGCAACACCGCCGTGGAAGAGGCGCTCTATCTGGCCAACATCGCCAAGAAGGTACACCTTATTCACCGTCGCGACGAATTCCGCGCCGAGAAGATCCTGATCAAGCGTCTGCACGACAAGGTCGAGAGCGGCAACATCGTGCTGCACACTCACCAGACCCTGGACGAAGTACTGGGCGATCAGATGGGGGTTACCGGTGTGCGCCTGCGCAACACCCAGAACGACACCACCACCGACCTGCCACTGATGGGCGTCTTCATCGCCATCGGTCACCAGCCCAACACCCAGATCTTTGATGGCCAGCTGGAGATGCAAAACGGCTATCTGAAAGTACGTGGCGGCCTCGACGGTTTTGCCACCCAGACCAGCATTGAAGGTGTTTTCGCTGCCGGCGATGTGGCCGACCACAACTACCGTCAGGCCATCACCTCTGCCGGTACCGGCTGCATGGCAGCCCTCGATGCAGAACGCTACCTCGATGCGCAATAAATAAGCGCAGTTGTGATATAAGGCATACCCATTGGTATGCCTTTTTTATTTGAAGGAGTCTAATGAAACAGAAGATATTGATTGTCGAAGATAGCCTGACCATCCGCCGTATGCTGACTCAGGCCATTGCCCAGCAGACAGGCCTCGAGATTGACGCCTTCGATACCCTAGAAGGCGCCCGTCACTGTCGGGGCGAGGAGTATGTGGTCGCGCTGGTAGATCTGACCTTGCCGGATGCGCCCCGTGGCGAAGCGGTCAACGAGCTGCTGGCTCAGGGTTTGCCGGTGGTGATCCTCACTGCCGACATCAGCGAGGATAAACGTGCCGCCTGGCTGGAAACCGGCGTGCTGGACTATGTGATGAAGGATTCGCGCCACTCGCTGCAATATGCCGTCAGTCTGGTGCACCGCCTCTATCTCAACCAGTCCATCGAAGTGCTGGTAGTCGACGACTCACGCACCTCCCGTCACCGCACCATGGCCCAGTTGCGCAAGCAGTTGTTGCAGGTGCATGAGGCCAGCCATGCCCGTGAAGCGATGGCGATGCTGGAGCAACACCCGGACATCCGGCTGGCACTGGTCGACTACTATATGCCGGATATCGATGGCATCAGTCTGGTGCGGATGCTGAGAGAGCGATACAGCAAGCAGCAGCTCGCGATTATCGGGATCTCGGTCTCGGACAAGCGCGGTCTCTCTGCTCGCTACCTCAAGCAAGGCGCCAACGACTTTCTCAACCAGCCGTTCGAGCCGGAAGAGCTGCAGTGTCGGGTCAGCCACAATCTGGAAGCGCTCGAGCAGTTCAACAGCATTCAGGAGTCAGCCAATCGTGACTACCTGACCGGTCTCTACAACCGGCGCTACTGGTTCAACGAAGGGCAAAAATGGTTTGAAGAGCATCAGCGCCAGCAGACGCCTCTGGCACTCTGTGTGCTCGATGTGGATCACTTCAAGCAGGTCAACGATCACTGGGGCCATGCCATCGGCGATCAACTGCTCTGCCATCTGACCCGGCTACTGACCCAGTTCTTCCCCGATGCCATGATCGCCCGCTTTGGCGGAGAGGAGTTTGCCATGATGGTGCCTCACTGTACCGTCCCCGTGTTGATCAAGCGTCTTGAAGGGCTGCGTCAGCAGCTGCGCCAGCAACCTTTGTCACCGGAAACCCCGCTCTTTGTTCGCGCCAGTTACGGCGTGATCAGCGTCGGGCGGATATCCATGGACGAGGCGCTGAGCGTAGCGGATCGGCTGCTCTATCAGGCAAAGAACACCGGTCGCGACAAGATAGTCTCTCAAGAGACAGCTATCTGAATCCTCAGGGCATCAGTCCCGTGTATTACCGCCCGACAGACTTTCCAACAGGAGAGTCTGCGGGTTCCTTTCCTGCCACTGTCTCCCCATCACCGAGACTATCGAAAGTCAGTAAGTCTTGTCGACCCGCACCCCATCATCGAAGTAGAGAATGCGCACCTTGTCTCCATTGGCAAAGACCATGGCGGGATCATAATCCTGGATCACGTTGATAAGGGCATTTTGTTCGTTGCGGATCAGCAGCTCCACCAGCTTGTTTTCCACCACGGTTCCCCCGGACTGGTATTGCTGCGCAGCCGCAGCCCCCGCGAGCGCCCCGACGGCGGTGGCGATTTCACGGCCATGACCGCCGCCAAACTGGTTGCCCAGCAGGCCGCCCAACACGGCACCACCCAGCGTCTTCCAGCCAGAGTGCTCGGACTCCAGGATCTGGCGCTGGGTAATATTGCGCACCGTTTCGACCTGACCAAACACCACCTGATTGACCGGCCGCGCGGTATTGCGCTGGTAGACCTCCGCCCCGGCGGGCGCCGTGACAAAGCAGAGCAAGCTGGATACTATCAGGATAATGGCCTTCATCTATGAACCTCGTTGCCTTATGTCTCGCTATCTTACCCAACTGGATGATGAGCTTTGCTGGTTTCCCGACCCCAGCCATGCGCTGGAAGAGCCCAACGGCTTGCTGGCGATCGGCGGGGATCTCTCCCCTGCCAGATTGCTGGCAGCTTACCACAAGGGGATCTTCCCGTGGAATGAACCCCACCAGCCGACCCTGTGGTGGTCACCGGATCCCCGCGGGGTGATCCGTCCCGACCAACTCCATGTGGGGCGGACACTGCAGAAGATTATCCGCCGTACCCCATTCGATATTTCTGTCAATCGCGCCTTTAATGAAGTCATTACCGCCTGCGCCGCCCCTCGTCGCACTGCCGATGGCACCTGGATCAGCCAGCCCATGATCGAGGCCTACCAGCAGTTGCATCGGCTGGGTCATGCCCACTCTATCGAGATCTGGCAGGAGGGAGAGCTGCAAGCGGGACTGTATGGCCTCTCTATCGGCCGACTGTTTTGCGGTGAATCCATGTTCAGCCGGATTGATAACGGCGCCAAACTTGCCATGGTGGCACTCTGTCGCCACTTCGCCCGCCATCGCGGCGCTCTCATCGATTGCCAGATGCAGAACCCGTTTCTGGCGACCCTGGGTATCGAGGAGTGGCCAAGGGCCCGTTTTCTGGCCGAGCTGGCGCGCCTTGGCCATCAACCACTGTTGGCTTCCTGCTGGCAAGAGGGGGAGATCAGTCTATGACTGAAGAAGTGATCCTAAAAGTAGGGCTGACTCCCAAGCATCCCTGCAGTTATCTGGACCATGAACAGGAGCAGTTGCTGGTACTGATGGATCACAATCTGCTCAACGCCAACGGTTACGAGCGATTGTTGACTGCCGGTTTTCGCCGCAGTGGCAACGACATCTATCGTCCCCACTGCCCGGCGTGCCATGCCTGCCAATCCCTTCGTATTCACAGTGAACACTTTCGTCCCAGCCGTGGCCAGAAGCGGATCCGCCAGCTCAACAGGGATATCGAGATCGTCCTGAGCTATGATGACAAACCCGAGTATTACCTGCTCTACGAACGCTATATCCGCGAGCGACATCACGATGGCAGCATGTATCCCCCCAACCGCAGCCAGTATCGCGGGTTTCTCCATTGTGACTGGATGCCGCCACTCTATCTGGAAATGCGCAAGGAGGGCCGTCTTATCGGCGTGGCCACCACAGACCTGCTACCCCACTCCTTGAGCGCTATGTACACCTTCTTCGATCCGGATTATGCCGATCGCTCCCTGGGCACCTTTGCCATCCTTTGCCAGCTCGATCTGGCCAGGCGAACCGGGCGAAGCTGGCTCTATCTTGGCTATCTGGTAGAGGCGTGTCGCAAGATGAATTACAAACGCAATTACCTCCCTCATGAGCTGTTAATTCAGGGGGAATGGAAAAATATCGACACCAAGCCCGAGTAAACTTTACACATAGCCTTAAATCCGGCATGATCCAGCGGTTTTTTGTTGTGGCTTATCAAGAGGATTCAATGGCTAAAGAAGACAGTATTGAGATGCAGGGCACTATTCTCGAAACCCTGCCCAATACCATGTTCCGTGTGGAACTGGAGAATGGTCACGTGGTTATCGCTCATATTTCAGGCAAGATGCGCAAAAACTACATTCGTATCCTGACTGGAGACAAAGTAACGGTAGCACTGACTCCCTACGATCTCTCCAAGGGACGTATTGTTTTCCGCTCTCGCTAAGCCAGGAATTCAGCAAAAAACCCCAACCTTTCGGTTGGGGTTTTTTGTCGTTTTCTGATCACTGACGCTTAGTGGGAAACAGCTTCAACATTGACCTGAAAATCAAAGCTGAGGCTGTCATTTACCAACTCAACCTTCACAATTCCCCCGTCAACCAGTGAACCGAACAGGATCTCGTTGGCCAGGGGTTTCTTGAGGTGCTCCTGGATCACCCGCCCCATCGGTCTGGCGCCCATGGCTCTGTCATATCCCTTCTCTGCCAACCAGTGGCGGGCACGCTCGGACACCTCGAGAGAAACTCCCTTCGCATCCAGTTGAACCTGCAATTCGACAATAAACTTGTCGACCACCTGATGGATCACCGTCATATCGAGATGGTTGAACCAGATGGTGTGATCAAGCCGGTTACGAAACTCCGGACTGAAGGTCTTGTTGATCACCGCCATGGCATCGTGGCTCAAATCCTGTTGCTGGAAGCCAATCGATTTACGCTGGGTCTCCTGCACACCGGCGTTGGTAGTCATGACCAAAATCACGTTACGGAAATCCGCCTTGCGCCCGTTGTTGTCGGTCAGGGTGCCGTTGTCCATCACCTGCAACAGCAGATTGAATACGTCCGGGTGAGCTTTCTCAATTTCGTCAAGCAACACAACGGAATGAGGATGCTTGATCACCGCATCAGTCAGCAGACCACCCTGCTCAAAACCAACATAGCCGGGAGGCGCACCAATCAGACGTGAGACGGTGTGGCGCTCCATGTACTCGGACATATCAAAGCGCAGCATCTCCACCCCCAGCGCCTTGCCCAACTGCTGGGTAACCTCGGTCTTGCCCACCCCGGTCGGGCCAGCAAAGAGGAAGCAACCTACCGGGCGACGCTCGTTACCCAAACCTGAACGAGAGAGGCGAATTGCATCCGTCAGCACCTCAATGGCTTTATCCTGACCAAAGACCACCATCTTCAGATTGCGCTCCAGGTTCTTCAACACTTCTTTATCTGAAGAGGAGACTGATTTTTCCGGAATGCGGGCGATCTTGGCCACAATGGACTCAATTTCCTGCACATTGATCACTTTCTTGCGCTTGCTCGCCGGCAGCAACCGTTGACCGGCACCCGCCTCGTCGATCACGTCGATCGCCTTGTCGGGCAAGTGACGATCATTGATATACTTGGCAGAGAGCTCGGCAGCTGCACGGATCGCCTTGGCGGTATAGCGCACGCCGTGGTGAGCTTCATAGCGGCTCTTGAGCCCCATCAGGATACGGGTCGTGTCATCAATAGTCGGCTCGACAATATCGATCTTCTGGAAGCGACGGGCCAGCGCACGGTCTTTCTCGAAGATCTGGGCGTACTCCTGATAAGTGGTGGATCCCACACAGCGGAGCAAACCATTGGAGAGTAGCGGCTTGATCAGGTTGGCCGCATCCAGCTGACCACCGGATGCCGCACCGGCACCAATGATGGTATGGATCTCGTCGATAAAGAGGATGGCCCCTTCCTGACGCTCAATCTGCTTGAGCAGTACCTTGAGGCGCTTCTCGAAATCCCCACGGTATTTGGTGCCCGCCAACAGAGAACCCATATCCAGCGAATAGATGGTACTGCCCGCAATCACCTCGGGGACATCACCCTTGACGATGCGATAGGCCAGCCCTTCGGCAATGGCTGTTTTCCCCACGCCCGCTTCACCCACCAGCAACGGGTTGTTCTTGCGACGACGGCAGAGCACCTGAATCGTACGATTAAGCTCCTGATCACGACCGATGAGCGGATCGATGCGCCCTTCCAGCACCAGCTGGTTCAGGTTGGTGGCAAAGCTCTCGATCTGGGCGGCCGAAACATCATCATCAGACTCGGGATTGTTATTGCTGCCGAGATCCGGCTTGCTGTCCTTGCGCACCCCGTGGGAGAGGAAATTGACGACGTCGAGACGGCTGATCTCGGCTTTTTTCAGGAAATAGGCAGCTTGTGACTCCTGCTCACTGAAGATAGCGACCAGCACGTTGGCGCCGCTGACTTCGGTATTGCCGGAGGATTGCACATGAAAGACGGCACGCTGCAACACGCGCTGGAAGCCCAGTGTCGGCTGGGTTTCACGATCTTCATCATCGCGCGGTATGAGCGGAGTAGTTTGGGTGATGAATGCGCGGATCTCCTTGCGCATCTGCTCAATATCGGCACCACAAGAGCTCAGCGCCTCATGGGCTGAACTGTTATCCAGAAGGGCTAACAACAGGTGCTCGACGGTCATGAATTCGTGGCGCTCGTCACGGGCCAGTTTGAAAGCCTCGTTCAGCGTCTTTTCTAGATCTTTATTCAACATAGGCACCTCCCCTAGTACAGCTACAATGTGGTGTCACACTCGCCATCAAGTCATCAGATTCAAGCCTTTTCCATAGTACAGAGCAGTGGATGTTCGTTGTTACGTGCATAGGTGTTGACCTGGACAACCTTGGTTTCGGCGATCTCTGCGGTAAACATGCCGCAGACACCCTTACCACTATAATGCACACTCAGCATGACCTGAGTCGCCTTGTCCAAATCCATACCAAAGAACTTTTGCAGCACCTCCACCACAAACTCCATGGGCGTGTAGTCATCGTTGTTCAACACAACCTTATACATGGGTGGCGGCTGCAGCTTTGTTTTCTCTGCTTCTGCAATCTCTTCATTAGCAAAGAGTTCTTTCTGCTTGCTCATAATCGCGCTTTGGTACCTCTAGATTACTACCGTCTAACACAAGGTTGTCAATAGACTTGTTAACCAGATCACATCAGCTGTTAACAACTTCTTGACTCGCTCAAAAGTTAGACTAGATTGGTTACTTGCTAATCTGTGCCCGTCTGCTATGGGCCCATGTCCCTAGTTATAAAGGGCTGGCGCAGGTTACTCAACGACTTCTGGGTAATCAATAAAAGGATGTAGAAGTATGGCAACCGGCACAGTTAAGTGGTTTAACAACGCAAAAGGATTTGGGTTTATCTGTCCGGAAGGGGGCGGTGAGGATATCTTCGCTCACTACTCCACGATTCAAATGGAGGGCTACAAGACCCTGAAAGCGGGTCAAGCTGTCAATTTTGAACTGCAACAGGGGCCGAAAGGAAATCACGCCTCTGTGATTGTGCCAAACGAAGCACAAAATATGTAAATAACACCCGTTGGATAAATAAAAAACCGGTTCCTCTCTGAGCAACCGGTTTTTTATTGTCAGATTTCTGGCGAATCCTGCCTCCTCACGGGATCACAGGGTTATCACCAGCCATGATCAGTCGTGATATTCACTACAGGCGATCAGGGTATTTTCCATCAGGCTGGCGACCGTCATCGGGCCCACGCCACCGGGTACCGGGGTAATGAAGGCGGCATGGCTGCGCGCCGTCTCAAACTCTACATCCCCGACCAGCGAGCCATCAGCCAGACGGTTGATGCCCACATCGATCACCAGTGCCCCCGGTTTGATCCACTCCCCAGGAATGAAGTTGGGCTTGCCAACCGCAACAACCAACAGATCGGCACGGCGTACCTGCTCTTCCAGATCCCGCGTAAAACGATGGCAGGTCGTGGTTGTGCAGCCCGCCAGCAACAATTCGAGGGTCATGGGACGCCCCACTATGTTGGACGCTCCCACCACGACAGCATGCAGACCGTGCGTCTTCACGCCGGTGGTCTCGATCAGCGTCATGATCCCTTTCGGAGTGCAGGGGCGCAGCGCCGGAATACGTTGGGCCAGACGGCCGACGTTATACGGGTGGAATCCATCTACATCCTTGTCAGGCTGGATCCGCTCCAACACCTGAGTGGTATCAAAGTGATCCGGCAACGGCAGCTGAACCAGAATGCCATCTACGTGGCTATCCGCATTCAACTGGTCGATCAGCGCCAGCAGCTCTTCCTGACTGGCGGTTGCACTCAGATCATAGGAGCGGGAGAGAAAACCCACCTCCTCGCACGCCCGACGTTTGCTGCCGACATAAACCTGAGAGGCGGGATCCGCCCCCACCAGAATGACTGCCAGCCCTGGAGCCCGTTTCCCTGCCGCCAACCGCTGTTGGACTTGCGCCGCGACCTGGCTGCGAATCGTTTGCGCAACCTGTTTTCCATCTATGATTTTGGCAGACATCGTTCTCCACTCACCATGTGTTCAACTGCCGCGCATTGTCGCATTTTTTTAGCCGGGATGTTAGCGGCAGACGCACGCCAGACCTGTAGCGGGCAATAAGTAGGCACTTGAATTTACTGGGGGAAAAAGTCGTTGACGCTGCCCCTTACGCTTGGCTATGATGCCCGCCCGTTGCCCAGTACGACTCATGTCGATATGCTGGTCAGGGATTTTCGGTGATTAGCGCAGTCCGGTAGCGCATCTGGTTTGGGACCAGAGGGTCAAAGGTTCGAATCCTTTATCACCGACCATGTTCATCAACTTGTCGTCAAGACGTGTTGATACAAAGCGCCCTTAGCTCAGTTGGATAGAGCAACGGCCTTCTAAGCCGTGGGTCGCAGGTTCGAATCCTGCAGGGCGCGCCATTGATGTTCCCCAATCCTTCTGGATTGGCGAGCGTTGATGAAAATTTCAGTGGTGGCTGTAGCTCAGTTGGTAGAGTCCCGGATTGTGATTCCGGTTGTCGTGGGTTCGAGCCCCATCAGCCACCCCATTATTCTGTCGATAATCGTCGCAAGGTGATGTCCATCGACTTGGTGCAGTGACCTTCTGATCTGCTCCGCGAAAAACCGGCCTTGGTCGGTTTTTTTGTTTTTACGCCCGACCGCGCCTTGCCTTGTCTGCAAGGCCATCATCCTCCAGATCGATAAACGCGGCTCCGCCCATTTGTCACGATTCACGCTCCCCGTCGATACACAGCCACACTCCCCCGCACATCAGTCTGCCCGGTTCTTTTTCTGTATTTCCCAAGCGCCATTGATATGCTGATCGCTCTTCTTCTCTCCTGCTTTCCGTTGGAGCTTTTCTATGCAACGCATTCTTTTTGTCGAAGATGATCCCGAGATTGGCCAGCTCATCAGCAGTTGGCTCGGTCGCCACGATATGGACGTGATCCTCGAGCCCAGAGGGGATATGGCGCTGGCTCGGGTCGAGGCCGAACAGCCCGATCTGGTGCTGCTCGATATCATGTTGCCGGGGCAGGATGGCATGTCCCTCTGTCGGGATCTGCGGCCGCGCTTCGACGGCCCCATCGTAATGCTCACCTCGCTGGATAGCGACATGAACCAGATCCTGAGTCTGGAGCTGGGCGCCAACGACTACATCCTTAAAACCACCCCGCCCCCCGTGCTACTGGCCAGACTGAGGGTGCAGTTTCGCCAGCACCAGCAAGCATCAACCCAACCGGCAGCCACCAGCAGCGTTCCCCAGCAACTGCAATTTGGTCGGCTGCGGGTGGATGGTCCTGGACGAGATGTGCGGCTCGATGGCGAGAGCGTGGCTCTCTCGACCGCCGACTTTGATCTGCTGTGGGAGCTCGCCTGCCACGCGGGCCAAATCTTGAGTCGGGAAGCCCTTTTTCGCAGCTTGCGCGGCCGGGAGTACGACGGTCAGGATCGCTGCATGGATGTGGCCATCTCCCGCCTGCGCCGCAAACTGGGTGATAACCCCGACAACCCGACCCGGATCAAGACTGTGCGCCAGAAAGGCTACCTCTTCGTCCCCCACGCCTGGGAATAACCCTCTTTCGGGAGCACCGCCATGCGCCGTCTCTTTATCCAGTTCTATCTGTTGCTGATCGGCTGCTTCACCTTGGCCATCCTGCTGGTGGGCGTGGTCTATCAGGTGACCGCCGAACGGGCGGGTGATCGCTATCTCGAACGCATGATGCAGGGCTCTCTTGGCCTGTTGACCGGCGAGTTGGCAAGAACCCCGCCAGAGCGCTGGCCCGATCGACTGGCCGAGCAGAGCAGTCAGTCTACCCTCCCCCTCAAGATCGGCGAGCTGGTGCACCAGCCGCTGGCCAGCGAGGATCAGGCCTTTCTGGCTGCCGGCAACATTGTCATCGTCGAGGAGGATGACACCTTCCTGCAGCGCATCCCCGATACCGACCGGGTGCTGATTGTCGGCCCGGTTCCCTACCTCTCCTACCTGCACGAGCTGCACTGGGTCGATGTGGGGCTGCTGCTGGTGATCGGCCTCTCTCTCGGCCTGCCCATCCTTCTGTGGTTGCGCCCCCACTGGCGCGGATTGCAGCAGTTGGAGCAAACCGCACGTCGCGTGGGCGATGGGGATCTCTCCTGCCGAACCAATCTGCCACCGGGCAGCAGCCTGGCCCGGGTGGGACGCACCTTCGATCAAATGGCGACCCAATTGCAGGCCATGATTGCCAGCCGCAAGCAACTGACCGATGCCATCGCCCACGAGTTGCGCACCCCGCTGGTCCGGTTGCGCTATCGGCTTGCCATGCTCGATCCTGCCCCTGCCGAGCAGGAGCAGCAGGCGCTGGAGCGAGATCTGGGAGCGCTGGACGCTCTGATCGAAGAGATGCTCACCTACGCCAAGCTGGACAGGCCGGAGCTGCCGTTACAGCAGGACGAGCTGGAGCTCAGTCACTGGGCACAAGCGCATCTTGGCGACTGGCAAGCGCTGGTCCCCGAAAAGAAGCTCACCCTCGATCTGCCGCAACGCTACATGCCCTGGTGCGGCGATCAGCGTCTGCTGACCCGCGCGGTGGAGAACCTGATCGGCAATGCCCTGCGCTACGCCGAGAGCGAGGTTACCCTCTCCATCTCGCGGCTGCAGGAGAACTATCTGCTGGAGGTTAGCGATGATGGGCCGGGGATCGATCCCGCGCTGGCGCCCCAGATCTTCGAGCCGTTCGTACGCCTTGATCAGAGCCGGGATCGTCGCACCGGCGGCAGCGGGTTGGGGCTGGCCATCGTGCGCAGCATTGCCCGTCATCACGGGGGGGATGTGGCGCTGCTTGCCAGTGACCACGGCGCCCGCTTCTGCCTCACCCTGCCTGTACATTTGGATACAAACCGTCACCAACCGCTCACTGAAGGGCCGCTGCAACCGTCATAGGATGACTGTCATGGAGAACGCTCCATAACATCAACCCGAATAAGGAAATTGAACATGAAAAAGATCATTCCCCTGACCCTGGCAGCCGTCTTCGCCCTCACTTCCGGTTTCACCATGGCGGCCACTCCGACCAAGACAGCCACACCGCAGGCGACCCAGACCAAGGTGGTGAAAAAACACCATAAAACCACCCACGCCAAGACCCCTGCCGTCAAAGTCGCGCCGAAAACCAAGTGATCCAACCGGTCACTGGATAACACAGAGGGAGGCTGACGCCTCCCTTTCCATCTCTTCCCGAAATTTTCCTGACGAGCGCCTCCCTCGTCCAAACCGGATCCACGACCCGGCTCCCCCTTTGCGGGAAACGGTCAATGACCACAGGAACATGGCATGTGGCGTCATCTGCTTAAATGGCTCGGCCCCTTGTGCAGCTTGCTGCTGCTCGGCACCGCACTGACCGTGCTGTATCACCTGACTCAGGCATGGCACTGGCACGATATTCGTGTGGCCATCTGGTCCCAACCCCTGCCGCGACTGGCGGGCGCCCTGTTGCTGACCCTGCTCAGTTATGGTTGTCTCTGCAGCTATGACATGCTGGCGCTCCATGCGCTGGGCAAGCGCCTTCCCTGGCAACAGGTCAGCATCACCTCCTTTATCGCCTACACCTTCTCCAACACCCTGGGATTTGCCCTGCTGACCGGCACCTCGGTACGCTATCGGCTCTACTCAGCCCTCGGGCTGGCGACCGGTGAGGTAGCCCGAGTGGTGCTGTTCTGCTCCATCACCTTTTTCCTCGGCCTGCTGGCGTGGGGAGGTGGCGCCCTACTGACCTGCGATGTATCACAGTTGCTGCCTGACTGGCCGCAATGGGCAGATACCCTGCTCAGGCTGGCGGGCATGATGGCTCTGCTGTTGGTGGTCAGCTACCTCTGCTGGCCCACACACCGTCTCTCCTGGCGCGAACACACCCTGACCCTGCCCGGCTTCAAGTTTCGTCTGTTGCAGCTGTTGGTCGCGCTGGCCGACTGGATGGCCGCCGCCGCCGTGCTGTTCGTGCTGTTACCCGCAGATAGCGTCCCCTATCCTGTGCTGCTCAGTGCCTTCGTGCTGGCCAGCTTCCTCGGGGTGCTGGCCCACGTGCCGGGCGGGATCGGCGTGTTCGAAGCGAGCATGAGCCTGCTGCTGGCCCACTACCTGCCAACCGACAAGCTGCTCGCCTCGCTGCTGCTCTATCGCTGCATCTATTATCTGCTTCCCTTTCTCTGTGCCCTGCTGCTCTTTGCGAGTCAGGAGATGCTGCAACAAAAAGCGCGCTGGCAGCGGCTACAGGGGCTGATGAGCGCAGTACGCGAATTTCTGCCCGCCCTTATCAGCATGGGAACCTTCGCCGCCGGTAGCCTGCTGCTCTGCTCGGGGATGATCCCGACCATGCGCAGCCACATTGAAGTCTGGCTGCAGGTGCTACCGCTCCACCTGCTCGAGCTCTCCCACGTGCTCGGCAGCGTGAGCGGTATCCTCCTGATCCTGCTGGCGCGCAGCCTCTATCGCCGTCATGACGCCGCGTTTCGCATCACCCAGCTGCTGCTGGCACTGGGGATCGCCTTCTCCCTGCTCAAGGGGGGTGACTGGGAGTCAGCCCTGCTGCTTGGCAGCTTTCTGCTCATCATGACCCCCTGCCGTTCCCTCTTCTATCGCAAGGGATCGCTGCTCTATCCCCAGTACACCCCGGGCTGGCTCATCTCGGTCGGCGCCGTGCTGCTGGGGGCGCTGTGGCTGCTGCTCTTCTCCTACCGTCAGGTGGAGTATGACCACGCCCTCTGGTTCCACTTCTCGCCCCACGGCGGGGCTGCCCGCGGCCTGCGCGCCATGGGGAGCGTGGTGGCCGTGCTGGCCGTGGCCGGGGTTGCCCAACTGCTTGCACCGCTGCGCGTAGTCGGTGAAAAACCAGACAAGGAGACGCTGGCGCGCGCCCAAGAGCTGGTGGTGCGTGAAGGGGGGATCCACGGCTATCTGGCCCAGTTGCAGGACAAGTCCCTGCTGTTCCACCCCGCCGGCGACGCCTTCCTGATGTATGGCATCGAGGGCAACAGCTGGATTGTGATGGGGGATCCGGTCGGCCACCCCGATCAGATCGAAGAGCTGCTCTGGCAATTTCGCGAGCGGTGCGACGAGCACGACGCCAACCCGGTCTTTTATCAGGTCTCGGCCCGCTATCTTCCGCTCTATCTGGAGCTCGGGCTGATCCCCTTCAAGCTCGGTGAAGAGGCGATGGTCGATCTGGCCACCTTCGATCTGGCGGGCAGCCGCCTGCGCGGCCTGCGCCAGAGCCACGCCAAAGGCAAACGGGAAGGGTTGACCTTCGAGGTGGTCGAGGCCAGTGCCGTGGCCCCACTGCTGCCCAGATTGCAGACCGTCTCCGATACCTGGCTGCTGAGCAAGATGGGCAAGGAGAAGGGCTTCTCGGTCGGCCGCTTCGAGCCTGACTACCTGACCTTGAGCCCGGCTGCGCTGGTGTGGCACGAGGGGCAGATCGTCGGCTTTGCCAACCTCTGGGTGAGCGATAACAAGGAGATGCTCTCCATCGATCTGATGCGCTACAGCCTGGATACCGGCACCGCCCCCATCATGGATTTTCTCTTTGTCGAACTGCTGCTGTGGGGCAAGGCGCAAGGGTACGCCAGCTTCAATCTGGGGATGGCCCCCATGTCCGGCTTCAACGATCACCCGCTCAACAGCTACTGGGCACGCCTTGGCAATACCCTGTTTGTGCGTGGTAGCCGTTTTTACAACTTTCAGGGGCTCAGACGCTACAAGGAGAAATTTTCGCCCCGCTGGGAACCCCGCTACCTGCTCTGCAGCAGCAAGCTGGTACTGCCCAGAACCCTGACTCACCTGATCACCCTGATTAGCCGCGGCCCGCTGGGGCTGATCAAGAAATAGGAGCATGGCCAATGAGAGCCCTGATATTGCTGTTACTCAGTCTCGTACTGCCCGTTTCGTCGTTTGCGGCGCACGCCGCCCCGGTCAAGGATGACCTGAGCCTGATTGAGCTGCCGGTCAAGCAGCCATCCGACGCCCCCATGGTGATCTTTCTCAGCGGTGATGGTGGCTGGGCGGCCCTCGACAAGGGGTTGAGCGCCCAGTTTCAGCTGCACGGCATGCCGATCGTGGGCTGGAGCTCCCTCACCTACTACTGGCAGAAGAAAACCCCGGAGCAGGTGACCGCCGATCTGGAGCGGATCCTCGATGATTACCAGACTCGCTGGCAGCGCCCCCGCTGGCTGCTGGTCGGCTTCTCGTTCGGTGCCGAGATTGTCCCCTTCGTCATCAACCGGTTGCCGGAGCACTATCGTCAGGAACTGGTCGGGGCCGTGATGCTCTCCCCCTCCACCAGCTCGGATTTCGAGATCCACGTCAGCGATATGCTGACCCACAAGACACGTAGCTACCCGACCGAACCGCAGGTGAAGACCATCCGCGATCTACCGATGCTCTGCCTGCAAGGTGCCGATGACGATGACGACGACCGCCTCTGCCCCCGTCTCAACCAGCCCAACGTCACCACCGTCACCCTGTCGGGAGGACACCATTTTGACGATAACTACCCCCAGCTCTATCAGGCCATCACCACGCATCTGAACCTGTCCCTGGATCCGTAGTCTGTGGAGCATTAACCGGTATCATCACGGAATGCCTTTTAAGTACCGAGCAGGGCAAATCAGCGAACAATGAAAAGGGCCTCTCTTGCGAGAGGCCCTTGTACTGAATCGGGTGGAAACTTTAAAAGGATCGACCAATGGCTTGGCCGTGGCGTCAAAGTCACCGAGGCATTTCACTGCGATTGCCCAAGCGGTTCAGCCTGATGCGCCATCAAGAACGAAGATTCGCATTCCTATGCCAGCAACCACGCTGGGGATTGCGCCATAAAACGAAAGCCCTGATGTTTCCATCAGGGCTTTGCAATTTGGCGGTGAGGGAGGGATTCGAACCCTCGATACGTTGCCGTATACACACTTTCCAGGCGTGCTCCTTCAGCCACTCGGACACCTCACCAAATTTTGGTCTGTGGTTTAACGTGTTCAGCCAACACTGTGTTCGCTACGCTGTTGCGCTGGAACGGGGCGTAATTTAGGGGAAAGCCCCGCCCGCGTCAACGGCTTTTTTCACCTGGCGAACCGTTCGAACACTTAATGCACAGATTCCGGTGCGACCTGGATTTCCGGCAGGTTGAGGAAGCCGGAACGTTCGCATTCAGCAACCAGTTCGTGGGTAGCGGCGATAGTGCTTTGCACGAACAGCAGGAACTGCTCGACGCTGAGTCCGGCCTTGGTAAAGACGGTGTGGCCGACCACCAGCCGCGGCAGGTTGTCATCGATGATATCGAGGAACACCTTGAGGGAGGGGTACTGCATATTGAGTCGGCCCAGTTCGGCAACCAGCGGCAGCATTGCGGAGGGGCGCACTTCCAGCTCGGAGGAGAACAGCAGGCCTTCCTCTTCCACGAAGATCCGGCTCTCCTGAATACCATCGACCGACTGCAAAGAGACAATGTGGATACCGTGACACTGGTCGCAGACATAGTGCTCGATACGAGCCTGTTGCAACCAACGCATTATCATTTCGGAGCTGGGGATATTCATCATTTCCACGACAAGATTGGGATCAAGGGGCGCAGTCTAAACCAATTTGCTATCAACAAAAAGCACGCCAACCCGATAACCCTGCGGCTCGCTTCTTTTTGGCAAGCGCTATGCATATACTCAGCCAAATCCACGATGACGCTTGCCCCACAGGGGGCCCCATGACTATCCAAGAAAAGTATCGCCTTCATCTGAAATCACTCTCGGATGAGCTGCTCACCCTGCAAAAACCCATCCGCATTCTGGATGCCATCAAATGGCCACGCCATCTGCAGGATCGCTTTCTGGCAAGCGGTGGCAGGGAGCTGCCCGCTATCGACAGGCACTTCTATGATGCCCTCCCCCTCGGCTTCGATCCGCGCAACAAGTATCTGGAGCTCAAGGAGCTGCGGGACCGGATCCGCAGAAAACTGGGGCCACAGGACGATCTAGGGCGGATCCTGCAAGAGACGGTCGATCAGTACATGGTGGTGATCGAGATGCTGCGCCAGCGCGGCCAACCCGATTTTCAGCGTTACAGCCAGCTGCTTTATGGCTCTGCCAGCGATCACCTGCGCGGGGATCGCAAGACTCTCAAGGAGCTGGGCGCCCGCCTGTGCGATATCTTCTCCCTGCCCGGCGCTCGCCATCTGGTGCGCCCCTACCCCAAGGAGTTCGAAGGAGAGGCCGCGGTCGCCAAACTGCAGGGCAAGCTGTCGAGCTACTTCAGTGACGGCACTGTGCAGGTGAAGCTGAGCGATGGGATTGTCTCCGATGCAGCTGCCGGTGGCGACTACATCAAGCTCAACTCCCACGCCCGTTTCTCCGAGCTGGACTTGCAGGTGCTGGAGGTACATGAGGGCTGGGTCCATGTCGGCACCACCCTCAACGGTCGCCAGCAGCCCTATGCCACTTGGCTGAGCGCCGGTTCACCGCGGATCACCGCCTGTCAGGAGGGGCTGGCTGTCCTGATAGAGACCCTCACCTTCAGCTCCTTTCCGGATCGGGCCAAGCGTATCTCCGATCGGGTGATGGCCATCGACATGGCCGAGCGCGGCGCCGATTTTATCGAGGTGTTTCAGCACTTCGTACAGCAGGGCACCAGCGAGCACGACGCCTACAAGATCACCCAGCGGGTCTTTCGTGGCGGCATGGTGGGCGGCGGAGCCTGCTTTACCAAGGATCTCTCTTACGTGCGTGGCTATGTGGAGACGGTCAACTTCATCCGCAGCGCCGTACTGGAAGGGGTGCCCGAAATCCTGCCGATGCTGTTTGTCGGCAAGGTGACACTGGATGACATTCCGGTGCTCTATCAGCACTATCTGGAGGGGCTGATTGCCGCACCCCGCTATTTGCCGCCGATGTTTCGCGATCTCACCGGCCTCTATGTCTGGTTCGGTTTTGCCTCCGGCATGTCGCTAGTGGATATCGGTCGGGTACAGCACCATTTTCGCCAGCTGTTTCAACGCCTGCCGGTGGCCGACCCCATCATTGCGCCGGTGGATATCGAGATCGACTGAACCACAGCGATAGAAGTTGGGGAAAATAAAAAGGGCGCCAGATTGGCGCCCTGCTCAACGATTCAAATATCGCAGCCGAATTACTTGTAAGCCCGACCTTCGAGATAGTGTTTGCGACAGAGCGACACATAGCGATCGTTGCCACCGATCTCCACCTGTTCGCCATCACGCATCACCTGCCCCGCTTCATTGACCCGGGAGTTCATGTGAGCCTTGTTGCCACACCAACAGATGCTCTTCAGCTCTTCAAACTTGTCGGCCAGACAGAGCAGATGGTAGGAGCCCGGGAACAGCTCGCCGCGAAAATCGGTCTTGAGGCCATAGGCCATCACCGGAATATCCTGCTCATCGACGATGCGGGCTAACTGGTAGACCTGCTCACGGGTCAGGAACTGGGCCTCGTCCACGATGAAAACATCGATATGTTTCTTCGCATGGCGCGCTTTCACCATTTCAAACAGATCACAGCTGTCGCTGAACACGTCCACCTTCAGTTCAAGGCCTACTCGGGCACTGATCACCCCGACCCCGAAACGGTCATCGATGGCTGGCGTCATCGCCAGAGGATGCATGCCCCGCTCCAGATAGTTGAAGTGCGCCTGAATGAGCTGGGTGGATTTGCCTGAATTCATGGTGGCAAATTTGTAGTGCAGTGAAGCCATGATACTGTTCCGAAACTGAATTTATGGGGCGCATGCTAACCAAAGCCCCTGACAAAACCAAGGGGCCCGCGGGCCCCTTGCTCTATAAATGTTACGCGGTGGCCAGCACTGGCCGCGCTTTGGCCTTTTTCAGGTGATAGCCGGTAAAGAGCACGAACCAGAGGGCACTGACACTGAAACCGGCCAGGCTGGAGTGCATCAAGCCCATCGCCAGGTAACCGATGGCCGCACCGAAGGCGATGGCCAGTGCATAGGGCAGCTGGGTCATCACGTGATCGATGTGATGGCAACCGGCACCGGTAGCAGAGAGGATACTGGTGCTGGAGATGGGTGAGCTGTGATCCCCGAACACCGAGCCAGCCAGTACCGCCGCCAGCATCGGCAGCATCAGGCTGATGTCGCTGGCGGCGGCCATGTCACCGGCCAGCGGCAGCATGATGCCGAAGGTACCCCAACTGGTGCCGGTAGCAAACGCCATGGCACAGGAGAGGATAAAGACCACAGCAGGCAGCACTTCGATCGGCAGGTTGCCGTTAGCCAGCGAAGCCAGATACTTGCCGGTCTCAACGTCACGCACCACGGCACCTATGGTCCAGGCAAACAGCAGGATGTTGATGGCTGGCAGCATGGCCATGACGCCCTGCGGCGCGGCCTTGATCCAGTTCTTGGCACCCAGCTTCAGGCGCATCGCCAGACCGATGGAGACCACCAGACTGCACAGGGCACCGTAGACCAGCGAAGAGCCGACGTTGGTGTTTTCGAACGAGCCGAGCACGCTAAACGGCAGCCCTTTCTCGCTCAGCACCGCAGCACCGGAATCAATCATGAAATAGATGGTGGCGGCGGTCAGGGTCAGGATCGGCAGTACCATGTCGATCATGCCGCCGTTGCTCTCTTCCGGGCTCTCCATATCCAGACCGATGGGGCGGCCCTTGGACTCATCCCACAGCTTGCCTTCCAGCGCCCACGATTCGTGTTGACGCATCGGGCCGATATCCAGCTGACAGGCGATCACCACCAACACCATGATCAGGGTGAAGACGGCGTAGAGGTTCATCGGGATCATCTCGACAAACGCCGCGATGGGGCTCTGCTCGGTCAGACCGTGGGCCGCCATGATGCCGCCAACCAGGGCGATGATATAAGCCCCCCAGGAGGAGATGGGCATCAGCACGCAGACCGGCGCCGCGGTGGAGTCCAGCAGATAGGCCAATTTGGCACGGGAGATCTGGAAGCGGTCGGTCACCGGACGGCAGATAGCCCCCACCGACAGGCTGTGGAAGAAGTCATCGATAAAGAAGGCAAACACCATCATGCCAGTCAGCGCTTTGGCGCCCTTGCGGGTCTTGGCACGACGCTCGGCCCACTCGGCAAAGGCACGGGTCGCCCCGGAGACGCTCATCAGGCTGATGAGGCCACCCAGCAGCAGCATAAACAGGATCATGTTGACGTTGTCACGATTGAGCGCGCCATCGACCCAGAAGATCTTGAGCACGGTATTCAACATGTAATGCAGGGATTCGAGGGGTGAAAACTGATTGAGCAGCAAACTGCCGGTGACGATGCCCACACCAAGGGACAGCAGCACGCGGCGGGTCATGATCGCCAGCGCGACAGCCAACAGGGGGGGAAGAACGGACCAACCGGAGTCGGCGAAATGACTAATGTCCATGATCTCTTTGCACCTAAAGATTACAGGTGGAGATCTACCGAGAGGATCTAAAGAAACAAAACCTATGGGGAGGTCATACTCCTCAGCCCCTTCAGGTAGCGCTCCATAGTGGATGACTATGGCAGTCCTGCACCTATTAGATGCAGAACCAGCAGCCCGGTATGATGGCCTGGCCACTTCGGCGCTGACTCCTTTCCTTGTGCATCACAGGCATCACCCTCCGCACAAATACTCATAGGCAGCGCGCCTCTACTTAAAGGTATTCGCCGCACATTTTATCGAGATGGCAGCTTATAGCAAGTTTTTTGATTAAATAATCATAATAAACAAATCAAGGTCGGAAAATGGTAGTCAAATGATGCAACAACGCCAACTTTGACGCTATTTTCACCTACTGCAGCTTCATTGGCATCCAATCACCAAGCCTATTGCAGGCCATATTAAATATCTGTATTGATGTTCCCCACGGATATAATATTTAACCCGGCTTGACTTATTTAAATCACCAAGCAAGAATCAGCTGGAACATAATATTTTTCTCTGACTCGACGTGGTAACTCCTATGAATGAATTTTTAAAGGTACTGCTTAATATCCGCAGTCTGCGTGCGACCTGCCGCGAGCTTTCTCTGGAACAACTGGAAGAGGCACTGGAAAAACTCTCTACTATCGTTGCTGAACGTCAGCAAGATGAAGCTGCCGAGCGTCAGGCCCGTGAAGAGCATCTGCGGAAAATTAACGAATATAGCGAAATGCTGAAAGCCGCCGGTATTGACCCGGCAGAATTGGTAAGCGCTGTCGCTACCAACCCCGGCAAATCAGAAAAAGGCAAGCGGGCGCCACGTCCGGCCAAATATCGCTATCAGGATAATGGCGTAGAGAAAACCTGGACCGGCCAGGGCCGTATGCCTTCGGTCATTGCCAGCGCAGTGGCAGCAGGCAAATCACTGGAAGACTTTGCTATCTGATCTCAATCTCGTTGCTAATAAAAAACCTCGCCAAGGCGAGGTTTTTTATTGCCGCTTAAACGTGAAATATCAGATAGCTGATTGCGGGCGATCTGCTGCCTTGACCCACAGCACTTCACGCTCCCCTGCCACGCAGATGAGATAGCGGGCAACGGTAAAGAACCAGTCACTCATCCGGTTCAGATAGGGCAGCACCTCGGGATTGACCCGCTCTTCCCGGCTCAATGTCAGCAGCAAGCGCTCGCAATGACGCACCAGAGTGCGCACCACATGCGCTTGCGCCGCAGCACGGGAACCACCGGGCAATATAAATTGGCGCAGCGGTGGCAATGGCTCACTATAACGATCTATCTGCTGTTCAAGGCGAGTTGTCCAAGCGGCATTAACCTGCCAAATCGATTCATTCTGGGCGTCGCTGGAGAATGCCAACTCGCCCCCCAGATCAAACAACTCCTGTTGCAACAGCTGTAAATCAGCCAATAAGCCGACCTCTTGCGATGGGACGTCACAAATCAACAAACCAATATGGGAGTTGAGCTCATCGATATAACCGTAGGTCTCGACCCGCAAATGATCCTTGGGCAATGGGATACCATCGGCCAGCCGGGTCATGCCCTTGTCGCCCTGCCTCGTATATATTCTCATACCGACATCCTGTTAATAATGGGAATAATCATGGACTCGAGTCCATTGAGTTTGATTTCGTAAGCCAACGCTAGCGTCTGGCCCAATTTACCCGCCGGAAAACCGCTGCGCGCCATCCACACCAGATAGGGCTCGGGAATATCGATGATACGTCGACCCTGATATTTACCGTAAGGCATCTTGTTGGTCAGGGTCAGCAGTACCTGTTCGTCGGATAGCCAATCCATATTAATCGATATCCAGATATTTATGAGTCTGGATTGAGAGTCGCCAGTTACGCGCGATACAGGTATCCATCGCCAATTGGGTGGCCCGTGGTTTCTGGCTGATCGGCTGCAAGGCAATGACCACGTCCGGGCGCAGGGTAGCGGTAGCGAGCAGCGCATCCAGCTCTTCAATATGGTGCTCGGTGGCCACCGGATGCTTGATCTCGTTGGCCCGCTCCAGCGCCGAGACCAGCACAGGCAGCCCCCCTTTCATACCGATCTTGGGGGAGACGGTTACCCAAGTCTGCTCATGAGTCTTGATCTCGCTGGTGCCACTGGTTTCAATCTGCACCTGATAACCCGCCGCCAGTAATGCTGACGAGAGTTCGTGCAGATCGTAGAGGCAGGGTTCCCCACCGGTGATCACCACATGGCGTGCCTGATAACCCAGATCGCCAAAGCTCTTGATAATCTGCGCGGTGCTGAGTTGGCTCCAGCAATCGGATTCGTTGGAACCATCCAGTACCGCCGCCTTACCCACTTCACGAGCCGGATCAACAACCCAGGTATGACGGGTATCGCACCAGGGGCAGCCCACCGGGCAACCCTGCAGGCGAACAAAGATGGCGGGCAGGCCGGTAAAGATGCCCTCCCCCTGGATGGTCTGGAAAATCTCGTTGATTGGGTAGTGCATCTCGATCACGGCTTGTTGCAAAAGTCGCGGATTATACCCCAAGCCACGGCAAGACGCAGGCTCACTCTGCGCTTTTCTCGCCCAGCCCGGTTTTCTCAAACAGTCTGGCCATGATACCCGCCTTGTCGGCCAGATAGTTGTTCAGACCGCGACTGCGCAGTTCACACGCAGGACACGTGCCGCAACCGTCACCGGCAATGCCGTTGTAGCAGGTCAGGGTCTGCTGGCGCACCGTGTCGAGGTGACCATAGTGATCCGCCAGTGCCCAGGTTTCGGCCTTGTCGAGCCACATCAAGGGAGTTTCAAAACGGATGCCGCGATCCAGCCCCAGCGACACCGCCTGATTGAGGGCCTTGACAAACTCGTCACGGCAATCGGGATAGCCGGAGAAGTCGGTCTCGCAGACACCGGTGATCACCGCTTCGGCGCCCACCTGATAGGCATAGATGGAAGCCAGGGTCAGGAACAGGATATTGCGACCCGGCACGAAGGTGTTGGGTAGGCCATTATCCTGCAGCTCGCAGCTGACCGGGATGTCGTCACGGGTCAGGGCAGAGACCGCCAGCTCATTGAGCAGCGTCACATCCATCACCTTGTGGGCGGCGATCCCCAGAGCACTGCCCAGACGACGCGCGGTGTCGATCTCTTCCCGATGGCGCTGGCCATAGTCGAAGGTGATGGCGTGCACTTCATCATACCGGGCCAATGCCTGTACCAGACAGGTGGTGCTGTCCTGACCGCCACTGAAAACCACGACTGCTTTTTTCATCTTGATAACTCCTTGAATTGTCACGCGCGGCGGCCTTCGGCAAAGTCCTGCCACTGGGTATTCAACCGGTTAAACAGGGTCAGCAAGGGCGCATAGTGCTCCGGCCTCCCCTCCCACCGGGACAAGAGGTGATAGCCCGCCTCTATGGTAGAGAGGGCATCGGGAAAGGGTTTCTTTCGAATGGCATATTGACCGGCAATGGCACCAATGCCGATGCGGGGCAAGCGGGCCAGTGCCGGGTTGCTCTGCAACATGCGATAGGCTTTGCGCCAGGTGCCGTCAAGCAAGATAAAGGCGACGGATGCGGAGCCAGAGGATTCACTCTCCCACTGTTGGCGAAGATCGGTCAGCGAAATGGCATCCTCATCCGGCCAGAGCAAATAATAACGACGGGATTGGTCAGCCAGCAGCACATTGAGCCACTCATCGCGGGAAAAGTCCTCCCCCACATGGATCTCGCACTGTTGCAAAGAGGCCGCCAGCAGCGCGGCAGTCCCCTTGGGATGTGCCACCTCGTTGGGGTGCTGCAAGATGTAGAGGGGCGTGTGATTGTCAACCGGCACAATATAATCGCACAGGCAGGCTTTGAGGGCTCGGGTGCAACGTGTACAGTATCGACTGTTCTTGTCGTTGGACTGTTTCATGTTGTCAGACAAATCTGGATTGCTCTGGGTTATCACGCTCTCTCTCACCAGCTTGCTACTCTTCTTTACCGTTCCCAATCTTCAGCTCTCCTTCGATCGGCCCTTGATCGCCGGGGGCGAAGGGTGGCGGATCATAACAGGCAATCTGGCTCATACCAATCTGTGGCACCTGCTGCTCAATCTGGGCGGCCTCGCCATCCTCTATAGCCTGTTTCGCGACTATCTGGGTGGGGCTCACCTGCCGCTGCTGATGTTGCTGCTCTGGTTGGCAGTGGGCTTGGGGATCTGGTGGTGGTGCCCGCAGACCCAATGGTACATGGGGCTATCCGGCTCGCTGCATGGCCTGTTTGTCTGGGGGGCAATGCAGGATATTCGCCACGGACGCCGCACATCGGGCTGGCTACTGTTGGCAGGGATGGGACTCAAGCTGGCGATGGACTTCTACAACGCAGGAGAGAGCCCGATATCCACCCTGATCAATGCCAGGGTACACATCGGCTCTCATCTTATCGGGGCCGGTGCAGGCCTGTTGCTCGGCCTGCACCGCGTATCACTGAGTGAGCCTGTTACGCACCAGCCAGCTCGGCATTGATGCTGGCCAGCATGGCGGCCGGATCGGCAGCCTGCGTAATGGGGCGACCGATAACCAGATAATCGGACCCCGCCTCGACCGCCGCTTTCGGTGTCATCACCCGGCGCTGATCCCCGGCCGCTGAACCGGTCGGGCGAATACCCGGGGTCACCAGCTTGAAATCTTCGCCCAGCAAGGCTTTAAGCTCATGGGCCTCGTTGGCAGAGCAGACAACCCCATCCAAGCCGGATGTCTTGGTCAAGGTAGCCAGCCGGATCACCTGCTCGGCAGGGCTCACATCCAGACCAAGAGGGATCATGTCGGACTGCTCCATGCTGGTCAGTACGGTCACCCCGATCAACAATGGCGCCTTGTCGCCATAAGGCAGCAGCGCCTCTTTGGCGGCACGCATCATCCGCTCACCACCACTGGCATGCACGTTGACCATCCAGACACCGAGCTCGGCACTGGCTGCCACGGCTTTGGCAACGGTATTGGGAATATCGTGAAACTTCAGATCCAGAAAGACATCAAATCCCTTGGCCACCAGCTGGCGTACAAATTGCGGGCCAAACAGGGTAAACATCTCCTTGCCTACCTTGAGACGGCACTGGGCCGGAGAGATACGTTCAACGAACGCTAAGGCATCTGCCTCGTGCTGATAATCCAGCGCTACCAGTACTTTGGGATCTTGCATCTCACATCCTATTGCTTGTTATTCACCGTCCAGACCACGGATCGGCTTGATGGAACCCCACTGGCGACAAGACGGGCACTGCCAGAACAGCGAGTGAGTGGCAAAGCCGCACTGCCGACACTTGTGGGTTGACTTGATTTTGATCTGCTCGCCGACCAGCTGTTGCAGCAGTTCGAGGCTCTCCTTGGCAGGCCCCTCTTCCGCACTGGCCAGCTGAAAACCCACCAGCTGGTAAAAACCTTTCATCGACGGATGACGACGCAGCTGACGCAACACCAGCGAACGGGCCTGGCTCAGGCCATCACGCTCTTCAACCAGCTTGGCAAGGGCCAGGGTCACGCTGACACCGGCGTGATCTTCCACAGCCTTCTCAAGCAGCGGGATCAACGCAGGCGTGCGCCCCAACTGCTGATAGCACTCGAGCAATTTGGGCATTGCCTCGGAGGCAAAGTCGATATCCTGCTCGAACACCCGCAGCAGCTCCTTGCTGGCCTGCTCATACTCCCCCTCTGCCATGGCGAGCTCAGCGAGGCGCAAACTGGCCCGGGCACATGCCGGATTGATACTGAGCGCCCGTTTGAGCTTGGCCAGCCCCTCCCCTTTATTGCCCTCACGCAGCGCGGTCTCGGCTTGCTCGCAATAGAAATGGGAGATGGGGTCGGCCAGCTTCTTGCCCTGGAATTTTTGCAGACGAACCGCCACATCGATGGCCTTATCCCAGTCCCGCAACTGCTGATGGATGATCAACAGCTGTGCCAGCGCCGTCTCTTCATAGTCGCTGTCATCACACAGCTCATTCCAGAGCGCTTCCGCTCGGTCCAGCAGACCAGCAGCCAAAAAGTCGCGCGCAAGCTCCTGCAGGGCAAGCTGACGCTGCTCCCGGGTCAGTTGGCGGGTTACCAGGTTCTGGTGGATCTTGATGGCACGATCGACCTCCCCACGCTGGCGAAACAGGTTGCCGAGGGAGAGGTGTGTTTCGATGGTTTCACTGTCCACCTCAAGCAGCTGGATAAAGAGATCCACCGCCTTGTCGGATTCATCGGACAGCAAATAGTTGAGGCCCGCCACATACTGGCGGGAAAACTGGTTACTCTGTTTTTGGGTGTCCTGGCGAACACTCCTGCGACCCATGTACCAGCCATAACCGGCGGCGATGGGTAACAGCAGGAAAAGCAGTTCAAGCATTGAGGAACATTATTCCTTACCCGGTGACCGGGCCAGCTCCAACTCGCGGGATTGACGACGCATGGTGCGGTTGAGGGTGCGGTTTTGCATTTTCAGGCGCAGGAACAGCAGGCCGAATACCAGCCAGCCCAGCAAAAAGCCGCCAGCAAAGAAGAAGCCCAACAGCATGGCAAGTGAAAACTCACCCTGAGCGATCAGGTAATTGAACTGAACCAGCTGGCCATTTTGTGAGCCCAGCGCCAGGGTCAGAACAAACACCAGCACCAGCGGAATGAGGGCCAAAATACGCTTCATAAGAGCTCCCTGTCAGTATCTAATGAGAGGCTGATTATCCTTAAAATCGCAGGCAGACTCTAGAGTGAATGGGAAAAGAGTTTAAGAAACAAGACGATTGGCACAGGAATCGGTGCCAAAAAGAAAAAAGGCATACCCGAGGTATGCCCATTTCTGCATTATTCAATGATGTTGACGCGCTCGCGCAACTCTTTGCCAGGTTTGAAGTGCGGGACATATTTCCCGGTCAGTTCAACCTTGTCCCCAGTCTTGGGGTTGCGGCCCACACGGGGCGCACGATAGTGCAGTGAAAAACTGCCAAATCCGCGGATTTCAATCCGGTCGCCGTTTTGCAAGGTCGACGCCATCTGCTCAAGGATCTCCTTGATGGCGGCTTCGACATCCTTGGCCGGCATATGCATGCGGCTGGCTGCCAGTTGTTCGATGAGATCTGATTTGGTCATAACGTTAAATCTCCTTCCCCGATCACATGCAATATTCATTTTGCCAGGATAAAAAAGGGCGGCGCAATGCCGCCCTTTTCTTGCATCAAGGATTACTCACCCTTGGCGGCTTTGAACGCTTCCATCATAGCATTGCTGAACACAACTTCTTCTTGCTGGTTCAGGTTATCGATGGCAACACGCTCATCAGCCTCGTCCTTAGCACGGACAGACAGGCTTACGGTGCGGTTCTTACGATCAACGCCCATGAATTTAGCTTCAACTTCGTCACCAACAGACAGCACCAGAGTGGCGTCTTCTACGCGGTCACGAGCAGCGTCGGAGGCACGCAGGTAGCCTTCTACGCCATCAGCCAGTTCGATAACGGCACCTTTGGCATCAACCTCGGTAACCTTACCCTTCACGATAGCACCTTTCTTGTTGTCAGCCAGGTACTTGTTGAACGGGTCTTCTTCGATCTGCTTGACACCCAGGGAGATGCGCTCACGCTCCGGATCCACTTGCAGAACAACGGCTTCGATCTCGTCGCCTTTCTTGAATTCACGCACGGCTTCTTCGCCCTGGTTGTTCCAGGAGATGTCCGACAGGTGAACCAAGCCGTCGATGCCGCCATCCAGACCGATGAAGATACCGAAGTCAGTGATGGACTTGATCTTGCCGGAAACACGGTCGCCTTTGGCGTGAGTTTCGGCAAACAGCTGCCACGGGTTGGATTTGCACTGCTTCAGACCCAGGGAGATACGACGACGCTCTTCGTCGATGTCCAGAACCATCACGTCAACCACGTCGCCAACGTTAACAACTTTGGACGGGTGGATGTTCTTGTTGGTCCAATCCATCTCGGATACGTGTACCAGGCCTTCAACGCCTTCTTCGATTTCAACGAAGCAGCCGTAGTCGGTCAGGTTGGTCACGCGGCCAGACAGACGGGTGGTCTCCGGGTAACGCTTGGCGATAGCAACCCAGGGATCTTCGCCCAGCTGCTTCAGACCCAGGGATACACGGGTACGCTCGCGGTCGAACTTCAGAACCTTGACAGCGATCTCGTCGCCAACGTTGACGATTTCGGAAGGATGCTTAACGCGCTTCCACGCCATGTCGGTGATGTGCAGCAGGCCGTCAACACCGCCCAGATCTACGAATGCACCGTAGTCGGTCAGGTTCTTGACGATACCCTTAACTTCTTGACCTTCTTGCAGGTTAGCCAGCAGGCTTTCGCGCTCGGAGGTGTTCTCGGTCTCGATCACGGCACGACGGGAAACAACAACGTTGTTGCGCTTCTGGTCCAGCTTGATGACTTTGAACTCGAGTTCTTTGTTTTCCAGGTGAGCGGTGTCACGGATCGGACGCACGTCAACCAGAGAACCCGGCAGGAAGGCACGGATGCCGTTCAGTTCAACGGTGAAACCACCCTTGACCTTGCCGTTGATGATACCGATAACGGTAGCTTGCTCTTCGTAAGCCTTCTCAAGCTGCAGCCAGGCTTCGTGGCGCTTGGCTTTTTCGCGGGACAGCTTGGTTTCGCCGAAACCATCTTCGATAGAGTCCAGAGCCACGTCAACGGTGTCGCCGACGTTGATTTCCAGCTCGCCCATGGCGTTCTTGAATTCTTCAGCCGGGATAGCGGACTCGGATTTCAGACCGGCGTCAACCAGTACGAAACCGTTCTCGATAGCAACGACAGTACCCTTGACGATGGAACCTTGACGGGTTTCAACGGCGTTCAGGGACTCTTCAAAGAGTTGAGCAAAAGATTCGATCATTGTTTATGTCACAAATGAAACATCCACTTGCAATCCGGCACAAGCGGGGCTGTTTTAAATAATCTGCGCCATCCTTGGTGCAGACGACCGGATGTCAGCTTGCGCTGGCATCACCAAGTTGTTGCTCTGCATAGGCGAGTACTGTTGCCAGCACTTCATCTATGGTCATGGCGGTAGAGTCTACCACCAGAGCATCTTCTGCCGGTTTCAGGGGTGCTGTAGCGCGATTTCTGTCGCGATCGTCACGTTCCCGAATCTCGGTTAAAAGACGCTCAAAGTTAACATCAAAGCCCTTATCTTGCAACTGCTTATAGCGACGCTGGGCCCGTTCTTCGGCACTGGCGTCGAGGAAAATCTTCACCTCGGCCTCGGGGAAAACAACTGTGCCCATATCACGACCATCGGCAATCAGACCCGGGGCCTGACGAAAAGCACGCTGACGGCGCAACAATGCTTCGCGCACCCGGGGGAAGGCGGCGATTTTACTGGCAGCATTACCCACTTCTTCGGTGCGGATGGTGCGGGAGACATCTTCCCCTTCCAGGATCACCTTGACCAGATCGCCCTCAACCTGAAATTGCACATCCAGATTGGCAGCCAGTGGCACCAGTGAAGCTTCACTATCCAGCTCTACATCGTGATGCAGGGCGGCCAGGGACAACACCCGATAGATGGCGCCCGAGTCCAGCAAGTGCCAACCCAGCTTCTCAGCAAGCAGCTGACACAAGGTGCCTTTACCTGCACCACTGGGGCCATCAATTGTCATTACGGGGGCCATCTGAGGCATAACTTCTCTCCTGCACTGTGTTGCTCCCATCCCGAAGGGGTGGGTTAATGGGCGCCGATTATACCCGAATGTGGTGAGCCTGGCAGTCATCAATCCGCACAAAGGGCCAAAACCCGTCGGACAGCTGTGCTTGTATCTCATTTGGAGATTTCATTAAGCAATGCAGGGACTTGTTCTTATGGTCGTTCCTGACAAGGCGCGCTAAACTGGCCCCCCTTTTTTGAGCCGTTAGTAGTAAGGAGCAACCTATGAGCAGCGTTACCCTCGTGGCCAAATCCAAATTGCCAACCCCCTGGGGCACCTTCACGCTGGTAGGTTTTCAGGAAACCGGCACAGGCAAAGATCACGCCGCACTGGTGATGGGCGACATTACCGGTGAAGAGCCCGTGCTGGGCCGGATCCACTCAGAGTGCCTGACCGGCGACGCCCTGTTCAGCCTGCGTTGTGACTGCGGTTTCCAGTTGCAGGCGGCCATGGAGAATATCGCCAAAGCCGGTCGTGGCGTGTTGCTGTATGTGCGTCAAGAGGGCCGTGGCATCGGCTTGCTCAACAAGATCCGCGCCTATCACCTGCAGGATCAGGGGGCCGATACCGTGGAAGCCAACGTGGCCCTTGGTTTCGCCGCCGATATGCGCGACTACACCATCTGCGCCGATATGCTCAAGCAGCTTGAGGTCAAGTCTCTCAAACTGATGACCAACAACCCGCGCAAGATGAAAGCCATGGAATCCTTCGGTATTCCGGTGGCCGAACGGGTACCGTTGCAGGAAGGGCGCAATCCCCACAACGAGTTCTATCTGTCGACCAAGGCCAACAAGCTGGATCATATGCTGAAGAAGTGAGCCTGAATTGACGAATGTCAGATAGTCAAACGCCTCCCGAACGGAGGCGTTTTTCTTGGGACGACCCTAGCTATCGCTGTGGTACGGTCAGATTGGCCAGCAGAGCTTCAAGCTCTTCGCCAGTGCGGGCAGCACAGTATTGTTCGACCCGCTCGCGGGTCAATTGCGGCGCGAGACGTTCAATCAGGTCATACAGATAGCCGCATAAAAATGCCCCTCTGCGCAACCCGATAGCGGCCACACCGCCTGGTAGCCAGGGCGCCGTTTTGAGCACCAGCTCGCCATCGCGCTGGGGCTCCCAGGCAAAGGTTGCCATCACCCCGATGCCCATCCCTTGTCTGACATAGGTCTTGAGCACATCGCTGTCGCTCGCACAGCAGGCGATCCGGCTCTCGGCATGAGCGCAATCAGTGCCATGTGCAGCAGAGAGCGCCCTTCCATCGGTCACCAGCGCAAACTCCACCAGTTCGGCCGGGGTCAGCGAGTTTGCTTTGGCCAACGGATGATCCTTGGGCAGCACCAAGCCCCGTTGCCACTGAAAAGAGGGGAGCATGAGCAGATCGCTCCCCTCCTCCGGTTCATCCGCCAGCAGCAGATCGGCGGCGCCATCATGCACGGCTACGCGGCACTGCGCCGCACTCCCCTGCATCACAGTTACGGCAACTTTGGGAAAGCGGGCCATAAAACCCTTGAGGATGGCGGGCAAAATATAACGGGCTTGCAGATGAGTAGCGGCAATGGTGAGGGTTCCCTGCTCCGGATGCACATGCTGCCTGGCCATTACCTTGATAGTGGCGACCTTGTCCAGCACCTCCGCGGCCACTTTGATCACATCCCGACCTATGGGGGTGATTTGGGTCAGGTGTTTACCGCTGCGCTCGAAGATCTGGATCCCCAGCTCATCCTCCAGCATCCGCACCTGTTTGCTGATCCCGGGCTGGGAGGTAAAGAGGCTCTCGGCGGTGGCCGACAGATTCAGCCTGTGGTTGGCCACCTCGACGATATAGCGCAATTGCTGCAGTTTCATGGTGTAGCCCTCAAGCGAACCCACCGTTAATAGTAACAAACTTTCAGCTATGGCCCGCCGCCATCAGGCCGGGCGCTCCTTGAGTAGAAAATCACGCAAGGCACGGTTGGCCATGGATAGCGGATCACCACGCCGCCACGCCACACAGAGGTCGAGGTAGATGGGCGGGTCGAAGGGTACGCCACTCAGATCCGGCTCCTCTTCCAGCACCATCCGCAAGAAGGTGGTCACCGCAAAGCCTTGCCGCACCACCGCCTTGAGCAGAGGGATCAGATTGCTCTCGAAGGCGATATCGGGTTCAACGCCCAGGCTCTGGGCCAGCGCCTCCATATGCTCCCGGTGATAAAAGCCACGGCGAAACAGCGCCAGCTCCTGAGCGAAAAACTGCGAGAGGGTGACGGCCGATGCGCCACGCAAGGGGTGATCGTCCCCCACCACCATCAACATCTCTTCGCTCAGCAGATGTGCCCCCTCGAGGGCGGGGGGGAGATCACTGGTGATGAGAATGGCCAGATCGAGGGAGCCATCCACCATCCGGCTGAGCAGCTCGCGGGTACCGGCCTCCTCAACACGGATCTTGAGGCCGGGGTAGCGGTGCTTGAAGGCCATCAGACGAGGGGGGAAATAGTAGGAGCCCATCATGTAGGGGATCCCGATCCGCACTTCCCCCCGCTCCAGCCCCTTGAGCTCGGCCATCTCGGCCTCGGCCTGATGCATCTGCAGCAACAGACGCTCTGCATGGCGACAGAGCACCTCTCCCTCCGGTGTGAGCCGTACCGCCCGGTCCTGTCGATCAAACAGCCGCAATTCGAGCTGCTGCTCCAGCTTGGCGATGGCCATGCTGATGGCCGGCTGTGCCACATGCAGACTGTTGGCTGCCTTGGTAAATGAGCCGGCATCCCTGACCGCCAGCAGATAGGTGAGCTGCTTCAGATCCATGTATCAATTCATCTTATGAGATAGATAACTTAAATATATTATATTTATAACCGCAAGGCCTCTACCCTGACCAAAAGCAGTCAGGACAATACGCAATGATTGAAGTTGGAAGTCGCGAGTGGATACGTGCAACCCTGGCCCTCAGCCTGGGCTCTTTTCTGGTGTTTCTGAACCTCTACCAGACCCATCCCCTGTTACCCCTGATTGCCGAGGTCTTCTCGGTCAACTCCCTCTCGGCCAGCTGGACCCTGGCAGGATGCACTGCAGGCCTCGCCGCCTCCCTGCTGATCTGCGCCAGACTGGCGGATCGCCATGGCCGTCGGCAGGTCATGCTGGGTACCCTCACCCTGGCGATCTTGCTCTCACTGTTAATCCCGCTGGTTGAGCAGTTTGGCACCCTGCTGCTGCTGCGTATCCTGCAGGGCGCGCTGCTGGCCGGGTTACCAGCCACTGCGATTGCCTATATGGGGGAAGAGTTCAGTAAACGGGCACTGCTCTCGGCGGTGGGGGTCTATATTGCCGCCAACTCCCTCGGTGGCATTGCCGGTCGGGTGGTCGGCGGCCTGCTGGCGGGCTGGTTTGGCGACTGGCAGCATACCTTTCTGGGGATCGGTGTGATCAGCCTGTCACTACTGCCGCTGGTCTTCTGGCTGCTGCCCCATCAGACCCGCTTTGTGGCGAGCGCCCCCGTTCGCGGCCAATTTGCTCGCGCCTTGCAGCAGCACCTGACCAATCCCTTGCTGGTAGGGGCTTACCTTATCGGGGGACTCAACTTTATGGTGTTTCTGAACCAGTTCAGTTATCTCACCTTCCTGCTGGCCAAGCCCCCTTTCTCCTTGCCCACCCAGTGGCTCGGCATGCTGTTTCTCACCTATCTCTCGGGGACGGTGGCCTCCTCACTGAGCGGCCGCTTTGCCAACCGCTGGGGGGCACAACGCATGCTGCTGGTCGGGATCGCCCTGATGGCCCTCGGCAGTCTATGGCTACTGCAAGCTAGCCTGCTCGGGATCCTGAGTGGCTTGCTGATCTCCAGCTTCGGCTTTTTCCTGGCACACGCCTGCGCTAGTGCCTGGGTTGGTCATCATGTCGAACACAACCGGGCCCTCGCCTCCTCTCTCTATCTGGTGGCCTACTATCTGGGAGCCAGTCTGGGGGGACTTTACCTGCACCCCTTCTGGGAGCAAGGCGAGCTGGGCGGTCTGGTCATGGGAATTGAACTGGTCCTCATCCTGACGGCGGGCTTGAGCCTCTGGCTTGGTCGCCTCAAGCAGCGAAGCCAATCGCCACTCTCTGCCCAGCAACCCCACCGGCACGGGTAACGGGCTCAGCGCAAACAGGGTCACCCACGAGCAGATAGCGCTCTCGCAACCCAGCACCGCCAGATAGCAAAAGGGGTCACACCGGTGACCCCTTTTACTGCGTTATTCAAGAGCCTGTCAGGCTCGCACCGCATTTAGAGCAGGATCACTCCTGATCGAAATAATCCGCCGGCACCGCGACCACAGCACCGGTCGCCACCTCTTCGGCGATCACCTCAGCCAGCGAGCGCAGATGAAACTTGATCTGGCCGGAGGGCAACATCAGGCCGATATCGGGGTTGCGGGTATCCTGCATATTGCCGGTTTTGAATGGCTGCTCGGGATAGCGCGCTACCAGATCCTGCAGTGAAGTGACCACCAGCTCGATATGTTCCAGTCCAGCCTGATGGACGCGCCCCGGTTTCGGCGCCGCCAGCTCGATACAGGGTACCTGCACCTCACCAGCCAGCAGTGGCTGATGCAACTGATAAGTGGCAATCGGGCGACCGCCGATCATCCCCTCCACCAGCAAGGAGCCCGCTTCAGCCAATACAGTACATAGCGCGCGGTACTCCTGCAAGGTCGCCGCCCGATAACAGAGGTGATCGACCGTTGGCTGGGAAAATGTGACGCCAGCAGCGGCCAGTTCGGTCAACAGCTGAGAAACAAATGGGGCCATTGGCCCCAGTGTGGAATCGAGTGGGTGGGACATGCTTACCATTTCTTCTTGGGTTGAAACAGGACATCGAGCTCGTCGGCTTCCTTGTCCTTGATGTTTTGCAGATCCTGCGCGCTGTTTTGCTGCTGCAGCTCTTCAAGCTCCTTGAGCCCCTGACGCATATCCTCTTCACGAGCCAACAGATAGGGATCCTTGTCGCCAATGCTGGCCATTGCCGACAACCCCTTGGTATAGAGCTGGCGGCAAGTACCATATTGGCCCTGAATGCGGGCATCCATCGCCCGCTTGACCAGATTCGAGATGTTGATTTTGAGCTGCATCAGCTCGAGACGACGATCTTCCTGAGCAAACCCCTGCGGATCAATTTTGCCCTTGTTGTGCTCGACACGCAGTACGGCACGTAGCTTTTTTACCAGCTGCAACATCTGGATCGCCTGACGATCAGACTCGGGGGTTTTGAAGTGCCCCTCATCCTGCGCACTGTAATTTTCCTGCACGTTCTTGATCTGGATCTGCACATCGGCGATGCGCTGCTTGATCTGGTTGTTGGGCATCACCTGGGCGATGGCGCGATAGGCATCAAGGATCCGGTGCTGCAACAGCAACACCATGTTTTTGGAGAAAGGCACCAGATTGACGTTCAGCAGTACCTCTTCGGTCTCGTCGGCTACCGTCTTGTGTCTGGCAACGGCGTGACGCTTTTCAGCCTCCGCCTTCTGCTTATATTGCTGTACCACGTTATAGGCGATAACCAAAAACAGGAGCGCGCCGATAGACAGCAATACCAAAGTTAAAATCATAGGATGTCCAAACCCCTGTCCCAATCCAATTGCGTGATCCTACAACAGCTTATCTACTTAAGGTAGCCTGTAGATCCCCCCTTGCCCACGATTTGTCGCCAAGCTGTATACCCGGTCTCAGGGAAAGATTTCAGGATCACGGGAAAATGACCATGGTGGTCATCACTCCCATAGTATCGCCCATCAGCGCCATTACTTGAGGTTAAAGCCCTGCGATTGCAGGAATCCCAGCATGAAAGGGCGGGACTCCTTGCCCAGAATGGCGCGGATCTGGCTACTCCAGGTCTGCTGTTTGTTGTTGCTGCTGCGGGCCTGATAGTAGTCCGCGATCTGCTGATCGTACCGGGCCAGCAGGTCGCGATCCAGCTCGTGCTGGTAGCGCTCCTGATGCACCACCAATCCCCTGGGCAGGCGGGGTTTCTGCTCCGGCTGCTGGGCAGGGTGGCCAAGGCAGAGGCCAAACAGCGGGATCACCTGATGGGGCAAGCCCAGTAGCTCGCTCACCTCGGCAGGATGGTTGCGAATGCCGCCGATATAGACCCCGCCCAGTCCCAACGACTGCGCCGCCAGCAGGGCATTTTGCGCCATCAGGGCGCCGTCAATGGCACCGATCAACAACTGTTCCGCATAACCGGTCTGGGCCTCGGGCACGATCTGGCTGTGACGATGGTAATCGGCGCAGAACACCAGAAACTCGGCCGCCTGCACCACATAGGGTTGATTGCCCGCCAGCATGGCCAGCTGCTGACGCGCCTCGGGTTCACTGACTCGCACAATACTGGTCACCTGCAAAAAGCTCGAGGTCGAGGCGGACTGGGCGGCGGCGAGAATGACATCCAGCTGCTGCGGGGCGATCGGCTCGGCAGTGAACTGACGAATGGAGCGATGGGAAAGGATAAGATCGATGGTCTGATTCATGGCACCTCCAAAATGAGGTAACACCATAGCGAAAAAAACGAGGGAGCCCAAGGCTCCCTCGCACACCCAGCTTAAGGGGCCGGATAGACGTAAGGGGCTTGCAACCCGAGCGGGAAGCCGAGCGCCCAGTAGAGCAGCAGGAAAATCGTCCAGCTCACCAGGAAGGCCAGCGAGTAGGGCAGCATCATGGAGACCAGAGTACCGATCCCGGTGCTCTTCACATACTGCTGGCAATAGACCACCACCAGCGGGAAGAAGACCATCAGCGGGGTGATGATATTGGAAGCAGAATCCCCGACCCGATAGGCCGCCTGGGTCAGCTCGGGGGAGATCCCCACCGCCATCAACATGGGCACTAGGATCGGGCTGATCAGCGCCCACTTGGCGGAGGCCGAGCCGACTACCAGATTGACGCTGGCTGTGAGCAGGATCATCCCGACGATAGTCACCTCACCGGGCAGCGCCAGCGCATGGAGCACTTCGGCACCGGAAAGGGCCAGCAGAGTGCCCAGATTGGAGTCACCAAACGCCTTGATGAAGAGCGCGCAGAAGAAAGCCATCACCATGTAGGAGCCCATCTTGTTCATGGTGGCCGACATGGCATCGATCACATCCTTGCCGCTCTTGAAGCTGCCTGCGACAAAGCCGTAGACAATCCCGGGCAGGATAAAGAGCAGGAAGATGAGCGGCACTATGGACTTCATCACGGGGGCAGCGAAGGTGGTCAGGGAGCCATCGGCAGCACGCAGCGGGGAATCGTTCGGGGAGAGCGCCAGCGCCAGCAGCACGATAGCCGCCAGCATGGCAAACCCGGCCCAGTTGAAGGCTCGGCTCTCTTGCGCGCTGTAGCGCCCCATCTCGTCGGCACTCTCCAGATCCTCGTTAAGCGCCACATGCTTGAGGCGCGGCTCCACCACCTTTTCGGTAATGAACCAGCCGACGCAGATGATCAGCAGCGAAGAGGCTCCGGTAAAGATGATGTTGCAAAGGGTGTTGACCATATAGTCAGGATCGAGCAACTGAGCGGCGGACTGGGTAAAGCCCTGCAGCAACGCATCCCCGCCGGAGGGCAGGAAGTTGGCGGCAAAACCGCCGGAGACACCGGCAAAGGCAGCGGCGATCCCCGCCAGCGGATGGCGTCCGGCAGCGTGGAAGATGATGCCACCGATGGGGATCACCAGCACATAACCCGCATCTGCGGCGGTGTGGCTGACGATCGCTACCAGGATCAGCATGGGAGTGAGAAAACGGGCAGGCGTCACTTTGAGCAACTTTTTCAGACCGGTATTGATAAAACCGGACTGCTCGGCCACCCCGACCCCCAGCATGGCCACCAGCACGATGCCCAGCGGGGCAAAGCCGGTGAAAGTGGTCACCATGGTGGAGAGAAACTCGGCCAGACCGGCACCGGTCAGCAGGTTGTTGACCACTACCGCCTCCCCGGTACGGGGGTTGACCAGATCAAACTGGAATTGTGACAACACCCAGGAGCCGACCCAGACGATCAGCAAGGCGTAGAGGAACAGCATGGCGGGGTCGGGTAATTTGTTCCCGGCTTTCTCGACGCCATTGAGGAAACGGTTCAGCCAACCTTTGGGAGGGCTGGCCGGACGGTCATTGACAGCAGCATGACTCATTATTGCGATACTCCTTTCCCTAGAAACGAGGTCGCATGCTAGCAATTCCAGCCAATCCGTCTCATGACCGATCGCAAAAGAATGATTAATTTTGATTAAATATTGCGGAATAAAATTCCAAGTTGTGGCCTAACGCACACTTGTTACTCTGCCATCACGGCATCTAACAGTGGATAACGCCCAACCTGACACTCCACCACGAAACCGCTTGCCTCGACTTGTGCCACCGTCAGCGGCTTGCTGAACAGATATCCCTGGAACACATGGCACCCCTGGGTCTGCAGTGCGGCCAGTTCGTGAGGCTCCTCCACCCCTTCCGCCATGATCCCCAACCCCAGATTGGTGGCCATGGCGGCGGTCGCCCGGATCACCGGCAGGTTGAGGCCGACCACGAAAGAGCGATCCAGCTTGATCGTATCGATGGGCAGGCGATTGAGATAGGCAAGGGATGAGTAGCCGGTACCAAAATCGTCGATGGCAATCTTGATCCCCAGTTCACTCAAGTCATCGAGAATATCGAGGCACCCCTTCATATCCAGCATAAGCACGGTTTCGGTCAGTTCCAGCGTCAACAGGGAAGCATCCACTCCGTGCAGAGCCAGCTGCTGGCGCACTTGCCCGGGCAGTGCCGACGAGAGCTGGAAACCGGAGAGGTTGACGGAGACTGGCACCCGGTGATGGAGGCGCTTCTTCCAACTGGCCATCTGGGCAAGTGCGGTAGAGAGCACCCAGCTGCCGATCTCGCGGATCAGCCCCATCTCTTCGGCCAATGGGATAAATTCCACTGGCGAGACATGGCCAAGCACCGGGTTATACCAACGCAGCAGCGCCTCGTAACCGATCAGACGCCGTTTGGCGACATCGACCTGTGGCTGGTAACAGAGGCTCAGCTCCTGACGACCGATAGCCTTGGCCAGAAACTGCTTAAGATTGAGCTTGCGCTGCAGGGTCTGCTGCATGCTGGGGGTAAAACGCTGCCAGCGCAGCCGCCCCATCTGCTTGGCCTGATACATGGCCATATCGGCGCGGGTGATGAGGTTATCACCATCGTCCGCATCATCGGGATAGATGGCAATGCCGATACTGCCGCCGATGGTTACCTCCGGCAGACCGCTCAGTTGCAGCGGCTTGGTCATCTGGGAGAGCATCTGATCGGCCACATCCTGGGCTCGTTCACTCTGGTTTCCCAAGGGAACCAACGCGGTAAACTCGTCCCCGCCAAGACGGGCCAGCTCAACATCGCGGGGGCAAATCTGTTTGAGGCGACCGGCAACCCGCTCCAGCAAGCGGTCTCCCGCCTTATGGCCGTAGTTGTCGTTGACCAGCTTGAAGTTGTCCAGATCCATGAATACCAGCGCGAAACGCTCCCCCAGCCCGCAATAGGCCTCGAGAGATTTCATCAAGCCATAACGGTTGAGCAGGCCGGTCAGGGAGTCATGCCAGGCGAGGTGGCGATGCTCCAGCTCCTCGAGTTTGCGATCGGTAATATCGCGCATGGTGAGCAGGATCCGTGCTCCTTGCTGGATATAGCGGAACTGATACTGGAACCAGCGCATCCCCTTGAGGGTTCGGCACTCCCCTTCGGTCACTACTTCATCGAGTCGGGAGAGCTTCTGGTAAAAACTGTCGTCACTACCGGAAAAAACCTGGGAGAGCGTGGCGATCCGGTGACCGAAACACATCTCGAAGTGATAGTTGCCGCTTTCGAACGCGCCATTGCTATCGAACAGGCAGGCCAGGGTATCACCGGTTGCCAGCGAGGACTCCTGATAGAGGGTATCGGAGTCGAGCACCGCCTCGGTCATCATCATCAGACGGCCAGCCAGCTGAATGCCGGAGAGGCGTAGATAGATCTGCTTCTTGACCCCCTTTGGGGAGATAGTCCACCACTCGTTGTAACTTCGCCCCTGCTGAAAATCACCGAGGTAGCGTTGCAACAACAGCGCTATGGCTGTGGCCATATCAGCCGAAAAATCCCTGGAACAGAGCTCGTCAAGGGAGGTGGCCTCCCAGAGAGGAAGTGCTGCGCGGTTTGCCCAGAAAATATGGTGATGTTCGATGTCATATACCCAGATAGGGGTATGCAGAACATCCATTGTCTTCAGTAACCGTTCGTCAAGCGTATTCATCTGGTCAAAATCATTCATGCTGGATGGTCACTGGTGAACCGGAAAACAAATGGGCAAACCGCCGTATGCAGAATGCAAGGTGACAACACCTCTCGGCCACTATTTCTCGCGATGGCCAAAAGCAGATAACTGATTTCAGAAATCAACAACAGGAGAGCCAATCCAGCCACAGAAAAAAGGACTCAGCCAATACTCCTGTCAATCAGAACAAATCCCTCGTTCGTTTTTAACTTTTTTTCCCAGCAAAAACAAGCACTAAGAATTGCACTCTGGATACTTCAAAAAACATTTTTACGATTCACAACAAACACTTATTTACTGACAAAAAAGTCAACTAAAAAAAGTGCCGGCATTTCCCTCGTAAAACTTTCATTTATTAACCAGCGCGTTGAATAAACAGACAAAAAAGAGCAAAACCGGCCCCAAATAGCGACTTAACAAGGAACTTAAATACCTCAAAACCGAATATCTACCTTCACCAGACCGGCATGATGAATATGCGACTGTCATCACATTCACATCGCCGAAAAAAAGAACTGCTCTTGACCAGCGCGATCCTCTTTTTTCCTGAGGATGGGTCGTATTGTAGTCATACCATGTCGCCTCTCTCTCTTGAGCTAACGGGTGACATCTCGCAACAATGACTGTGGCGCAGAAAATAATCCTCATTCGAGAACAATTGAAAATTTAAACTGGTATCAGTAGAAATCGAATCCAGATCAATTAAACGCTGAATTACCCTTGCCAAGCGATAAGGCTCTTTTTATGGTTGCCCCCTTGTTACACCCAGAACAGCGTTTATGAAGCACATCGAAGAGTTCTACCTGTTCGTCAAGGTGGTGCAAGAGGGAGGATTCTCCCATGCTGCAGCCGCACTGGGCATGCCAACAGGCACCATCAGTCGACGCATTTCCCAGCTGGAAGAGCAACTGGGTTGCTCCCTGCTACATCGCTCTACCCGTAAACTCCGTCTTACCGATGAAGGGCTCAGATACTACGAGCGTCTCTGCACACCGCTTGCACAAATCGAGCAGGCCACCAGCGAGATCCGGGGTAAAGAAGCAGACATCACCGGGCTTATCCGGATAGCCGCGCCGATCGCGCTCTCCAACACCATCCTCATCGATATGCTGGCCGAATTCGGGCTGCACTATCCCGAGGTACAGTTCGATATCACCCAGACCAATGATCACCAGCACCTGTTCGACAATGATCGGGATCTGGTGTTCTTCAACGGTGAGCTGCCCCAGTCGCTGCCCAATGCGATCTGTCTCGGTCATATCGAGTACGGCCTGTTTGCCTCGCCACTCTATCTGACCAAGAAGGGAACCCCCTCCCACCCCAGCCAGCTGGAAGAACATGATCTCATCTACTGCTGGCCACACCAGCACTGGCAACTGACCGACAAGGATGGCCAAAACATCTGCATCAAACGCAGCGCCAAACTGACCGTCAACCAGACTCAGGCCGCCGTGCGCGCAGCCCGGCGTCATCTGGGGATAGTCAACGCCCCGCTGCACTATCTGAGCAGCTTCCTCCATGACGAGCAGCTGGTACCGGTACTGACCGACTGGCAGACCGGCAATCGCCCCTTCTACATGTTGTGTTGCCAGCACCAATTCGCCCCGTTGCGTGTTAAGATGTTCGCTGAATTTGTTGAGAAATACTCCGCACGCTATCGTAACCGGCAATGGGATAACCAATTTTCACAGGGTGACAACCTCCCACATTGCATCTGACTGTTAGCGGGCCACACTTATAGCAATCCTTGCCAACAGAGCCTGCCTAACGCCATGAATGTATTGATATGTGATGACTCCGGGTTCGCCCGCAAACAGCTGGCACGAGCGCTACCGGCTGACTGGAAAGTCGATTTGCACTATGCGGCGAATGGCCTTGAAGGGATCGAACAGGTGCTGATGGGCCATGGGGATCTCATCTTTCTCGATCTGACCATGCCGGAAATGGACGGTTACGGCGTGCTGGAGACCCTCCAACGGGAGGGTCTACGCAACAAGGTGATCGTGGTCTCCGGGGATATCCAACCAGAGGCCTATCAACGGGTCATGGGGCTAGGGGCGCTCGATTTCATCAAGAAACCTGCCGCCCCAGAAACCCTGCTCGCCCTGCTCAAAAAGCATGATTTCTGGAGTGCCACCCCGAGCGGTCAACCAAGCGCCCCCGAGCAGCAGCCAAACGGAGTGGTAGCCGATGCAGGCGTCAAGATCACCCCCGAAATCCGCGATGTCTATCAGGAGCTGGCCAACGTCTCCATGGGTCAGGCCGCCGACTTGCTGGCTCGTCTGCTCAACGCCTTCGTGGTACTGCCCATCCCCAACGTCAACGTGCTGGAAGTATCAGAGTTGCATATGGCCCTCTCGGCCGCTGCGGATTCAGATACCCTCTCCGCCGTCTGTCAGGGGTTTATCGGAGCTGGGATCGCCGGTGAAGCGCTGATCCTGTTCCATGACTCCAGCTTCAAAGATTTGGCCAAGCTGATGAACCATCAGGGGACGCTGGATCGCACCGCCGAACTGGAGCTGTTGATGGATACCGCCAACGTGCTGATCGGCGCCTTCCTACGCGGCTACGCCAACCAGCTCGACACCCCCTTCAGTCAGGGGCACCCGGTGGTGCTCGGCCAGCACAGACCCATCAACGAGCTGATCAACACCAACAAGAGTCGCTGGCGCCGCACGCTCGCCATCGAGATCAACTACCGGATCCAGGATTACGCGGTGCAGTGTGATCTGCTGCTGCTGTTTACCGAAGATTCCATCGCCACCATGAACAACAAAATCATGCACATGCTCTAGGAGTGACTATGGAAATCCGTGAATTTCATTGGCTGATGAACATAGTCCAGAACCTGGACGTAGGCCTGGTAGTGCTCGACAAGGAGTACAAGGTACAGGTGTGGAACGGCTTTATGGAGAGCCACAGCGGCCGACTGGCCAGTGACGTGCGCGATGGCGTACTGTTCGAGCTCTTCCCCGATGTGGACAGAGCCTGGTTCGAGCGCAAGGCCAACATGGTCTTCAAGCTCAACAACCGCGCCTTCAGCACCTGGGAGCAGAAGCCCTATCTGCTACGTTTCTCCAACTATCGCCCCATTACCGGCTCGGCCCCCCATATGTTCCAGAACCTGACGCTGGTGCCACTGGCCGATTTCGGCGGTCAGGTGACCCACATCGCGGTGATGATCTACGACGCTACCGATGAGGCCATGCTGATGAGCGGCCAGCGGCAGGCTTGAGCTTGCAGCAAATAACAGAGGGCGCCGCGGCGCCCTCTTTTATTTCGGTATGAACAGGTCTCGGTATAACCTCTACCTCACCAGCCGTCTCAACGCGCCCCGAGATACTCGGTGAAGGCGTCGATCACCTCTTCAATATCGTCATCGTTGATTTGCAGATGGGTCACCAACCGCAGCTCGCCGTAACCGGAGAAGAGGATCCCCCTCTCCTTCATAAAAGCGAGCAGAGGGGCTGATTCCCCCTCACGCAGCCGCAGGAACACCATATTGCTCTGCACCAGCGAGAGGTCGAGCTCGATGCCCGGCAGTGCAGCCAACCCTTCGGCCAGCCGTTTGGCACGGCGGTGATCATCGGCCAGGCGGGTCACGTGCTGCTCGAGGGCAAACAGACCGGCTTGCGCCAGAATCCCCGCCTGACGCATGCCGCCCCCCAGCATCTTGCGCAGTCGGCGCGCACGGGCGATGAAGTCGTGTCTGCCCACCAGCAGCGAGCCCACCGGTGCGCCCAACCCCTTGGAGAGACAAATCGAGATGCTATCAAATGGAGCGGCGATCACCTCGACCGGGGTCTCGCTGGCCACGGCGGCGTTAAAAAGCCGGGCGCCATCGAGATGAAGCTTCAAGCCGCGCTCGGCAACGAATGCCCCCATCTCCTGCAGATAGGAGAGCGGCAGCACCTTGCCGTTGTGGGTGTTCTCAAGGCAGATCAGGCGAGTCTGGACGAAGTGGGCATCATCAGGGGCCAGCGCAGCCCTGATATCATCGAATGCCAGTGTGCCATCGCGCTGCATCGGCAAGGGTTGCAGGGCTACGGAGCCCAGCACGGCACTCCCCTGCGCTTCATAGCGATAGATGTGAGCGGCGTTGCCGAGGATGGCCCCCTCACCGCGCTGACAGTGGCTCATCACCGCCAACAGATTGGACATGGTGCCGGACGGCACAAACAGCGCCGCCTGTTTGCCCAGCAATCTGGCCCCAAAGGCCTCCAGCGCGTTGACGCCCGGATCTTCACCATAGACATCGTCACCGACTTCGGCGTGGAGCATGGCTTGACGCATGGCGTCAGTAGGCTGGGTGACGGTGTCACTTCGTAAATCGATATAGCGCATGAGATCCCTCCTGAAACAGGAGAGTGACGTTAGCCATGCGCCCCTCGCTTGGCAAGGGGCGCATGAGCAGAATGTGAAGCCAATAGACGTCCGTAGAACCCGCAGGCGGGATTTACCAAGGCAGCGGCTGACCGTTCAGATCCAGTAGCTGGCCCGATTGAGTCAATGATAACCCCTTGATGAGATTGAGCAGTTTCACCGCCACCTCGGCAGGATCCAGCAATTGATCCGCGGGCAACTCGCTCAGAAAGGGGGTATTCATCGGGGAGTCCATCAAGCCGGGCGCAACGGCCACCACCCCTGCTTGCGGGAAACGCTGCGTCCACTCAAGGGCCAGGGTTTTCACCCCCATGTCGAGGGCCGCTTTGCTCATCCGGTAGCTGTAACGTCCCCCCTCCAGATTGGCGGTGATGGAGCCCGCCAGATCGGAGATGGCGCAGAGCCACAGCGGATGGTCATTGCCCATCAACCGGCTGAAACGGGCAGCCAGCGCCAGTGTTGGCCAGGCATTGGCCAGCAGGCTGTCGCACAGCCACTTGGGGTGCACCTCTTCGACCCGCCGCTCCGGCATAAAGCTGACATCGTGCAACACGCCGATGGTATTGATCACAACGGTGGGAAGCGGATCGCAATCGTAGAGGGTAAACAAGGCATCGAACGAGATGGCATCGACATCTGGCAGCGGGAAGAAGTCCTCCATCTCGATCCCTTTGGGATAGTTGCGCCCGGCCAGCAGGAATGACTCCCCCCTTGCCATCAGCTCTCTTGCCAGCGCCGAGCCCAGCGCACCACTTCCGAGGATCAAGTAGCTCATCGCCCATTCCATGGAGACTTATCTTGCTTAGAGCGTATCAGAATAATCAACCGGCCGTGACACGACCAAAGGGTAATATGCTCCTCATCACGCTTCCCCCAGATGGCGGCCAAACTCCCGCGCCAGCGCCAAGTCGAGAAAACCGTCCGCTTTCTTGTGGGTGCGCAAAAACTGGTAGTAGGCGAGCAGGGTGACCAGCGCCTCCTCATCGGGCAGCCCCACCCCGGGTTGCTGCTCGCCCAGCAGTTGCTGCGCCGCAGCCAGCGCCTCCCTGTCCACCACTTCCGCCTGACGGTAGAGATAACCGCATCCGGTCGCCAGCCACTCCAGCGAGCAGTTGGCCCCCATGGCGATCTGGTTGGCCCGCGCCAGGCCAGGCTCGGCCCCCTTCAAATATTTGCGGATCAGCGCTTCACTGAGCCCCACCTTGCGGGCAAAGGCGCTCACGCTCATCTCCCCGATCAGGCTCTGCAAGCGCTCGGCAAATCCTTCCATCCAATTATCTCCCCAACTCTCTTCGGTCAGAACCAAAGTTCGAATCATGCCACTGTCCATTATTGCTTTGCCAGCCACATGGGGCCAAGATGCCCGCAGTCATCCATGTTGCACATCGTTTTCGCATCGCGTTTTTAAAGGAGTCAACCATGTCTGTATCCCGTGTCGCCCTGCATCCGCAAGGCCCCACCTTCTCTCGCCTCATCATGGGTTACTGGCGCCTGATGGAGTGGCAGCTCTCTCCGGCCGCTCTGCTCGATCTGATGAAATATCATCTGGATCTGGGGGTCACCACCATCGATCACGCCGATATCTATGGTGGCTACCAGTGCGAAGAGGCCTTTGGTCACGCCCTACGCCTCGAGCCTTCCCTGCGCAGCCGGATGGAGATCGTCACCAAGTGCGGTATCGCCCTCACCGCCAAGCCGGAGCATGCTCTCAACCACTACAACACCGGCAAGGACCATATCATCGCCAGCGCCGAGGCCTCGCTGCGCAAGCTCGGCACCGACCATCTGGACCTGCTGCTGATCCACCGCCCGGATCCCCTGATGAACGCCGATGATGTGGCCGACGCCTTTATCACCCTGAAACAGGCGGGTAAGATCAAGCACGCCGGGGTATCCAACTTCACCGCCCGTCAGTTCGAGCTACTGCAATCGCGCCTCCCCTTCCCGCTAGTCACCAACCAGCTGGAGATCTCGCCGCTTCATCAGGAAGGGACCCTCGATGGTACCCTGGATCAGTGCCAGCAGCTTGGCATCAAGCCGATGGCCTGGTCATGTCTCGGCGGCGGCCGACTGTTCAGCGATGAGGCCTATGCCCCGCTGCGTGCCGAACTGGAGCAGATCCGTCAGGAAGTGGGCGCCCAGACTATCGAGCAGGTGGTCTACGCTTGGGTAATGATGCTGCCAAGCCAGCCGCTGCCATTGATTGGCTCCGGCAAGCGGGAGCGGATTGCCGCCGCCGTGGCCGCCGAATCCATCGAGCTTAACCGCCAGCAGTGGTTCCGCATCCGCAAGGCGGCACTCGGTTACGACGTCCCCTGATCACAGCAAAACATTCAGAAACAAAAACGGCATGGGGGAAACCCATGCCGTTTTTTTATTGCCGAGGTACCTTAGCGGTGGCGCTGTTGCGGGCGACCACGGGGAGCATCTGTCTTCGGTTTGGCCTGGTTGACGGTGATGGTACGGCCACCGACTTCTGTGCCATGCAGACCAGCGATGGCCTTTTCGGCATCACCATTGACCGGCATTTCAATAAAACCAAACCCCTTTGACTGGCCGGTATCGCGGTCGATGATGATATCAACCTTGTCGACCTGTCCAAACTGGCTGAACAGGGTTTTCAGTTCGTCGGCCGTCATCCGGTACGACAGATTTCCTACGTAAATCTTCATGCCATCCACTCTCGATTCAAGGTGCCTTCTCTATGCAATTCCCAGCATAACGGTAAGGGCACAACCCCTATGCCGGACCTGCCATGGCTTCATGCCGTGGCCTTCTCCACACTGTCGTCAAGTGATTGATCTCTTGGGTTAACAGTGCAGACAAGATCAATTCGAGTCACTGGCAGTATCTGAGCTTTGCCGGGAATTGTCGAGAAAATAGTCGACTCAGGCCGATTGCAGATCTGACAACCGTTGCGCCAGCATCCGGCGACCGTGCCAGGCCCGTTTAAAGCCGAAGCGATAGACAGACGGGCTCACCAGATGCAGCTCCCCCGCCTTGAGATCCAGCAAGGCCATGGCCGCCGCCAGCTCATCTTCACTCAGTTGCAGATCGAGGCTGAAGTCGAGCCACTGGCCGTCGTGACCCACTCGTCGCTCCCGTTCAAGCGCCACCAGCTGGTTGCGGGGCAGCGCCAGCGCCTCATCCTTGTTGCCATTGAGCAGATAGATATGCTGTTCATCCCACCCCAGCTCCGCCAGGCGCCAGGGCTGCCAGCTGCGGGGCAGCGACACCATGATCCCGGTGATGCCACCAAAGACCACGCCCACCCAGTTGAGCAGCGCCATGGCGCCCCAGCCATCCCACAAGGAGGCCGCTACCACGCCCCAACTCACCAGCAACAGCAGAAAAATGACGCAGCGATAGCGAACCGCTGGCGGCATCAACAGCTGCACCTGCGAACCGGCAAGCAAGGATGTAATACGCATGAAAAGCTCCTGTCATCACGAAATGGCGCCATTGTGAATAGGCATCAGGATGCTGACAAGGGGGTTTTCTTTGTCATCCCCCTATAAAATCAATACCATGGCGTAAATGATTCTCAGTGGAACCCGCTTCTTGACCAGCTCGCAACCCTGTGTGCGCTTTTGTGGCGTCGACAAATTCTATGGCGATTTTCAGGCTCTTCATCACATCGATCTCACCATTGAACGGGGAGAGAAGTGGGTTATCTGTGGCCCGTCAGGCTCGGGAAAATCGACCCTGATCCGCACCATCAACGGGCTGGAGGGGATCGACGACGGCCAGCTGTTCCTGTTTGGCGAGCCGGTGACCCCTTCCTACCTGCGCCGCCTGCAAGGTCGGGTTGGCATGGTGTTTCAGCAGTTCAACCTCTTCCCCCATATGACGGTGCTGGAAAACCTGATGGTGGCGCCGGTGCATACCCTGGGGTTGCGACCTCAGGAGGCCAAAGCCCGGGCGCTCGGGCTGCTCGAGCGGGTGCGCATTCAGGCACAGGCCGACAAGTACCCACACCAGCTCTCCGGCGGCCAGCAGCAGCGGGTCGCCATCGCCCGCTCCCTCTGCATGCAACCCGAGCTGATGCTGTTTGACGAGCCCACCTCCGCCCTCGACCCCGAGATGATCCGCGAAGTGCTCGATGTGATCCGCGAGCTGGCTGACGAGGGGATGACCCTGATCTGCGTTACCCACGAGATGGGCTTTGCCCGTCAAGTGGCGGATCGGGTGCTCTTTATGGACGAGGGGAAGATCATCGAGTCGGCCCCGCCCGCCCAACTGTTCAACGCCCCTCGGCACCCGCGAACCCGGGCCTTCCTCGAACAGGTGCTCAGCTATCATGGCTAGGCTCAATCGCCCCCGCCTGCTCGGCTGGTTGTCAGGCACTGTGATGCTCTTTGCGCTACTGGGCTGGACGCTCTATAGCGGCGCTCGCCAGATGGGCTATGAGTGGCAGTGGCCGCGGATGTTGCCCTTTCTCGGCGAGTGGGATGAGGGAACCTTTTATGCCGGCCCCTTGCTAAACGGCCTGCTGGTCACTTTGCAGGTGGCGCTGCTCAGTCTGTTGGGCACGATGGCGGTCGGTGTGTGCGTGGTCAGCCTGCGGTTGCTTCCCTCCCGGCTCGGCCCCTGGCTCGCCATCACCTATCTGGCGCTGGTGCGCACCACGCCCCAGTTGGTGCAGCTCTATATTCTCTATTTCTTGCTGGGCCCCATGCTGGGATTGGCCCCCCTTGCCTGCGCCGTGTTGAGCCTCTCCCTCTATCAGGGGGCCTTCACCGCCGAAGTGCTGCGTGCAGGTGTACAGGCCATTCCCAAAGGGCAGTGGGAGGCAGCCCAGTCGCTTGGCTTGTCACGGGCCATCACCCTGCGCAAGGTGATCCTGCCCCAGCTGGTGCGCATCACCTTGCCGCCACTCACCAACGAGCTGGTCTCCCTTATCAAACATTCGGCGCTGGTGAGTGTGATCGCCATCTTCGATCTGACCAACGAAGGGCGTACTCTGGTTGCCGATACGTTTCTGACCTTTGAGGTGTGGTTTACCGTAGCTACCCTCTATTTGCTGTTAACCCTGACGCTGTCAGCCTGTTCGCGGGCGCTGGCCCGTCACCTGAATCCGGATCAACAAGGACGCTAACCATGAATCTGTCATTCAAGACCACCCTGTCGGGCGCTGCCCTGCTACTGACAAGCCTGCTCACTCCGGCACTGGCACAAACTGCCCCCTCCGACACCCAGGCACAGATCGAGCAGAGCGGTACCCTGCGGGTCGGCATGTCCACCTTCGCCCCCTGGGCGATGCGCGACAAGCAGGGGGCCCTGATCGGTTTCGAGATTGACGTGGCCCGTCGCCTCGCCACAGATAACGGCTGGCAGGTAGAGTTCGTGCCTACCGCCTGGGATGGCATCATCCCCTCCCTGTTGGCGAAAAAATATGACGTCATCATCGGCGGCCTCACCATCACCCCCGAGCGGGAGAAGAGCGTGCGCTTCACCCAGGCCTACTCCCATTCGGGGGTGCAGCTGGCCGCCTCCAGCACCCTGGCCAAAGAGAAGAAAACAGTGGCGGACTTCAACCAGCGCGGGGTGATCCTGGCGGTACGCCGTGGCGCCTCACCGGTACAGGTGGCAAAAGAACACTTCCCCAAGGCCACCCTGCGCCAGTTTGATGACGAGTCACAGGTATTTCAGGAGGTGCTGAACGGCCGCGCCCACGGCGCCCTCTCCTCTTCCCCGAAACCCGAGCAAGAGGCGCTGCGCCACCCGGATGCCCTCTTTATGCCGTTTGCCAAACCGCTGGCAGAAGGGAGTGAAGGCTTTGCCCTGCGCAAGGGGGATGATGCCCTGGCTGAGCAGTTCAACGAGTGGATCGCCGCCCGTCAGGCCGATGGCTGGCTCAAAGCGCGCCATGACTACTGGTTCAAGTCGCTGGCGTGGGAAGCGCAGGTCGCCAATCCCTGATGCTGATTTCTCTAAAAGACACCATCCGGCGCATCATCCGTGGGGCATGTCGGAACATCAACTGGCTGGATGGGGCGATCGCCCTGATCCTGCTGCTGGCTGGTCTCTGGCTGGCCAGCCGCCTGCACATCGGGGTGGCCTATCAGTGGCGCTGGCATGAAGCCTTCGACCTGCTGTTCACCCCCGGCCCTCACGGCGAGTTGCCCTACTTTTTCAGCGGTCTGCTCACCACCTTGCGTATCGCGCTGCTTGGCATGGTGCTGGCGCTGCTGCTCGGCACTACGCTGGGGGTGGCGGCGTTCAGTCGTCGCCCGTTTCTGGTTCTGCCAGCCACCCTGTTTATCCAGCTCATCCGCAATCTGCCGCCGCTGGTCTTTATCTTCATCTTCTACTTCTTTATCGCCAACCAACTGTTGCCCGCGAGCGGTCTATCAAGCTGGCTCGGCAACATCTCTATTTCTCCCTGGCTGGAAGTTCTGTTTGGCCCGCCGGCTCGCTGGGAGAACCTCATCTCAGGCACCCTCTGCGTCGGCATGATCAGCGCGGCCTTCGTTGCCGAGATCGTCCGTGCCGGTCTTGCCGCCATCCCCAAAGGACAGTGGGAAGCAGCCCACAGCCTCGGATTATCCCCCTGGGTGCGGCTGCGCCATGTGATCCTGCCACAGGCTATGCTGCTGATGTTGCCCCCCCTCACCGGGCAGCTCATCGCGCTGGTGAAGGATACCGCCATCGTTTCCCTTATCTCGGTGCAGGAGCTCACCTTCGTCGGCACCGAGATGGCCAACTCCAGCGGACTGGTCTACGAGATCTGGCTGCTGGTGGCCGCGGCCTATTTATTTATATGTTTGAGTCTGTTCGTATTGCTGAGCCGACTTGAAGCAAGACAAGGAGCACGCCCATGCTGACGTCCCTGTTGCTGGCGACTGTATTGCAAGCGGAAGCCATCGGTGGTTATGCCGCCGGTTGCCTGAAAAACGGCGTATCCCTACCCCTCGAAGGGCCGGGTTATCAGGTGATCCGCACCAAGCGGCTACGTTACTACGGCCATCCCGATCTCATCCACTATCTGCAGACACTGGCCAACCAGACCCGCATGGCCGGATTGCCGGATCTCTACATCGCCGATCTGGCGATGGCCCATGGAGGCCCCTTTACCACGGGCCATCGCAGCCACCAGACCGGCCTTGATGCCGATATCTGGTTTCGCATGGCCAACCGCCCCATCAGCAAATGGGAGCAGGATGCCCCCAAGGAGTGGGCGCTGATCGACGAACCCAGCTACAAGATGCTGCCGGGCCGCTTCGGGCCGCAACAGCTCACCCTGCTGCGGCTGGCGGCCAGCAAACCCGAGGTGGCCCGCATCTTTGTCAATCCGGTGATCAAGTCGGCGGTCTGCCAGCAGGCTGGTGATGAACCCTGGGTTGCCAAGCTTCGCCCCTGGGTTGGCCACTTCAGCCATTTTCACGTGCGGCTGCGCTGCCCGGCGGGCAGCCCCGATTGTGAACCCCAGGCTCCCATTCCGCCCGGCAATGGCTGCGGGGAAGAGCTGGCCTCCTGGCTCAAAGACAAGCCCCAGTTACCCAAGGTCTCCGGCATCAACAAGCGACCTGAGCTACCTGCGCGTTGTGGCAACTGACCCCAAGCTGGTATGGTGGTGCACTCTTGGTCGTACACCATCCATGGCGCACTATCGACTCGAAATACCAAAGGAGAACAACAAGATGGCCACATCACTCTGGCGCAGAACCACGCAGAGCCTGTTGACCCTGACCCTGCTGCTCGGCCTGACCGGCTGCGGCATGAACAATATTCCGACCCTGGATGAGCAGGTCAAGGCGAGCTGGGGGCAGGTGGAGAACCAGTATCAGCGCCGCGCCGACCTCATTCCCAATCTGGTCGCCACCGTCAAGGGGTACGCCAGCCATGAGCAGGAGACCCTAAAGGCGGTCACCGATGCCCGTGCCCGGGTCGGCAGCGTGCAGGTGAGCGATCCTGCCCAGCTCAAGGAGTTTGAAGCGGCACAGAACCAGCTCTCCAGCGCCCTCTCCCGCCTGATGGTAGTGGTAGAACGCTACCCCGAGCTGAAAGCGGATCAGCAGTTCCTTGCCCTGCAGGCCCAGCTGGAAGGAACCGAGAATCGCATCTCGGTGGCACGCCGCGACTATATCGAGGCGGTACGCCAGTTCAATACCGAGATCCGCACTTTCCCCGGCGTCATCTGGTCCAAGCTGCTCTACTCGGATCTGGAAGCCAAACCCAGTTTCAGTGCCAAACCTGGTGCCGATGAGGCGCCCAAGGTCAGCTTCCAATGAAGATGATGCTGCGCTGGTTTCTTCCCTGTCTGCTGCTCTGGGCCAGTGCCCTGCAAGCGGCACCGGACTTCCCGACGCTGAGCGGACGGGTGGTGGATGAAGCCAGTCTGATGTCCCGCAAACAGGCCCATCAACTGACCCAGCAGCTGGCCGCCTTTGAAAAGCGCAGCGGCATCCAGCTGGTGGTGGTCTCCGTCGACAGCCTCGATGGGGAGACCATCGAGGAGTACGGCTACCAGCTCGGTCGCCACTGGGGGATCGGCCAGAAAAGCAAAAACAATGGCGTGCTGTTGCTGATCGCCCAGGATGAGCGCAAGGTTCGCATCGAGGTGGGATACGGGCTGGAAGGTGCCCTGCCCGACGCCATCGCCGCCAACATCATCCATGGCCACATCCTGCCCGCCTTCAAGCGCGGCGATATGGTGGCCGGGATCATGGCGGGCAGCCAGAGCATCATGAAGGCACTCGCCGGAGAATATCAGCCGGTCGAGCAGCCAAAGAGTGACAACGGTGGCGGCCCCTGGCTGTTTATTCTGGTGGTGATTGCGATGATCGTACTCCACAACCTGCGCGGGGGGGGTGGCGGTGGGCCGGGAGGACGACGTCGGTCGGCCTACATGGCCGGTGGATTGGGTGCCGGCTCCTTTGGTGGTCGCTCCGGCGGCGGATTCAGCGGTGGCGGCGGCAGTTTTGGCGGCGGCGGAGCCTCCGGTGGCTGGTAACAGGAGTAAAGAGACAAATCATGATTTCTAAACAGTTCTTCCACACGCTTCAGGCAAAGGTGCGCGAAGCGGAGCTAGAGACTGATGCTGAACTGGTCACCGTGCTGGCCCCGGCCAGCGATGGCTATCGCTACATTCCCACCCTCTGGGCGGCGCTGCTGGCGATGCTCACCCCGCTGCTGGTGTTCCAGCTCGGCTTCTGGCTCGGCTGGTACGAAATCCTGCTGGTGCAGTGGTCGGTCTGGCTGCTGCTGAGCCTGCTGTTCCACTGGACCCCCATCAAGATGCGACTCATCCCGAAGACGGTTCGCCAGCACCGGGCGGCCCTGATGGCTCGCCTGCAATTTGTCGAGCAGGGGCTGCACCGCACCCGCGACCGGCTCGGGGTGCTGATCTTCGTCTCGGCCGCCGAGCACTATGTAGAAATACTGGTGGATGACGGCATCGCCCAGCATATCGACAACGGCCAGTGGCAGGAGATCATCGACGACTTCGTGGCGCGCGTGCGCAACAAGGAGATCGAACAGGGTTTTCTGGAGTGCGTGGAGCGCGTTAGCGCCATTCTGACCGATGCCTTCCCGGCCACCCGGGATCAAAACGAGCTGCCGGACAGTCTGATCATCCTCGACAAGCCCTGATCCGGTTTAAAAAACCGGCATTCTGCACAAGGGTTAGGCATTCGGAAAAGATTATGAAAAATAAGGGGAAAAGAGGTTGACCCACACAGCCCTTTCCCCTAAATTACGCCCCGTTCCAGCGCAATAGCGCAGCGAACGAAAAATTGGTGAGGTGTCCGAGTGGCTGAAGGAGCACGCCTGGAAAGTGTGTATACGGCAACGTATCGAGGGTTCGAATCCCTCCCTCACCGCCAAATTTAAAAAAACCGACCTCAGGGTCGGTTTTTTACTTTCCGGAAAACACAAACATCGGTGCCGACAACGGCAACAACGACAAAAACAGGTGAGCACTCTCGCCAGACCATCGCCTGTATGAGCAACACCTCCCCGGCACTTCCCATGGAGCAGCTGGTTGGGCATGGGCTTGCTCATCGCCGTTGTGTCATTAGCCGGCATGCCCCCCTTTTCTAACGCTCAGCGACGGGTACCCAGCAAACCACCCTCAGGGCGATGGTGAGGCATGCCACGTCGGCGTCATCTATCTCCTCAGCATGACAGCTTTATGGCAGCCTGAGCGCTCACCACAAGGCTCTGAGCACAGTTTTCCTGTTATCCTCGGCGCACCAGCACCTTACCGCCTCGCGAGAGGCTGGCACAAAAAAAGGCCGCTCAATGAGCGGCCTTCTTCATAACGGGATCAGCAATCAGCTTTCGCGGCGCTTGCCACCGAATTTGCGATCTTTGTTGAAACCACCTTCGCGGCGCTCCTTGTTGAACGGACGGTCACCCTGCGGACGGCGATCCTTGTTGAAAGGACGGTCGCCACGGAACGGACGATCACCGCGCGGCGGACGGCTGCTGGTGTTGCCACCGGCCGGCACCTCGGTGTAGCGAGTGATCTGCAGCGGACGCTGGCAAACACGGGCTTTCTTGATCACTTCCAGCACATCGGCGCTAATGCCCTTGGGCAGGTCAACGGTGGAGAAGTCGTCAGCGATGTCGATGTTGCCGATGAAGCGGCTCTCGATATTCGCTTCGTTGGCGATGGCGCCCACGATCTGGCCCGGCTTGACGCCGTGATGGGCACCCACGTCGACACGGTAGCGCTCCATCTCCACGTCCGGGTTGTCTTTCAGCGGACGCGGCTCCAGGGACGGCATGCGACGGGCCGGACGATCGCCACGGTCACCGAAGTCACGACCGCCGCGATCGTTGAAGTCACGACGCTCGAAGCCACCACGATCGTTGCTGTTGTTGAACAGCGGATCCGGGATGGAGTCATCCAGCAGCAGCGGTTGGTCGCCCTGTACCAGCTTGGCCAGTGCGGCAGCCAGCTCCAGCGGATCGGCAGAATCTTCTTCGATCAGCTCGTTTACCAGGTTGTGGTAGATCTCGAGCTCTTCGCCCATCATGGTTTCGCGGATGCGCTCCTTGAACTTGGCCAGACGGTGCTGGTTGATGTCCTCGGTGCTCGGCATCTTCATCGGCTCGATGGCCTGACGGGTTGCGTGCTCGATGGCGCGCAGCATGCGGCGCTCGCGCGGAGCCACGAACAGGATGGCCTCGCCCTTGCGACCGGCACGACCGGTACGGCCGATACGGTGAACGTAGGATTCGGTGTCGTACGGAATGTCGTAGTTCACTACGTGGGTGATACGCTCAACGTCCAGACCACGGGCAACCACGTCGGTGGCGATCAGGATGTCCAGCTGGCCCTGACGCAGCTTGTCAACGGTACGCTCACGCAGCTTCTGCGGGATGTCACCGTGCAGCGCTTCACAGGCGTGGCCACGTGCGGCCAGCTTGCCAGCCAGCTCTTCGGCAGCGTTCTTGGTACGTACGAATACCAGCAGGGCTTCGTAGGATTCCACTTCCAGCAGGCGGGTCATGGCGTCCAGCTTGTGCAGACCGGTTACCTGCCAGTAACGCTGGCGAATAGTGGTAGCGGTAGCAGTCTTGGAGGCGATCTTGATCTCTTTGGGCTGCTTCAGGTGCTTCTGGGCCACGCGACGGATCTGCTCCGGCATGGTGGCAGAGAACAGAGCAACCTGACGAGAGCTCGGGCACTGCTCCATGATCCAGTCCACGTCGTCGATGAAGCCCATACGCAGCATTTCATCAGCTTCGTCCAGTACCAGAGCTTTCAGGCCGGAGAGATCCAAGTTCTTGCGACGGATCAGATCCATCACGCGGCCCGGAGTACCGACGACAACCTGGGCACCACGACGCAGGGCGCGGGTCTGGGTTTCGTAGGAGGCACCACCGTAGATCGGCAGCACGTGGAAATCAGGCATGTGGTGTGCATAGCGTTGGCACGCTTCAGCCACCTGCAGCGCCAGTTCGCGGGTAGGCGCCAGCACCAGGATCTGGGTGTTGCGGTTACCAGCTTCCAGACGAGACAACAGAGGCAAGGCAAAAGCAGCGGTCTTCCCTGTACCGGTTTGCGCCTGCCCCAGCAGATCGTGTCCCGCCATCAGGTGGGGAATTGCTGCGGCCTGGATCGGTGACGGGCGCTCATAGCCCACGTCCTGCAGCGCTTTCAATACAGGCGCGGCCAGTCCAAGCTCACTAAAAAGGGGCAGTTGTTCGGTATCAGACATAGATTCTTCCAGATTAAGGCAGGCGGCTAACACCGCGGAATAGCAAAAAGGCGGCGATTATAGCGCCACTTTGTTCTGCTGTCTTGAAAAATGTGATAAGCCTCTCAAGACGTTGGCAATTATAGAGGGATCTGGCGAGTATGGCTTGCTTATTTTGCACTCATAGTGCGTTATTGCAGATCACTCCTCTCTGGAGTCCTTGCCCCGCTTGTGTTTGAGCACCGCCATGGTCAGTCGGCTGGTGCACAATAAACGCTCACGTTCGTCCCGAATTTCAATCTGCCACACCTGGGTCGTTGCTCCCAGATGGAGCGGCGTGCAACGCCCGGTCACCACCCCTTCCCGCTTGGCTCGCAGATGGTTGGCATTCACCTCCAGCCCCACACAGTAGCTATCTGGCCCGACAGCCATATTGGCGGCAATCGATCCCAAGGTTTCCGCCAGCACCACGGATGCGCCGCCATGCAGCATGCCAAGGGGCTGGTGCGTACGGTGATCCACCGGCATGATCGCTTCCAGCCAATCGGAGCCAAAAGCCGTGTAGACGATATCGAGATGGGCCATCAGGGTGTTGCGAGAGGTGGCGTTGAGCCCCTCCAGACTCATGGGTTTACGCCAGATGGGCGCAATATCGTGGCTCATTGCGAGCAGACTCCTTATGTAAGCGATGAATGCGTACCGATATGAGTGAAACGCCCTCCATCGACAAAATGGTTCGGTTATATGAGTTGTTGGTTACCGGGTGACATGTTAACAACGCAGCCCCGACTCGGAACTGCGTGTTACACAATCATGCCCTTAAGCGGGATGTCACCAGGGGTAGGTAACGCCGGGCCACTCAGCCCAGGGCACTTCTCGCCCCGGCAAGCGGGGGTCTGGCCACTGCCAAACGTTGGCGAGCCAGTCGCGCAGCTGAATCTCCAGCTCCTCATCCGTGATTGGCGCCTCGGCCACCTTCCAGAAGAAGAGCTCCACCGCTACCTCAGGCAACACCGAGGGGTAGAGATAAACCCCGCCCCAAAATTGCGGCTCCCGATCCGGGCTCCAGAGGCCATAGGCAAAGGAGCGCTTGGCCAGAAACTCCGACTGCTGCAACTCCAGATCCCCTTCGTGCTGGCTCAGGCTGAAGTTGGCGGAGGGCCAGATATCATTCGGGCGAAACAGCTGATGGAGCTGCTCACGCTCGCGCAACATGGCGACAAACTCCACCACCGCCTGAGCGGGGGTGGCGGGTAATAGCAAGAAACGCGGGTGCCGATAGGCCTTCGGCACCCGAAACCGCTTGGGAAACGTCAGCATCAGAGCAGCTCCAGCAGGGCTTGCAATGGATGTTTGAGCTTTTCCCCCTCCATCCGCTTGACCTGACTGCGGCACGAATAGCCGGTCGCCAGACAGCGCGCTTTGGGTAGACGGGCTAGCGGGTCAGCCCAGCTCAACCCATAAATGCCCTTGGAGTTCTCCACCTGTTTGACGTCGTGACCATAGGTGCCCGCCATACCGCAGCAACCCACAGAGACTGGCTGCAAGCTGGCCCCGAAGCGGCCAAACAGGGTGCTCCAGTCGCCGTGAGTGGAGGGCTTGGCGGTCTTCTCGGTGCAGTGGGCAAAGAGATACCAGGGCTCGCCCCCCTCCTCGCTCTTGGTCTTGTCAGTGCGAGCAGGCAGTTGATCTGCTGGCAGCGAGAGCAGCCACTCCTGCGGCAACAACACCTGAAAATCACCGCGGGCCGACCCCAGCGCCTTGGCATACTCGTCGCGATAGCAGAGCACCATGGCCGGATCCACCCCCACCATGGGAATGCCAAGCGCCGCCACCTTGTTGAGGAACTGGGCGCTGTTGGCCGCTGTACGGGCAAAGGCGCGCAGGAACCCCTTGATATGCTGGGGTTTACCGTTGGGTTTAAAGGGCAGCAAGTAGGGCTGGAAGCCGAGCTTGCTGGCGAGTTTCACCAGGTCGCGCACCACAGGGGCGTCGTAATAACTGGTGAAGGGATCCTGCACGATGAGCACCACCTGCTTGCGCTGCTCGACGCTCATCCGCTCCAGTCCCGGCAGATCAAAATAGCGGGCACGGTTATCGTGCAGGCTCTCGGCAAGGGTCGGCACTGAGAGCAGCGGCACATCCACCATGCCGATGCTCTTCTCGGTCGCCTTCTGGGCCCACTCTTTTTCGAGGAAGAAGTTGACCAGCTTCGGCGCCTTGGCAAGCAACGGAGCATAGCTTTCAACGGTGCCGACGAAGTAATCCTTCGGCGCGCGCAGGTAGCGGCCGTGATAGAGCTGCATAAAGCGGGCGCGAAAATCGGGCACATCCACCTTGATCGGGCACTGGCTGGTGCACGCCTTGCAGGCCAGACAGCCCGCCATCGCCTCCATCACCTCATGGGAGAAATCATACTCGCCGCGCTGTTTGGCCCAGCTGTTGCGCACCTTGTCCACCAGCTGTTTGAAGCGCACACCACCGGATTGCAGTGCCACCTCTTCCGCCAACGGATCGAAACCCTGCTCCGCCAACTGACGCAACCATTCACGCATCAGGCCCGCCCGCCCCTTGGGGGAGTGGCGGCGATCGCGGCTGATCTTGACCGAGGGGCACATGGGGGAGTCGGTCTCGAAGGTGAAGCAGAGACCATTGCCGTTGCAATCCATGGCGCGGGTGTAGCTGGTGCGCACCGCGAGCGGGATCTGGCGGTCATACTTGCCGCGCTTGGGGCCATCCACCGACACCAGCTCGGCGCCGCTACCGTAGGGGATACATATCTTGCCCGGGTTGATGCGGTTGGCCGGGTCGAACGCCCCCTTGACCCGCTGCAACTCTTCCCACAGCTCGCCAAAGAAGGCGGGGCTGTATTCGGAGCGAAAGCCCTTGCCGTGCTCCCCCCACATCAGGCCGCCATATTTGGCGGTGAGCGCCACCACCTGATCGGAGATGCGGCGCAGCAGCACCTCCTGCTCGGGATCGCACAAATCCAGCGCCGGACGCACATGCAGCACACCGGCATCGACGTGGCCAAACATGCCGTAGTCGAGGCCGTGGGCATCCAGCAGGGCACGAAACTCCATGATGAAATCGGCCAATGACTCTGGCGGCACGGCGGTGTCTTCAGTGAAGGCCACCGGCTTCTTGCGCCCTTCGGCGTTGCCCAGCAGCCCCACCGACTTCTTGCGCATGGTGTAGATGGTTTCGATGCTCGGCAGGTGGTCACATACCTGATAGCCGATAATCCCGGCTTCACTCTTGGCCAGCAGCTCGTCGATACGGCGGCAGAGCTCAGCCACCTTGGCCTTGTGTTCTGCCTCGTCGGTATCGGCAAACTCGACGATGTTGAGCCCCTGCAGATCCTTGCCGGGCACATCCTGAATAAGTTCTTTCACCGAATGCCAGATGATGTCGGCGCGGGCCAGCCCGAGCACCCGGGAGTCCACCGTTTCCACCGAGAGGGCCTGCGCCTGCACCATAAAGGGGGCATTGCGCAGGGCGGAGGGGAAGCTGTCGTACTTGACGTTGACCAGGGTGCGGTAGCGCGGGATTGGCGTGATATTGAGTTTGGCTTCGGTGATAAAGCCCAAGGATCCTTCAGATCCGCACAGCACCCGGCTGACATCCAGCGTGTCGGTATCGGGTTGATAGAGGTGCTTGAGATCGTAACCGGTCAGAAAGCGGTTGAGCTTGGGGAAGGTCGCCTCAATGTCGGCGCGGCGCTCCTTGCCGATGCGATAGAGGGTGCGATAGATCTCCCCTTCCCGACTCTCCAGCGCCAGCTTGTCGGCCAGTCGCTCACCGGTCAGCGGCTCGGTCGCCATGATGTCACCGTTCTCCAGCACCGCCTTGAGACCCAGCACGTGATCCGAGGTTTTACCGTAAACGAGGGACCCCTGCCCCGAGGCATCTGTGTTGATCATGCCCCCTAAGGTGGCGCGGTTGGAGGTGGAGAGATCCGGCGAGAAGAAGTAGCCATGGGGCTTGAGATAGGCGTTGAGCTGGTCTTTCACCACCCCGGCCTGGGCGCGCACCCACCCCTCTTCCAGATTAATTTCCATGATCTGGTTCATATAACGGGAGAGATCGACGATAATGCCGCCGCCCAATGACTGACCATTGGTGCCGGTACCGCCACCGCGAGGGAAAAAACTCAGAGTGTGGTACGCCGGCTCTGCGGCCAGCTTGAGCATTGCTGCTATGTCGTCCGCACTGCGCGGATAGAGAACCGCCTGAGGTACTACCTGATAGACGCTGTTATCCGTCGCCATCGCCAACCGGCTTGCATAAGACTTTTCGATATCACCACGAAATGCGCTGCGCTCTAGCAACTCAAGAAACTGCAGGGTTGCGGGTGACAAACTGTCCTGGTAATCGAGTCTCGGGATCATGAATCCTTGTTCCCATCCTTTGCTTGATGCCGGCACGCCGGCGACAACGACTGGCCAGCCGCCTGTCAATGGCAGTCAGGCCAGTCCGCTCACATGTGAGCGGGCAGTATATCAGCTAGAAAACCGCTTGCGCTTGGCAATATTCACCATTTGAAAGGAGGACTTTTATGGCTCACCACAGCCATGTTATCAGTACGCTGGTCACCACCGAAAAACAGGCGCTTACCCTGTCGCTGTTCGGTTGTATCACCTTTGCCATCTTCGGCATCGGCTACGGCCTCTTCGTCGGTTCCAACGCCATCATGCTCGATGGTATCTTCACCCTGTTCAGCATGGGCATGACAGGCCTCGGTCTTGTTACCGCCTATCTCGTTACCCGCCCTTCCGATGCGCGCTTCCAGTATGGCTACGCCCACTTCGAGCCCATCACCAACGTCATCAATGGCACCATTATTCTGCTGCTCTGCCTTGGCGCTCTCTATAGCGGCATCACCACCCTGCTGGATGGCGGACGGGAGATCGATCTCGGCCACGCCCTCATCTATGCCGCCGTCTCCACCTTCTTCTGCGCCATCATCTATCGCATCGAAGCCCAGGTCGCCGAGCAGGTAGACTCCGAGCTGGTGCGGGTCGACTCCAAAGAGTGGCTGGTGGATACCCTGCTCAGCGCCACCCTGCTTATCGGTTTCGTGGTCGCCATCGGCCTCGATGCCATCGGCTACGGCCAATACAACCGCTACATAGACCCGGTGCTGGTCTCGCTACTGGCCCTCTGTGCCACCCTCATTCCCATCAAGGTGCTCGGTCGCAACCTGCGGGAAGTGTTGAAGATCGCCCCCAAGGGGGATGTGCCACGGCAAGTCGAACAGGAGATCGAAGCGCTGCGCCAGCGCCACGGCATAGAGTGCTACAGCCATCTGGCCAAAAGCGGTCGCCGCTTCGATCTGGAATTGAACATTCTGGTGGCGCCGGGTCAGGAGTGGCCCGTCGAACGTCAGGATGCCCTGCGTCAGGAGCTCTGGTCTCGCCTTGGCGACACCCTGGGGGATGCCTGGCTGTCGGTCTGTTTCACCCGCGAAAAGCGCTGGTTGTAACGACCGCACGGGGAGCGCGGCACCGCTGCCTCCCCCTGTCGCATCACAACCCCATCACGCCTCGCTGACGCTGCTCTTGCCAAATTGGCGCCAGCCGCTATCATCAGGGCTCATTTTTCACCCGAGGTTTTATTGCCCATCATGGACAATCCCCGAAGTTGCCCTTCGTCTCTCTCTGTCAAAGCCTATCTTTTTCTGCTTAATCAGCGCCTCTGAATAACACCTTTGCCTTGCTGTTACTGCGGCCATCGCGCGCCGTGATCACTCTCTGCTCTGTCTGTTTTTATTGAGGTCATACAATGGAATTGCTGCTGGATCCCCATATCTGGATCGGTCTGTTTACCCTGATCATTCTGGAAATCGTGCTGGGGATCGACAACCTGGTCTTTATCGCCATTCTGGTGAAAAAACTGCCTCCCGCCCAGCGGGACAAGGCACGCGTCATCGGCCTGTCGCTGGCCCTGCTGATGCGACTTGGACTTCTGAGCGTCATGTCATGGCTGGTCACCCTGACCACCCCGATTTTGCACCTGTGGGATCACCCCTTCTCCGGTCGGGACCTGATCCTGATGGGGGGCGGCCTGTTCCTGCTGTTCAAGGCCACCTCCGAGCTACATGAGCGGCTGGAAGCCAAACCCCAGGATGACGGCCCGGTCGGCGCCTACGCCAGCTTCGGTGTGGTGATCGCCCAAATTCTGGTGCTCGATGCGGTCTTCTCGCTCGACTCCATCATCACTGCCGTCGGCATGGTGGAACACCTGGGCGTCATGATGGCCGCCGTGACCATCGCCATGGTGGTGATGGTGCTCGCCTCCAAGCCGCTGACCCGCTTCGTCAACGCCCACCCCACCGTGGTGGTGCTCTGTCTGAGCTTCCTGCTGATGATCGGCTTCAGCCTGGTGGCGGAAGGGTTCGGCTTCCATATTCCGAAGGGCTACCTCTACGCAGCCATCGGCTTCTCGGTGCTGATCGAGTTTTTCAACCAGCTTGCCCAGCGCAGTGCCATGCGTCACGAATCCAAGCTGCCCCTGCGTGAGCGCACCACCGCCGCCATCTTCAAGCTGATGGGGAGCAAGGCCTATCAGGATCAGCCGGATGACGATCTGGATGCACCGGCGCCTGCGCCGCTCAGCTTTGGCGAGGAGGAGCGCTATATGGTGACCGGCGTGCTGTCGCTGGCCGAGCGCTCCATTCGCACCATCATGACCCCGCGCTCCGAGATGGCCTGGATCGATATCAACGACTCCAGCGACGAGATCCGCGCCCTGCTGCAGCACGAGCCCCACAGCCTGTTCCCTATCTGTGACGGGGATCTGGACGAGGTGATCGGGGTGGTCAAGGCGCGCGACCTGCTGTTTGCCTTGAACGAAGGGCAATCCTTGAGCGAACTGGCCAAGCAGAACGACCCCATTATCGTGCCGCAGACCATCAACGTGATCCGCCTGCTGGCGGAGCTGCGCAAAGCCAAGGGGAGCCTTATTCTGGTCTCCGACGAGTTTGGCGTGATCCAGGGGCTGGTCACCACCCACGATCTGCTGGAGGCCATCGTCGGCGAGCTGCCGGACGAGGACGAAACCCCGGATATCGTGCGCGATGGTGAAGGGTGGCTGATCAACGGCAGCACCAACATCCATCATGTGGAGCAGGTGCTGGAGCATGAGGGGCTGGTGAGCGAGAGCGATGAATACGTGACCCTGGCGGGCATGCTGCTCTCCCACTTCGGCACCCTGCCCACCCCGGGCCAGCAGTTGCAACTGCAGCAACTCAACTTCGAGGTGATCGAGGTGAGCGAGCGGCGCATCGAGCGGGTGAAAGTGATGCCCACCACCGCTTGAGCCTGCCACCAGCAGAATACAGAAGAGGGCCAGACGGCCCTCTTTTTTATGCTTCAACTTTATGCCTCAACGCCTCTTTCCCGACGGTTTGCACTGATTGCTGCATCGATTGCTGCATCAAGCACAATTCTCTTGTGCAATTACCCCCCTTTTTCACAACAAGATGGCGGCATAAAGTGGCCTCACTTCCACCATGAGGAACTCAAGATGAGCCACGATCACCTGTTCTGCCCGCTGCGCCTCGGCCAGCTGCACCTTGCCAACCGCATCGTCATGCCCCCCATGACCCGCTCCCGTGCCAGTCAGCAGGGTGATGTGGCCAACGCCATGATGGCGAGCTACTACGCCCAGCGCGCCGAGGCGGGCCTGATCATCAGCGAAGGCACCCAAATCGACCCCATGGGCAAGGGCTATGCCTGGACGCCGGGGATCTACAGTGCCGAGCAGATCGCTGGCTGGAAGCTTGTGACCGATGCCGTGCACGCCAAGGGGGGCACCATCTTCGCCCAGCTCTGGCACGTGGGCCGGGTCACCCATCCGGACAACATCGGCGGCGCCCAGCCCATCTCCGCTTCAGCCCTGCCCGCAGTGGGCGTCAAGGTGTTCGTCGATAACGGCAGCGATGCGCCGGGCTTTGTCGAGACCGTCACTCCGCGCGCCATGACTCAGGCCGATATCGATGCGGTGGTGGGCCAGTTCCGTCAGGCAGCACGCAACGCCATCAGCGCCGGTTTTGACGGCATCGAGCTTCACGCCGCCAACGGCTACCTCATCAACCAGTTCCTCGACTCCGAGTCCAACGCCCGCACCGATGGCTACGGCGGCTCGCTGGAAAACCGGCTGCGCTTCCTCAAAGAGGTGACCGAGGCAGTCAGTAGCGAAATCGGCGCCGATCGGGTCGGGGTGCGTCTTGCGCCGCTCACCACCCTCAACGGCACAGTCGATGCCAATCCGCAGGAGACCTATCTGGCGGCCGCCCGTCTGCTGGGCCAGCTCAACGTGGTCTACCTGCACATTGCCGAGGCGGACTGGGACGATGCCCCCCTGATGCCGGAGAATTTCAAGCTGGGTCTGCGGGATGCCTTCCCCAACACCCTGATCTACGCCGGTAAATATGATGGTGATCGCGCACGCGCCGCCCTCGAAGCGGGCTGGGCCGACATGATTGGTTTTGGTCGCCCCTTCGTTGCCAACCCGGATCTGCCGAACCGGCTGCGCCACGGCTATCCGCTGGCCCCCCACGATCCGGCCACCCTGTTTGGCGGCGGCGAGAAGGGGTTGACCGACTACCCCGTCTATCAGGCCGATGACGCAGCTACCAGCCGCTGATTGCCGATGGCCAACCGGCCACGTAACGCAGGCCCCACAGGTTGGGGCCTGCTGTATTGTTGCGCATTAGCAACAGTGATATGACTGACCGAATCACTGTTGCAATGATCTCGTTGTTCTCTCCCCTCGCTTTCACAAGGAGTCATCATGAATCACACCCAAGCCTGGTGCTGGCATGCCCCCGGTGAACCGACCCAGCTTACCCTCGCCGATCTGCCCCTGGCACCGCTCGCCCCTGACGAGGTACTGGTAGCCAACCGGGTTATCGCTTTCAACCCGGTGGACTGGAAGCTGATCGAATATGGCCACTCCAACTGGCAGGAGGGTCAGGTGCCCGGCGTCGATGGCATGGGCACTATCGTGGCCCTCGGCGCCAACGTCAGCCATCTGCGCCTCGGTGCCCGGGTCGCCTATCACACCGACCTGCGCCACCACGGCAGCTTTGCCCGCCACACCCGGGTACCAGCCCGCGCCCTGCTGCCAGTGCCCGATGCCCTGAGTGACGAGGCGGCCGCCGCCCTGCCCTGTCCCGGCCTCACTGCGTGGCAGGCGCTGGCCAAGCTGCCGCGCCTGCACGGGGAAGCGCTGCTCATCACAGGTGCTGGCAGCAGTGTCGGCCGCTTTGCGGTGCAGCTCGCCCTCCAGCAAGGAGCGCGAGTCTTTGCCAGCGCCAGCCCACGCCACCATCACTGGCTCAAACAGATCGGCGTGCAGGGGGTGGCCGATTATCGGGATCCCGAGTGGCTCGCCACTTTGCAGGCGGCCAACGGCAACGAGCCGTTTGAGGGGATCATCGATCTGGTCTCCAGCCAACAGGCAGAGAGCTTGCTGCCCGCGCTGGGCTACTACGGCCATATGGTGACTGTGCTGGGGCGCATCCCGCACAATCCGCTACCCGCCTTTGCCCATTGCCACTCATTGCACGAGATTGCGCTCGGTGCCCAGCACGCCTTTGGCACCGACAAGCAGTGGAGCCGACTGGTGGCCGCCGGTGTCGCCATGATGGAGCAGATGACGAGCGGCAAGCTGACCCTGCCGCCGCTGGTGGTGGGCAATTTCGAGGCACTGCCCACCCTGCTCGAGCGCTTCAAGCGTGAAGGACAGGGTGAGAAGTTTCTGGTGCGAGTGGCATAACGCTGACCTGCCCCGATAACCACACCGACCATTGAAACGAAAGAGGCACGCCAGTGATGGCGGGCCTCTCTTTATATAGTGCATGTCATCTCGACTTCATTGGCGCCTGACTCAATGCAGGATCACCCCGTGAGTCTCGGCATAACTGCGGATCTCCCGGGTCAGCCGCGCCTTGTCGGCCAAGCTTAGCCAGCTCGCCTCAACGGCATTGAGCGACAAGCGGCAGAGCTGACTCATGGTCGCGCCAAGGCCATCGGCCAGCGCCACAAAGTTGGCATTCATATAGCCGCCAAAGTAGGCGGGGTCGTCCGAGTTGATGGTGACGCAGAGCCCCTGCTCCAGCAGCCGCAACACATTGTGCTGGGCCATATTGCCGAACACCTTGAGCCGGGTGTTGGAGAGGGGGCATACGGTGAGCGGCAGCCGGGTATCCGCCAGATAGCGCAGCAGCTCGGGATCGTCTGCCGAACGCACTCCGTGATCGATGCGGCATACCTGCAGCTCGTTGATCGCCTGCCAGATGTAGTCGGCAGGGCCCTCTTCACCTGCGTGGGCCACCACCGGCAGCCCCAGCTCGCGGCATTTGGCAAAAATACGGGCAAATTTGCTGGGCGGATTGCCCTTCTCCCCCGAGTCGAGGCCGATGCCATGAATGCGTGACAGGAAGGGCATAGCCTCTTCCAACGTCGCAAAGGCATCCTCTTCGCTGAGGTGGCGCAAAAAGCTCATGATAAGGCGCCAGCTGATGCCAAACTCCTGCTCTCCGATCTGCAGCGCCCGCTCGATGCCGCCCAGCACAGTAGCAAAAGGGACACCGCGGGCGGTGTGGGTCTGCGGGTCAAAGAAGATCTCCACATGCACCACCTTGTCGGCAGCACAACGTTCAAGATAGGCCCAGGTGAGGTCGAAAAAATCCTGCTCGGTCACCAGCACGCTGGCGCCGCGATAGTAGAGGTCGAGAAAGGATTGCAGGCAGTCAAAGTCATAGGCGGCGCGCACGCTGGCCACATCGGGCCAGGGCAGTGGCACATTATTGCGGCGGCCCAGCTCAAACATCAGCTCGGGTTCGAGGCTGCCCTCGATATGCAGGTGCAGCTCCAGTTTCGGCAGTCCGGCGATAAATTGCGCGGCGGTGAGGTGTTCGGGGGTGACTGGCTTGGGAATCGGGGTGTCCATGGCAACGGCTCCATCAGCAAAGTGATCCGGCGTCAGCCCCTCCACCAGACTGACCCGACGGCAGCTTTATTGTGCACCGAAGTGGCGAGACAGGGGAGACTTGTCATCAAACAGACTTATAATGGCGTCACAAAAATCATAAATGATTGAACATCTTAACGATTGGCGGCTCGCCTGCGCCCTGACAAGGAGTTTTCATGAAGAAGAACGTCATCTGCGATATCGACGGTGTCATCCTGCACAACAACGATCTCATCCCCGGTGCCGACCGTTTCGTCCATCGCCTGCTGGAGCAGGGCAGCAAGCTCTTGTTCCTCACCAACTACCCGGCCCAGACCCAGAAAGATCTGCAAAACCGCTTCCGCTCCGCCGGGATCGAAGTGCCGGAGGAGTGCTTCTATACCTCCGCCATGGGCACCGCCGACTTCCTCAAGCGTCAGGATGGCAAGAAGGCCTATGTGATCGGTGAAGGGGCGCTGACCCACGAGCTCTACAAGGCCGGTTTCACCATCACCGACATAGACCCCGACTTCGTGGTGGTGGGGGAGACCCGCAACTACAACTGGACCATGATGCAACAGGGGGCCAAGTTCGTCGATCAGGGGGCCCGCTTTATCGCCACCAACCCCGATACCCACGGCCCCATGATGCACCCGGCCTGCGGCGCCCTGTGCGCCCCCATCGAGCGGATGACCGGCAAGAAGCCGTTTTATGTCGGCAAGCCAAGCGCCTGGATCATCCGTGCGGCGCTCAACCGGATGGAGGCCCACTCAGACGACACCATCATCATCGGCGACAACCTGCGCACCGACATTCTGGCGGGCTTTCAGGCCGGTCTCGAGACGGTGCTGGTGCTCTCCGGGGTGAGCAAGGTAGCGGATATCGACCGTATGCCGTTTCGACCGAACCATATTTTCGACTCCGTGGTCGACATCGATATCGTCTAATCACCACCCAAGCGTTAAACAGGGCGGGTCTCTCCTGCCCTTGCAGGATCTGTTATGGAACCCATTCTGATCGCCGTGGCCTTTGGCTGCGGCATGCTGGTCAATCTGATTGGCCTGCCCCCTCTGCTCGGCTTTCTGGCCGCCGGTTTTATCCTCAATGGCATGGGCTATCACAACACCCCAGCCCTCAACGAGATCGCCGATCTCGGCGTCACCCTGCTGCTGTTCACCATCGGGCTCAAGCTCAATATCAAGACCCTGATGCGGCGCGATGTGTGGGGCACCACCAGCCTGCATCTGCTGCTCTCCACCCTGCTCTTTACCGTGGTACTGCTGGTCTGCAAGGGGCTAGGACTGGTACTGGCCCTGTCGCTGGACTGGAAGCTGGCACTACTTCTGGGCTTTGCCCTCTCCTTCTCCAGCACCGTTTTTGCGGTCAAGGTGCTGGAAGATCGCAGTGACATGAATGCCCTCTACGCCCGCATCGCCATCGGCGTGCTGGTGATGCAGGATGTGTTCGCGGTGGCATTTCTGGCCTTCTCCAGCGGCAAGTGGCCCAGTATCTGGGCGCTCTGGGTGCTGGGACTGCCGCTGCTGCGCCCGCTGCTGTTCAAGCTCTTGGAGCGGGCCGGTCACGGCGAGTTGCAGGTGCTGTTCGGGGTCTTTCTGGCACTGGTGGTGGGTGCAGCCGGGTTTGAAGTGGTCGGCCTCAAGCCGGATCTGGGGGCCCTTATCATCGGCATGATGCTCGCCTCCCATCCTGCCGCAGCAGGCCTTGCCAAGGCGCTCTTCAACCTCAAAGACCTGTTTCTTATCTGCTTCTTCCTCACCATCGGACTCAACGGTCTGCCGACCCACGACACCATGTTGCTGGCGCTGGCACTGGTGCTGGCCCTGCCGCTCAAAAGCGCGCTCTACTATCTGGTCTACAGCGGCGCTCACCTGCGGGTGCGTACCGCGCTGCTCTCCACCCTGGCGCTCACCAACTTCTCGGAGTTTGGCCTGATCGTCGCGGCCATCGCCGCCAAGGCGGGCTGGCTCTCCTACGAGTGGCTGGTGGCGGTCTCGCTGGCGCTGGCGGCAAGCTTCATGATCTCCGCCCCGCTCAATGCCCAGAGCGAGCGGATCTACCACCGTATCGGTCACTGGCTCAAGGGGCTGCAGGCGAGCAACCTCCATCCGGAAGACAGGCCCATCGAGCTTGGCGATGCGGAGGTGATCATCCTCGGTATGGGACGGATCGGTCAGGGGGCCTACTTCGAGCTGGAGAACAAGTACGGCAACGTCATCCTCGGGGTGGAGAACGACAGCGAGAAGCTGCCGACCCTGCGCGCCCAGGGGATGAACGTCATCGAGGGGGATGCCACCGATACCGACTTCTGGGACAAAGTGCTGCTCTCCAATCAGGTCAATCTGGTACTGCTGGCGATGCCCCACCACTCGGGGAATCTCTACGCCATCGAGAAACTGCGCAGCCACGGCTTTGCCGGCAAGATCGCCGCCATCGTCCGCTTCGAGGATGATATCGCCTCCCTCAAGGAGCAGGGGGTGGATGCTGTGTTCAACGTCTACAACGAAGCGGGCAGCGGCTTTGCCCGCCATGTGATCCGCCGCTTGCAGCCACTTTGAGTCGTCGACCAGCAGCCCTTGGCAAGGGCTCTTGGCAAGCAGGAACGCATCGTTTAAGTTATGCATAACCTCGTTTAATAAAACGAACAAACGTGGGGCCGGGATGGCCCCGCGTTCCTATCTGCCGCAGCCAAGGAGGCACCATGAAGACCCTCAACGACTGGATTTTGCTCGACCGCCATGAGGCGGCCCCTACCCCGCTGATGCCAGCCCCCGAGCGCATTAAAGCAGGCCATCCGAGTCAGACGGTGTGGAACCACTACTCCGACCCCAGCCAGCAGTTTCACATCGGCTTCTGGGCTTGCGAGCCTGGCCGCTGGGCCATCCACTACACCGAGCACGAGTATTGCCAACTGCTGGAGGGGGATGTGGTGATCCACGACAATCTGGGCGGCCAGCTAGCCCTCAAACCCGGCGATCAATTCGTGATTCCGGCAGGCTTTGTCGGAGAGTGGGAGACCCTTACCCCCTGTCGCAAGGTCTATGTGATCTTCGAACCCGCCTCAGCTTGACGTTCACGTCACCCGGCCCCGTTGCAGCAACCCTTATCCTGTTGATCTGCTTGACGCTTACGGCATGATTTTCTGCGGTTTTCCCGCTTGCAAAAGGTTTTTCCGCTAGGCATTGTGTCTGACGAGGAATGTAAATGGAATTTCGAGCCCAAACGTGGGGGGCTCATATAAAAATCAAGAGGATTACCGCCAATGTGTTCAATTTTCGGCATTCTGGATATCAAGTCCGATGCAGTAGCCCTGCGCAAATCGGCGCTGGAGATGTCCAAGCGACTGCGTCACCGCGGGCCTGACTGGTCCGGCGTCTACAGCTCAGACAAAGCCATTCTGGTGCATGAGCGTCTGGCCATCGTCGACCCGGGCAATGGCGCCCAGCCGCTCTACAACCCCGAGCGCACCCATGTGCTGGCGGTCAATGGCGAGATCTACAACCACAAAGAGCTGGAAAAGACCCTCAAGGTCGACTTCCAGTTCCAGACCAAATCTGACTGTGAAGTGCTGCTGGCCCTCTACAAGGAGAAGGGCCCGGCGTTTCTCGACGATCTCAACGGCATCTTTGCCTTTATCCTTTATGACGCCGAGCAGGATGCCTACCTGATTGGTCGCGACCACATGGGGATCATCCCCCTCTATACCGGTCGTGACGAGCACGGCAACTTCTATGTCGCATCCGAAATGAAGGCGCTGGTGCCGGTCTGCAAGAGCGTCGAAACCTTCCCGCCGGGACACTACCTGTGGAGCAAGGATGGCGAGCTCAAACAGTGGTACAAGCGCGACTGGATGGAGTACGCCGCGGTCGAGCACAACGTCAGCGACAAGGCCGAGCTGAAAGCGGCGCTGGAAGCGGCGGTCAAACGCCAGCTGATGTGTGACGTGCCTTATGGCGTGCTGCTCTCCGGCGGACTGGACTCCTCCGTTATCTCCGCCATCACCAAGCTCTATGCGGCGCGTCGCATCGAGGACGATGGCAAGAGCGAAGCCTGGTGGCCGCAACTGCACTCCTTCGCCGTCGGTCTGGAAGGGTCGCCGGATCTCGCCGCCGCCCGCAAGGTGGCTGATCACCTCGGCACCATCCACCACCAGATCCACTTCACCGTGCAGGAGGGTCTGGATGCCCTGCGCGACGTCATCTATCACCTCGAGACCTATGACGTCACCACCATCCGCGCCTCCACGCCCATGTACCTGATGGCCCGCTACATCAAGGCGATGGGGATCAAGATGGTGCTCTCCGGTGAAGGCTCCGACGAGCTGTTCGGTGGCTACCTCTACTTCCACAAGGCGCCCAACGCCCGCGAATTCCACGAAGAGAACGTGCGCAAGCTCGCCTCTTTGCACCTCTATGACTGCCTGCGCGCCAACAAGTCGATGGCAGCCTGGGGTGTGGAGGGTCGCGTGCCCTTCCTCGACAAGGAGTTCATGGACGTGGCGATGCGCCTGCAGCCCGCCGACAAGATGTGTGGCAAGGGCAAGATCGAGAAGCACATCCTGCGCGAAGCGTTCGAAGATCTGCTGCCCCACGAAGTGGCGTGGCGCCAGAAGGAGCAGTTCTCCGATGGCGTGGGCTATTCGTGGATCGACAGCCTGAAAGCCATGGTGGAACAGGAAGTGACGGATCAGATGTTCGAGGCGGCCGCATTCCGCTTCCCCATCAACACCCCGCTCACCAAAGAGGCCTACTTCTACCGCGCCATCTTCGACGAGCACTTCCCGCTGGAAGCCGCCGCCCGCACCGTGCCCTACGGCAAGTCGGTCGCCTGCTCCACCCCCACCGCGCTGGAGTGGGATGCCAAGTTCAAAGAGATGGCCGACCCGTCAGGCCGCGCCGTAATGGACGTGCACCAGCAGGGCTACTAAGCCAGAGCGGGGCGACCCCATCGGCTAACGCCAGATAGCAAAAAGCCCTTCACCATGGTGAAGGGCTTTTTATTTTTAAATGTTCCAGATGCAATCAATATTGATAAATGAATATGCCACTTAGCTCATCTTGAAATAAATCCACAATAATTGTTGCTCAGATAAAATGGGGCACCATTTTATGACTCACAAGTCAAAATCTGGCCTGAAATATATTTCACACAGCTTGCCAGATTATATCCACCACAAATGTGTATTAAAAAAACGTGACAAAATGACAAAGTACAATGCGTAATGGCGATCATATTTCGCTAATATTACAGCGTCCATCGCAATGAGAAGGTGGTGACCGCGACATGGTCTCCCCCAGGTACCCAATCAACCTTGGGTGCATAACCGACTTCCAATGCAACTGACTTGTAACCCAGTATCACTATCGGCAAAGCGGCAAAACCATCAATACCCGAACCGTTGAGATAACCAGCCTGCGCCCCTACCCCAGCAAAAACATGTTCGGTGAGATACCACTCTTTCCGATAAGAAAAACCCGCATAACCAGCTGTATTTTCTAGAGAATCCCGATAAAGCCCGCCGCGCAGCGCAAGTTTTCCCGTGTCGTTGTCACCCAAGAACACCCACGCCAATCCCAATCCCGGGTTAAAACCATTAAAGTCACAGGTTTTGCTTTTTTTTCCTGTTCCCTGCGAACAATCACTGTGTATTGATGCCCCGTGAATAATGAGTGAAAGATCATGTTCAGCTGCCATGGAAAAAGTCGGCAACCCCAAGAGTCCAATGGATAACAAGCAACCGTGAATGTTCATGTTAACCTTCCTGGTTTTATTTACCTCTCACTAACACACTAAATCAAAAATAGGCAGACATCAAACGAGTAACATCAGAGCGGTTGAACCGATAGATGTAAACGGGTCGCTAATACCATCGAGAGTGGCCAGCCAGGGTAATGTAAGGCACATGGTATTATTCACCCTCATACGGCGTTCCGGCGATACAAGCTCATCACGCATATTCGGCGCTGAAAGCTTCATTTTTTCCATGACCGCCAGCGCACTCATTTTCAGATGACGGTAAAAACTGGCATTGAGCTGGGTCAGATGGAGCAAGGAGTGGCGCACCCGTTTGAATGTCTCGGCACATACCGGGCTCTGCGAGTGCCAGAAGGAGGCCAGCGAACCTTTGGTGGTCAGACCGTCAATATCATAGAGTGCCCGCCCCATGCAGAAGGTGGGTACATCATGGAGCAAAGCAGAGAGACCGACCGTGCTGTTGATGGTGATCACCCCTTTGAGCAAGGGATACAGGGTTGGCAGCGGCAGTTCATAACCGTAAAAGACCCTCCCCTCCAGGCCAAGCACCGCAATGAGTCTGTTTATCTGGGCACGATAACTGACATAGCCCCGATCCATGGGGTGGTGCTTGAACAGCAACACATCTTCGGGTTTGGCATGCTCCGCAAAGGAGTTGATCACCTGCGCAACCATCTCCTCCACCCCGCTCAGGTCAGAGTGCTCCCGGATCTGAAAATCCTCGGTCACTTGCAGTGGCACAAAGAAGATCCGCCCGGCGTGCTGCGGCAACGCCTTGAGCAGGGCGCGATCCTGGCGCAAGTTGCCGTATTTCACCATGGCGCCACAGACCCACCCCATCGCCTCCTGCACCAGACTCCAGGGACGGTGATTCACAAAGTGGGGATAACGCCAACGGAACAGCGACTTGTTGATGTGGTAGCGACTGGCATACCAGGCGCGCACCGCAAAGGTCTTGCCCACCTTGAGCGAGCTGTCATAAGGCACAGGCCAATCCAGTTGGGCAAGTTGATCGCGCCGCTCATACCAGGGGCTGAAGGCATTGACCCCACCCTGCTCCAGCGTGACGAAATCGGGTCTGAGATAGCCCTCCTCCATCGCCCAGAATGGCACTCGCTTCAACTTGCAGATACGGCCAGCCTCCAGATGGTAATAACGGCAGTCCCCGTAACAGATCACCGTATCGATACCCTGCTGCTTGAGCACCCGGCGGAAAAAGGCGTTCCAGCTTTCCGGTTTCCCGCGAAAACGCAGATTTTTTCCGGCACAGGGCCAGCACTCATCCCCGCCATTGAAATGGATCTTCACCACCTGATGTCCCGCCTCGGTCAACTGGCGACTCAGGGTCTGAAAGAAAGGGCCAAGCGGGCCTTGCAGTAACAAAATCTTCATTGACGACTTATCTCAAAAACGGGGAGAGAGAGGGGCGCTGCATGAGCGTCTGGAACAAGTAACCGAGCTTGAGCTGCCAGCGTTGCCAGCGGCTCGCTTTTTGGGCCGATGAGTGTCCCTGCTTCGCCAGTTGGTGGATCAACTGCTCCGGACTTATCCAGAGCCCGGTCTGCCAATCGAGATAGAGCGGATAGGCAACCAGCGTCAGATAGACCAGCGCCGCCAGCGGCAGACTACGTCGACGACGAGCAGGCGGATTGGCATCCGTGGTCAACCCCCAGCCACTGTAGAAGGGTTGGCCCCAGGTCGTCACCTTGACCCCCTGCACCAGCGCCTCGAAGCCACTGAGCGAGGTCATGGTATGCAGCTCATCCACATGGGGATAGAGGCTGGTGAGCCCAATATCCAGCACCTGACTATCGACACACTCCGCCAGACAGGCCGCAGAAATCGCCCCACCACGATTGCCCGCCACCACATCAGGGTGTGGCTTGTAGAGAATATGAGCGTCGGGTTTAGCCGCTCGCACCGCCCACAGCAACTGCTCGTTGCTGCGAATATGGGGGCTCCCGGTTAGGATGGAGGCATCGCCATCCACCTGACCCACCACCAGCACCAGCTCACGGCCATCATCAGGCCTGGTGTAGTGCTGCGGCTCGCCCACATTGTATTTGCTGACCCTGTGTTCCCGTAGCAAGGCGAGCAGCGCATCCCCGCGCTTGACCTCTGCCTCTGTCAACTCCTGATAGTTGAGCAACTGTTCCAGCCCGCTGGGAGTGCGACTGTCGAAATAGATCCCGACCGGGTCCAGTGACAAGGAGGAGGGACGACAGAGATTGGAGCCCAGCCCCCTCGAGCGAATAAAACCATCCTCGACCCTGATTGCAGAGGCGAGATCGGGGTGGCGGCTACCCCACACCAATATCTGCTCGTCACCGGTCAACCGCTTGGGTGGCTTGCGCACAAAGCGCAACTCATCGGCCAAATGCTGGCAAAACGCCTGCATAAATGCCCGCTTCCACAGCGAGAAACCGACCAGATAAAGCCTGCGCCAGCGCGGCGCGGGGCGGCGCTGATTGGCAATAATGGCGATCACCTCCTCTACCTCGCAACGCTGGCCCAGCACAGGGTCGAGATAGCGGGGATAGCGGATCAAGGCTGCCGCGACCAGCTGGGCGAGCGACACTTTTACGTTGCGCCGTTCACACTGCTTGCTGTCATGGGTCAGCCCCCAACCGGCATAAAACGGCATACCGAAGCAATAGACCGGCTTGCCAAGCAACAGGCCCTCAAAACCAAGCTGGGATGACACCGTATAGACAGCATCCACCACATTGAGCAGCGCATGGGGATGGCAGTGATCGGCCAAAATCTCCACATCATCCAGGTTCAGACGGGCCAACACCCCGCGCTTCTTGCCAAGGCGAGTATCGGGATGGGTGCGCAGCAACAGGCGCGCATCGGGATGATTGCGGCGGGCCGCCTCCACCATCGCCACAAAATCCGCTTCACTGGCCAGGGCGCCCGGGATGGAGAGATCCCCTGCGACCTGATCGACCAGCAGGACCCTGGGTTTGGCGCTCTGCTGCAACCGCGCGGCCAGTGCCGATGGCAAGCCGCCATAGTCCCCGACAGCAGAGAGGGCGGTCACGCTGCCGCTGGCAATCGACTGAGCGGGGTAAGTGGCATAACAGTTGTATTTGGTGACCCCGAGGCGAACCAACTCACCGATAAGTCGCTCGGCCCGAGCCAACATCTGTGGCTCGCACGGGGTGGCAATCAACTGCTCAAGCTGGCTGGGCTGGCGGGCATCGTAATAGATCCCCACCGGATCGGCGATCAGCGAGACCGCCTTGCCCCCCCTGGCGGGATGGCCGATATAACCGATAAAGCCGTCTTCCAGCTGCCAATAGGGCAAACTCAGGGCCTTTGCCTGCTCCTTGATCTGGTGGGTATTGGCCTTCTGGCCCCAGCCGACCAGCACATCCCCCAGCTGTACGGCATCAGGGGAAGCAAAGCGCGCCAAGGGTTGTCCCAGACATGCGCTGATTTGAGCGCTGCGGGCCAAAATGCCGCTGGATTGTGTCCATAGAGTCATGCAAATTGCTCAGATAAAAAGAGTTCAGCGAGACGTGGTCTTAAACATATCTCTGAAAAAGGCCCGAGGGTTGAGGTAGAGCTTGCGCAGCTTGCGCCACAGTGGCCGCTTGCGCTGTACCCCCTCTTGCCAGCGCAACAGACCCGGATATTCACTCACCGGATAGCCAGCCTCCTCCTGCAAGCGGATCATCCACTCCCGAAAATCCGGCAGTTCCCCGCCAAGGTCGTTACAGGGCACCACGGGCCCTTTCAACGGGCCTCGCTCTGCTTCGCTGCGAGCCAGCATCTGCTCAAGCAGCTGATCATTGTTAGCCCGACGTTTGTGGTAAGGGTGAGTCAGGGGGCGCGGATGCCACTGGTGAACCAGAAACCGACCGGCAAACAGATGGGGCAGCGCATAATAACTGAAATAGCGGCGAAACCCCTGATAATCCCCCGGATGCTGTGCCTTGATATTGAGGGCATAGTCATCCGGTCTCGGCCCGATGGGGTAATGACGGGTGAGCCGGTCAATCAGTTCGAGATCTTCGCCGCCATGGCCGACAAACTGCTCGTCAAACCCCCCCAGCTGCAAAAACCACTCGCGATTCATCAGCAAGCAACTGCTGGCCAGGGCGATTCCTTCCACCCTGTGATTTTCTCCCCGCAAAAAAGACTCCAGGCAGCCCTGAAAATCCCCGTCAAAGTGCTCTGTCTCTTCTTTGGTCAGATAGAGGCAGGGGTACATTTCAAATTCAGTTTGTTGTTCTAATTTGCTTACAAGACATTGTTCATTCAGCGAGTTAACTAATACTGGAGAACAGATCAAATCGGCATCGACAAAAAAAACAAAGTCTGTTCTGGACTGTAAGACCGCCTTGTTTCTTGCTTGTCCTGGTGAATATACTCCCTCAGAAGGGATGTAATTTACAAAATACCTTTTAGATGTCTCACAAAACAAGCTACGTTTGTTGGTAGGCACGATTAACTGCAACTGTGACATATTATCAACAACGCTTAAACACTTAGTCATTCTTTTAATTGCCTCGGCACTCCTTCTGGCAAAAGGCTGGTCATGAAAGGGAATAATCAAACTCAATTGACTCATGAATATAACATCCTGTGTTTGCAGCAGGGATGTGCCGAGACTAAGTCACGCATAAAATACTTACTACATTATTGACTTAACACTTTATAGTAAATTGTGGACTCAGATTGCCAATGCAATATGCCTATGTCAACACAAGATAGATAGTCTAACGAAACATAAAACATATCATTTTCAGAATCTTCTTTTGTCGCATATTTGCATAACCCTATCTTAGGTGAGTTCATCCACCCCTTTTGTAAAAGCGTGTCCGCAGTTTCATCAGAAACTTGCCCCTTAAGAAAGATAAGAGCTTTGTCATTAACTCCACTCATTTTAAATAAAATTTTGTTCTTTTGGGTGTATAAAGTTATTGTTGGCACATCATTTATTCTTTTCTGTGCAGTCAGATATGAATGTGAGTATTCTTTCTCTATATATGGCATTGACTCATACACATTCAGAATAGCGTTATGACCTTTATCATTAGTAAACTCGGCGACTAAAAAATCACCAAAAGTTGATAATTCACTTGACTTAGATAGGTACCATTTCATGAAAGGGACAAAGTGTTCTTTATAATGAAGATGGTCTTGCCTATTCTGAATCAATGTAATTCTAGGAATATATTTCCGCTCATCCATATATGATGTAACAGCTAGAAGTGGAGACTTCTCATCATGCCCCGTATCTAATATAAATTTATCATAAACTCTTCTTATATAATTTTTTAGAATTATTTGAGGGTTTATTGATATTGAGCCACTCCCTATTAGCAATGTACTCAGTATGAGTGCCGCGTATCCACCACCGGATGAGCCATAAAAGGTAATCGATTCGTTGTCTATATTTAATTCGCTTGCCGTATTAGTAACTAGTTTAGCTATGCTATGTATGTAATCGCTATTTGATTGACCTAAATACCAACCAAGCTCAAGAGAGTCATTGATCTCAACTGTTTTATCAGGAATTATTAATACATTGTAAGGCATGTATTCCAGCCAAGTTTTTCTCTGAAAAACTGGAGGCTGGCTAATATTTCTGTTTATTGCTCCATTCAACATAACAACTAGTTTTTTGGAAGCCGGATTGCTTTTTTTAATAGCAACAAGAACATCCCCATCAAATAACTCTTCGAGGTTATTATCGATTTTATCACCTTCGTTATGATTCAATTTTCACAACCCTCTTCTCTCTTTCATCCCCTTTTTTGCAAAAAGCGATTACTTGATGTGTTCCATGATATTTTGCCGGAAATGAAAAATGCAATTCATCAGAATAATTAGTTGTAATTATTTTATTACCATTCAAGTCTATTAAATAGAATGCCATCTCTATATCTATCTCTTTATTTTTATTGTAAGATATAATTATATTATTGTTTTTAAAAGTGACTAGTTCAGATAGATATTCAAATATCGATATTTTCTCTCCAGTGACTCCAAATAGCGATTCCACCTCTTCCGTCTCAGATATAGGATTTGGGAAGTGTTTTTTTCTTATCTGACTAAGTTCATCTTCATATGCATAGCTGGAACCAAGAGAAAATCCATCATTATCTCTACCCATAGTTCTCAAAAAAGTATGCTTTCTACCATCTAGAATGACTGGTATGCGTTTATCCATGTCAATATGAGTACCTGGTGGGAAAAGATATTGAGAAGTAAAAGATGAGTTTTTTAAAGAGTAACTCGTTATTATGGCCATACCGTATGCATTATTTGGAATGTTCTCATAACTAAAACAAAGGTACTTATCTCCATCATATAGGCCTCTGTAGCCACGTGGTGTAGATATGCAATAGTCTACAAATTCACTTTTCTGATATTGATCTATAGTTTCAAAGTAATTAGAGGATAGCAAGTCATCATCATCTAGCCTAAGGCTAGCAATTATGATGTTCTCTTGAGCTAACTTTTTTGAAAGTTTATCTGCCGCTTTGGATATTTCTCTGTTCAAGTTATATCCAGTATCAGGGTCTACATAGACTATATCAAGCCAATCATATTTATTTGAGCTTTCATCAAGCTCTTTCTTACACCAATCAGGCAAAAGCGTTGAAGTAACAACGATATGTTTGATATTTCTAGTTTTACTTGCCACATCAATTATTGGCAGGGAATGTCGAGTAAAAATATTAGTCCTTGACCTCAATCTTTTTTCTTCAAAGACTCTATTAACAACATCCTTGATGTCACTGTTGGATGAAATTCTCCAAGCGGACAAGGTGCTTTTCATTATAACACTGAATCTAGTTAGTATAATGTAGTTTTTCATCTATATATCCACTAGTATTTAAAGGTAATTAAATATGAACTTAAACATCTTGGAAGTTGTAAGAAATGCTTAATCCGCTTTTACGTAAAAATCAAAATGAATTTTAAACTATTTATTTGATTATGAGACTTAACTCTTTACTGATAATATTCCTGTGGCTAGATTTATTTCTAACCATATCATTGGATTTAAATGACATAGTTGTGAATTTATCTGGATTATTGTATATGCTTATGATCCCATTGACGATCTCTGTGGAGTCATTTTCACTAGCCAGAACTGCGCAATTTATATCTACAAACTCAGGTATCGCTGCCACATTATTTGTCAATGGAATCAAACCTGAAGACATTGCCTCATCCCGTGATACACCTTGTGTATCCATACGGGTGGGGCACATAAAGAGACCATATTGCTGATGGAGCGCCTTGATCTCATGACGATTGACAAAGCGCCGTTCGATAATGACGTTGTCCAGTCCGGCGATGGGAGCGAGGATCTCGTCAAATAGTGGGCCGTCACCAATGATTCTGAATTCGAGCTCTTTAAAGAACTCGTATCGCTGCAACTCCAAAATGGCTTTGACCATCAGGTCATTAGCATAAACGCGGGAGGCATAAGGTCGGATAGAAAGAATTTTCTTTCTCTGCTCAACACTTTTTGGTTTGTATTCAAAGAAGTCAGTGTCAATCGGATTATGGATGATTGCATATTGCTGCGGTGGGATCTGGATTCCCAGATCTTCCATAGAGGTTTCCGCCAAATACCGTGACACAAAGACTATCTTCAGATTTGGGTGCATGGGGCTGAGCATCTCTCGCCACAGAGAAAGACGGGCATCGCTCAAGGTCTGTGCTTTGGCATGTTGCTCAGGTGTGTCATAGAGGAAGGCTCGTCGCTCATAGGACTGAATATCAGCGCCATGGGTCCAGACGGTCACCTGCACCTGGTCCAGATGCTGCTTGATAACATCCCATATTCCGCGATCGATAAAGTGGATCACGATGTGCTTGTAACGACCGTGCCGTAGTTGTACCTCGAGCGCTTCGGCTCCCCCTGTGGTGACATCTATGTCTTCGAACTCATGATAAGAGAGCGCTGTATCGGCCTTGAAGCGGAAGACATCGCAGACTACACCAGCCTCTTTATAAGCCTTGACGCGACTGTGAACGAAGGCATTTTTATAAAGGTCGTTGTAGCTGGGATAGTTGTTGGTAATCACCAGGTACGGGTTGCACGCCAGTTGCTGGCAGGGTGTCTGAGGCTTGAAGTCAAGAATGAGCGATGACAGCGACGCCGAGCCAGCAGCATAGATCCGCAGGCCAAACTTGACCGATGCCGTCCCGCTGGGGAGTGGAATCTCCACATTGCGATTGGCAGGTTTCACCACATGAGAAAGCCGCTCCTTGTTACTGTCCATAAAGAAGAGGACAAATTGCAGATTCAGCCCCGGTGTGGTTTCCATGTGCAGGCGTAGCTTGCCATCTTGTACATTGAATTCCGACAGGTGGTGTTCGCGCTTGGCATACCAGTATTCATGTTTTCCGTCCGGAAGAGAGGAACTCAGGGTCAGCAGGCCATTTTCCATCACGGCTGAAACTTGCGTATTTTTGGCCGGTACCAGCAACTCATTCAGGGTTGTTGCGTGCAGGGCGGGCAGTTCATCAACACTACGCTCAAATGGCTGACAATTTTCTGCGATCTGGTTGAGCTCGGACAGGCCATAACCGGTTTCCAGTGTGGGGGCATTGAACGCATCGAAGCGTTCAGCAACCTCAGCACCATTCATGCAGTAGTTGAATTCATCCACCGAGAAGGCGAGAACATTTTCATAGTGATAGGTATAGAGGCTGGTGACCCATTCGCGAAGGTTGTTCTCGGGGATCACTGAACCAAACGCCAGGCTGCTACGCGCCGGCAGGCTAGCCACCTCTTGATAAATTCGCTCACCATAATTTAATTGCAGTTCATCACTCTTGACCTTATAGAGGGCTCCTTTACCGATGACCTGTGCGTCGGTATAGCGAGTCGCAATGATGATGTCAGTCAGATAATGGGGGCCATAGTAATCTTCAGCGACCATGACCGACAGCCAGGCGCCACCGCACACCTCGCGTAGTCGCAACTGCTCTGCGTCGGAAGCACTGAGCAAGGAGATCGCGTCCTGAGGCGCGAGACCAGAGGTGTCCAATCCATTGCTTGTGACAATAACCATACGCTTGTTGTCATACTGCTGACGATTGAAGTGCTGCATCAGGAGAACACACTCTTCGATGCTTCTGGCGTAGCCCGTGACGCAGATAGCGGGCAGCATGTTTTCAAGCTGAGTGTCGCTGACTTTGGAGTAGATATAGGCAAGACGATCTTGGTAGGTATGTTCCAGCATGATCTTGCGTAGGGCTATCAGTCGTAGCTGCTTCACCTTTAGCGGATTGCCGACGACATTCTGCAACCGCCTGACCAACTCACTCCCGGAATCCCCTGTGAAGACCAAATCGCCAAACATGGCGCGAACTCCACGAGAGAAGTTACTGACGGTGATCGTGTTGGAAGCAAGCAACTCGAAAACTCGGCGCGCAAACATCGATTGCGACTGTTTGATCGAGTTCAAATTGATAGAGTAGTAATAACCCTTGTAGGCCTTGTCGATCTCGCTATAAGGGAGCGTACCGACAATAAAAGGTTGATACTCTTCTGGGAATTGATAATCAGGAATATTTTTTCCAAAATTACGATCATATATTTCAACTGGTTTAAAATTGGGCAGACTCAACAAAAAATCCCCGAGGTCACGGGTACGTTCAGGATATTTCGTATAGTAGGCACCGGCAAAGCAGAATGCATCCTTACGCTGATACTTCTCAATCGGGTTATTAACCTTTGGTTGGGCAGCAAATGGCAGAAAATAAACACGACCGTGCCCAAGAGCTGTCTTATATCGACTAATACAATCGATGTCTGTGGTAAAGACATAATCAAAGAGCTTTGCTGTATTAAGAAAGGTTTCAAAGTGAACCGGATCTTCTTTATTCCAGAAGACTGTGGGTACACTGTTATTGCGGCACCATTCGACAATATTGACGACTTCCTGGCTCATATGGCCGACTTTACTGCCCCAGAGGTCATTTTTACCGCGCCAGGCAGACTCGATCATGAGCAACTCTGGCCGGAATGACTCAAGCTCGGTCAACCAATTCTGCGGGGTAAGCTGAAGCAGGTTGCACTCAGGCTCGTAGGATAGATAGGTGAATTCATCCATAATACTGGCGACTTTTAGACGTCTTAACGCGTTGGAGATACCATCGCCCGTATCCAAAACCAGTTTCTCGATAGCACGTTCAAGATGAATCAGATCGGCACGACTGGTAACACCTGTCGTGTCAAGCAGTAACTTGGGCAAGATGTTTGGGGAGGAGGTAATTCCACGACGTTCTTTAGCTGTCTTCTTCAGTGCCAATAATTTGAGTGGTAAAGAGAAGAAGCCCTTCCAGCTCTTGGTCGAGAAAATAAGTGCGTGGCCGAGTTGATAAGAGAGGGTATTTTTAAGTTTGGCAGCTTTCATCCGCTGCTCTTCCAGTTCATGATGAACACGCGCCAACTCTTGCCTCATTTCATGAAGGGCAAGCCTTGAACGCAAGAAGTCCATTTTCATGTGTTCTTGATCAGACTGAATAGATTGTGTTATCGCCGTATTGACAGACAGGATGCTGTCTTTTTTCAATAGGTGTTCATTGAGTTGCTCAACCTGATTATTAAGCTGGTGAAGCTGTGCCTCAAGAGCATCCCTCTGTACACGAACTTCATCATACTCCTTTTCTAGGAGTGAGACTTTCCTCTTATAATTGGCGACCTGCTGGGTAATGTTTCTATATTTAACCCTGGCTTCATGCAATTGGGTTTTAGATAGAGAAACCTCACCTTCAAGAAGATCTATCTTTTCTGCAGACGTATTGGTCGCAATATCCAGTTGCTTTATCAGATCAGCTTTTGACGTTGCAGCTGTCTTTCTCTTTTTAATTCTATTATTTATTTGTTTTTTCATGTTTTTTATATATGTGAACGGGGCCATGTTGACATGGCCCCGTAGTTAATTACTGAATGGCGTTAACGTAGTCGAGTATCTCGCTGGACCTTGCATCGTGCAGGGTCATGCCCAGGAATTGCTTGTGCTTGACCAAAATCACGATTACATCAGCCTGTTGCAGGGCATTGGATAGTGTGGAAAGAACGACGTTGTTACGGTTTTCCAGTACCGGCGGCAGTGCTTCGATATTGGGCTCAACCGCCAGAATTTTATAAGCCGGGTTATTTGCCAGGGTCTTGGTGATATCCAGCGCCGGGCTCTCACGCAGATCGTCGATATCCGGTTTGAAGGCCAGACCCAGACAGGCAATTTTCGGATTGCTCAGACCGGCAACCGCTTTTTCTACCTGCGCCACCACATAGTGCGGCTTGTAGTCGTTGACCAGGCGAGCCTGGTGGATGATTTTGGCAGTGTCAGGATTCTGGTTGACGATAAACCAGGGATCGACTGCGATGCAGTGGCCACCCACGCCGCAACCCGGTTGCAGAATATTGACTCGCGGGTGACGGTTGGCAAGGGAGATCAGCTCCCACACATTGATGCCCTGCTGGTCACAGATCAGTGACAGTTCATTGGCAAAAGCGATATTGACGTCGCGGAAGGCGTTCTCGGTCAGCTTGCTCATCTCGGCGGTGCGCGCTTCGGTGGCGATGCACTCACCCTTCTTGACAAACATCTTGTAGACCTGAGTGGCGGCTTCGGTACTGGCCTTGTCCATGCCACCGATGATGCGATCGTTCTCCACCAGCTCGCGGATCACCTGACCGGGCAACACGCGCTCCGGGCAGTGGGCAACAAAGATGTCAGGGGTCTGGCCTTCTGCCACTGTGTGCGGGAAGGTCAGATCGCTGCGCTCTTCGGCCAGCCATTTGGCCATCTGTTCGGTGGCCCCCACCGGAGAAGTGGACTCCAGTACCACCAGATTGCCTTTCTCCAGCATGGGCGCCAGGGCACGGGAAGCACTCTCGATATATTTCAGATCCGGTTCGTGATCTTCACCCTTGAACGGGGTCGGCACAGCAATCAGGAAGGCATCCGCCTTCTGCGGGCTGGTGTATGCGCTCAGGTGGCCATCCTGCACCGCCTGCTTGACCAGATCTTCCAGGCCCGGTTCCACGATATGGATCTTGCCCTGATTGATGGTGTCTACCGCATGCTGGTTGACATCGACTCCGATAACCCGAATGCCGTTGCTGGCGATGACTGCTGCTGTTGGCAAACCGATATAACCCAGACCAACGACGGAGATGGTTTCGAATTTCATTATTTTGTGCTCTCAAAAGGAAAACTGGGGGCAATATGCCCCCAAGGACAGTTATGTAATCTGTAAATCAGGCCACTTGCAGGCTGCTATCGATCTGCTGGCCGAGGGCGCCGCTCAAGCCGATGACGGCCTCAACGATGCGCTGACTGGTTCTGCCATCCCCATAGGGGTTGTTGGCATGGCTCATCACCTGGTAGGCCAGCTCGTCATCCAGCAGGCGAACGGTTTCTGCAACGATAGTCTCGTCACAGGTCCCCACCAGACGAACTGTTCCGGCCTTGACTGCAGCCGGACGCTCTGTGGTGTCTCGCATGCACAGCACCGGTTTGCCCAAGGTGGGCGCCTCTTCCTGAATACCGCCCGAGTCGGTCAGGATCAGGTAGCTCTGCTTCATCAGATAGACGAACGGCAGGTAATCTTGCGGCTCGATCAGATGCACATTGTCGAGCCCCTTGAGGTTGCGGTTGACCGGCTCTTGTACATTGGGGTTGAGGTGCACCGGATAGACGATTTGCACATCATCTCGCTGGGCCAGCACGGAGAGCGCCTTGCAGATCCGCTCAAAGCCATCGCCGTGATTCTCGCGGCGATGACCGGTGACCAGGATCAGCTTCTTGCTCTTGTCGAGGAAAGGGAAGCGCGCGGCCAGCTCAGCCTTCATGCCATGGTTTTTATCAATGCGTTGGGAAACCTCAATCAGGGCGTCGATCACCGAGTTACCGGTGACGAAGATGGTCTCCGGAGCGATGTTCTCCATGATGAGGTTTTTCAGCGAGCTGATCGTCGGGGTGTAGTGTTGATCGGCGATGCCGCCAGTCAAACGACGCATCCCCTCTTCCGGCCAGGGAGAGTAGATGTTGCCGGTGCGCAGCCCTGCTTCAACATGGCCAACCGCGATACGGTGGTAGTAGGCGGCCAGTGTCGCCGCAAACGACGTAGCCGTGTCACCATGCACCAGAATGCGGTCCGGTTTGAACTCGGCAAAAACGGGTTTGAGCCCCTGCAAGATGGCGGTCGTGACATCGGTCAGATCCTGGCCCGGCTTCATGATGTTGAGATCATATTCCGGTTCAATTTCGAACAGGTTGAGAACCTGATCCAGCATCTCCCGGTGTTGCCCGGTCACACAGACCCGCACGTCAACCTTGCGATTGGCCTGGAAAGCCTTGACGATAGGGGCCATCTTGATGGCTTCCGGTCTAGTACCAAAAACGATCAATACTCGCTGCGCCTTAATTGGCATAATAATCACTCCCGTGTGAGCTAATTGGTTTTATCTATCCGAAATTAACTAATAAAGACTGAGTTCACTGTTGAGCTGTGTCAGCCTGTGTTGCCAGGTGTGTTGGGCCAGCACGATTTCCATCGCGTTTTGACCCAATTCGTCTCTTAGTCGAACGTTTTTTTGTAATTGTTCACACCATTCGCGCGCCGCGGCACCATCCTGCACTGCGACAATGCTCTTGCCAAAAATGTTATCCATGGCGATCGAAGGGGTGCTGATAATAGGGCAGCCAGCAGCGGCCAATTCAAACACCCGACGGGATAGCATGGTTGAAGATTGACTAATCGTATTGAAGTTTAAATATATTTGATATTGCTGATATGCCTTGGCAACCGACATTTGAGTGATCGCAGGTTTACAGTAGGGTTGTAGTTGCTCAGGATAGCTGCAGCCATTTCCCTTCTGCCAAAACCGGTCAAAAATAATCAGATTCTTATCTCGCAATGCCAGAAGAATATCCTCCTGAACCCTGCTTCGCTCAGCCAGCTCGTTACCATAATAGCCCCCCAGAAATGCGACCTCCTGACCGCGCACTCCCTTCTCTGCAGGTTGATACCAGCGTGGCTGGGCAGCAAACATCAGCACACCGACATGCTGAAAACGCTGATGGGGGAGCGCATGATAGCGCTCCAGTGAGCCGGAGTCCGTGGTGTAGACTACATCAAACAACGCGGCCGCATCAGCAAAGCGTTCGAAGTGAAACGGATCTTCTTTGTTCCAGAAGATTGTTGTGATTTTCCGCTTTTGGCAGAATTCCAGCACCCTCCGCAGCTCTGGTTTATTGGGCGAACTATGGGCATAGCTGGCTATTTTCCCTTTCCAGCTATCCTTATAACCACGCCAGGCTGATTCGACAAATAAAAAGTCAGGTTTGTAAAATCTTAACTTCCATTGCCAATCTATCGGTGTTATTTGAATTAAATCTGCGTCTGGAGCCAAACTGAATGTAGTAAACTGGTCGGCCACTAAAGCAATACATGGTCGTTGATTATTGCCCAAAGAAATTGATCCACATATATAATCCAGTAAAAATCACAACCACCTATTGTCTATATAGTGTGGAATATGAACAGCATGCTGGTTTTTATAAAAAAACCAATAAATTTTTATAAAATAGTCACTTGGCTATATTCTGACAGGCAGACCTCATTCCTCAACATATCTCTTTGGCAGATGATATTCTCATCTGCCAAGAATACAGACCTGACCTATCTTGCATCACCTTATCAATCCTGGTGTTCACGCAAGGTCGCCAGCCCCATAACAATCAGGCCATAGAAGAGGCAAAGCAGAACACCAATCGTGACCAGGTTATACAAGCGGCGTGGGTATTCGGCTTCTTCCGCCAAGGTTGGCTGCGTCACGACCAGCAGGTGTTTCAGCTTGCGATATGCCTCAACGCGGGCTTGCTCCAGACTGATAAGGCCCGTCTTGTAGAGATCAGCAGCCAGAGTGGCCTGGGTTTTCAGATCCATATATTGGGCAGTGATTTCGTTCATTGCCTCAGGTGCCAACTGAGTGCCAGCACCGGCATCATTGGTGGTCAATTTCGCCTTTTCCTGTTTCAGTTGCTTGCTTAACGCATCAACACGACTTTGCACCGATACCACCCCTGGTGCGCTCTCTTTCATATAACTGCGCAATTGCTTCAGTTCTGCCTGCTGGCGCACCAGCTCGGCTTCAATTTCACTGACCACACCAAGGCGTGCAGTGCTGGTCGATTCCGGGCTGATTAGCTGATGGCTATTTTGAAACGCCAGTACCTTGGCTTTCTCTGCCTGCAAGCGTTGATGGGAACGGTTAACCTCTTGCTCGACAAATGCGAGCTGATCCATGGCGACCTGATGGCCCAGCTTGTTGATAAAACCTTCCGCCTCTTTCAGCATCATGCTCACTACCTGCTGGCCATATACGGGATCAAAAGCCTGCAGTTCGATAGTTAATACCCCGGAGAGTTCATCAAGACGCAAGGTCAGGTGATCACGGTAATATTCAAGAAACTCTTCGCGGGTCGCCTCCCCCGATAAACGGGAGAAGAAGTCGGCATCATGGCTTTGGTAGTGCGCTTTGAGCGCCAATTCGCGATCCAGCTTGGCCAGCAGATCCCAGGAGCGCAGGTACTCTTGTACCAGCAATACGTCCTGATGATTGCTACCACCCAGCCCCAGCATAGACAGAGCATCGGGCAACATTTTGATCTGATCTGCCTGCTTGATAATGATGTCACTTCGGCTGACATAACGGTCTGAAGCAATCCCGCCAAAATAGATCGATGCCATGGTAAAGCAGGCTACAACCCACAAAAAGCTGCCCAGTTTCAGACTCTGTTGCCAGGACCTGTGGGCAATTTTATAACCGTTGGAATCAATGAAGAAACGCTTCGGCTCTTTGCCAAGTTTGCGAAGCTTCCGCACGAAGCGTGATGGCTTTTCTGTTCTGATAGGTTGTGTCATGTTTAATTGTGCTTATTATAGATTTTGATAAATACGGATCGCATCGTCGATATTGTCAAATACCTCCAATCGGCTATTTCGTAATAAAATACCCATATCACACTGCTGACGCAGGTTTTTCATATCGTGCGACACCATAATAAGGCTGGCAGTTTCACGTTTCTGGTTAAATACATCGATACACTTCTGTTTAAAGCGGGCATCCCCCACCGAGGTGATTTCGTCAGTCAGATAGATATCGAAATCAAACGCCATGCTAACCGCAAAGGAAAATTTGGAACGCATACCACTGGAGTATCCCTTGATTGGCAGCTCGAAATGCTGACCGATTTCCGAGAACTCCTTGACCCACTCTTCCACGGCAGCTGTCTCGCGTACCCCGTGGATGCGGCAAACAAAGCGGGTATTTTCACGCCCCGTCATGCTGCCCTGAAAACCGCCCCCCAATGCCAGTGGCCAGGAGACCCGGCAATGCCGGCTCACCTTGCCACGGTTGGGCATATCCATGCCCCCGAGCAGTCGTAGCAGGGTCGATTTGCCCGCCCCGTTGACCCCCAGAATGCCGATATTGCGGTCCCGAGGCAGGGTGAGCGAGACATCGCGCAGCACATAGTTACGACCAAATTTGGTCGGGTAATACTTGGTAACTGAATCAAGAACAATCATGTGGATCACTTTAACTGGCAATCAAGCGGCGGTGGCTTAACCGATAGCAACTCATGGCGAAGGTGAGCAGTATCAGGGTGACCGCAGCCAGATACTCCCAACTAACATATGGGCTGCTATAGCCGGCAATCCAGCCACTGCGAATCAGCTCGAGGGCATGCACCAGCGGATTCCATAAAAACCAGTGCCGATATTGGGCCGGAATAGTGGCTAGCGGATACATGACACAAGAGACAAACATGAATGGCATCATCAGCAGACCGAGAAACTTGTCGGCCTCTTGCATCAGGTTGCAGATAACACAAAAAACAATGCCGAGGGAAAACGAGAATACCATCAGAAGCAGATAGATAAGAAGCACCTGCAGCGGGTCGGCGGGGATGGCATCAAAACCAAACCAGATTAGCCCCAATATCAATACCCCCCCCACCATCATCCCCACCATGGTTTCGAGCATAAAGCGCGCGATGAAGGTCGAGAATGGGGTGACCTGACGGTAGCAAAACAGCCCCATATTGGAGCTAACTGCCGTTTGCAGTTTACTCACCACATTTTTAAAAAAGATAAAGGGCAAATACCCGGCGGTGATAAAGAGTGGTGCTGGCGCGCCGCCAAAGCCACTGTGGTTCCGCAGGCCAAAAATCAGGCTGAAAAAACCAATCATTAGCAGCGGATCCAGCAGAGCCCAGGCATAACCCAACCGGTAACTACCAAAGCGGGTTTTAAGCTCACGAATAAGCAGGCCAAAGACAACATCTCGCAACACCTGCAAGGATGTGCGCGGCGTTTGATTAAGAATCGGTTTATTCATTAGTTCGCTTTACCCATAGCAGACTCGCCCATTGGCGAGTCTGCTTTTTTACAGCAAGAAGCGCCTTAGTTAATTGCTACGTTAGCAGCCACGGCGATCTGATAAATGATTTGGGTAATATCCTTGACCGATTGCATGGTTTTGCTGTCAACCTTGGGCAACACCAAAATCTGATCACCGGGCTGGACACTCCCCTTATCTTTAAACTCCACCAATCCGTTGGCATGAACCACGGCAATCCGCTGGTCATTCGCACGCTCGGTAAATCCACCCGCCCAGGCCACATAGTCATCGAGAGTCGCATTGGCGTTATAGACCACAGCCTGTGGCATCAAGACTTCCCCACCGACCTGAATCAGGTCCGTTCTGTTCGGTATGACAATCTGGTCACCCTGTTCCAACTGAATGTTCGCGACAATCCCCTTGTCTGCGACCACCACCTTGCCAAGAGGCTGGATTTTTCTGGCCTTTTCGACAAAGCGCATCACCAGTTCTGCCTCTTTGGCACGGATCGCCGCTTCACCATCCGAGCTGGCAGGAGCAGTAAACACACTGCGCTCCAACCGGTTGAGCGACTCTTCCAACATCTCTTTTTGCCGCGCAGCGACACTCTTGCGCATCAGGTAGATGGATTGGTAATCGGCAAGCTGTGGGTCAATGGGAATATGGTTGAGCAGCTCATGCAGCTTGGTCTGCTTGCGCACAGTGAAATATGAGGGCCCCATATAGCTACCTGCGACCTGCACATCATAAACCTGTGCATGCATGTCATCATTGAACAAGACTTTGTCACCATCCTTAAGCTGGAGGCTGGCAAAATCCTTGTAAGGTAAATAGATGGAGAATGGACCACTTGGACGGTCACCTATCACCCCGACATGACTCACCTTGGCAAGCGGCAGTGCGTAGTTAACCAGCTCCGAGCCTAGCGTATTACGCTGAGTCAATTCGAAACGGAAGGGATTACGAACCTTGCCCGCAACATTTATCATCGGGCCCTGTGGCTCTACCAGGATGACATCCTGATCTTTAAAAGAGAGCTTGGGCATTTTGCCCTGCTGCATGAATTCATACAGATCGATTTTTTGGATGACCTGATTCTGGCGTAATACCTTTATTTGACGATAGCTGCCGCGCTCCGAGTCGATCCCCCCAGCCCGCTTTAGAAAATAGAGCACACTGTCAGAGGATTGACCCGCATACTGGCCTGGCCGTATTACCGGGCCAGTGACAAACACACTCACGGGAGTTGTTGTCAGCAGGTTGACGTAGATATTGACATTATTTGTAAAAACATCGCCAATCCTGCTGGTCACCAGATTATTGACCTGGCTGGCAGGTACATTCTTGACATTTATCGGGCCGACATCAGGGATGAAAATATTGCCCTGATTATCTACCGTCACTACATTTGAAAAATTGACGGCACCCCAGATCCAGATATTAAGCTTGTCCCCTGGCGCTATCAGATAATTGTCATTCAAGCCATCGCTGCGTTCGGTCTCATAGCCACCGGCAAACAGATTGGCGCCATAGGGAGGAGGTAATCCAGCCTCTGCCAGGGGCAGTAATTTACGTACATCTGCCTCACCGGGTAACAACATCCCTTGACGATTCTGTTGGGTAAAACTCCCGGTCGTTGAACTTGTGTTGGCCTGCCCACTCAGTGCTGCTTGACCACCAAGCTGGGTGCCGGTGTTTTCAGCAGCCTTTCCTGAAAGGGTGTAACCAAATGATGATCCATTTGCTTGCGCTAAATCCGGGGCGGCAATGGCCATGGTTGCGCAGGATGTACTGATGAGAAACAGAAGTGTGCCGAGCTGATAAATTTTCATTTTGTTCAAAACATGTGCCTTCATTTTATTGCTCAGCAAGAAGGTTGCTGACAGAGGTCTGTTCCAGTTGAGGTATCAGATACCATTGTTCTTCAGTCTTGCATGCCGCGCGCCTTTGCGAATGGCCTTGCATGCTGTTAAACAACAACTCAACGCACTCAAGACCCAGAGCCGAAACATAGCGTTGCCCCAGGGTATAGGTAACATTGTTTCTACTGAATGCAGCGCCTTGTGGCAGTGTATTCAGCGCCTGCTGCAGATCGGGAGGCATGGCATACAATTCAGTAGCAACTGACGGGTTGACGAGAGGACGAGACGCTTCTACCTGCTTTGGCTCATATGCACAGCCACCAACTTGTATGGCTAACGATATGGCCAATAACCGGGTTGCAAAATTCATGTGTCAATATTTCCCATGGAGTCAAGTGTTGATCTGTTAAAGCCAGGTCGCCTTATGGTCTGGCAACGCTATTGCCGATCGACTCATTATCTTTCATGACCAAAAAACGAACTGACATGTGGCTGTTCATCCCCAGCCCTGCAACTGCAAAAGCGGGTTTTGAGTTCCTCATCAACAGACAATCTGCCGAGACTGCGAAGCGATACCAGGCAGTCTGAACAAGAGGGCTTTGCTCAAAAAATTACCATTTACAGCACACATTTCAGAATGTTCTGAGTGAATCGAGCAAGACACGATATATGATGGATCTCAGACAGAACAGCAATAGTCTCATCAGAAGTAGGCATGAGCTCTAAAATGAGCAATGCTGCTCAATTGCTGTAAAGATGTAGCGATGTTGATGCGAAACACTGTTTTTTTGCCATAGCTACCGCACGGCAATGACATCTTCCCGGACAAAAAACAGACAAAATGGATGTAAAACTAAAACAGGAGGGAAAATAACGATGCCTGCCAGCTCAAAAAGCAGACAGAAATTGATTGCAATGTAAGCACCCACCCCGTGCATTAGAACGTCACAATGTGACGTATATCATGTTTATTCTCATTTTTTTCGAATGCTATCAATTAGCCACAATTGGGTCAACACTCAAAAAACTCACCTGCATTCTTCACACGACAAAGAGGGACACAAGACTCTGTTTTTAAAAGATTTACACTCAAAGCAGCATTGGTAATAAATGTATTCGTACGGTGTAAATATTTTTGACGACAAGCAAGATTAATTTAGAAATTTCTTAATTATCCCTCGCTCCTCCAAAAAGAAATTAATTTTTGTGAGTCACATCCATTGAACTTTCAATTAAAATATGGTTGGCAATACTTTATTCGAGTTCGGCAACCTCTCTGATATCCCCATCAATCCACTCAGCCATTGCCTGAAAAGTGACCGCCATTAACATCACACATAACAAACTGTTCAAATAACGTTCAGCCAGACTCCGTTTTTCCCCCGTTATTGAGAACATAAAAGTGATAGACCATTTATTCGCCAACATGGTTTTTTTTAGTTTTTCTGGCCGTGATTGACAGGGTTATTGCCTGTTGACTATGCCTGATATGTGTCCGATTGAATCGGCACCACAGGGTCTCAACGACATTGGAGGGGGCATGGACGCTAACACTCTATCAAGGATTGGCCTGCTGGTTTCACTGCTCACCAGCACAGGGGCCGTGGCCAATGACAATATTCTTGCCCTGCAGCTGGGCAAGGCGTTCAGCAATGAAAAGCTTGACATCAAGATCGCCGATGCCAAGTTTCACCACATGTTCTGGCGCTGGGGAGACTCGGCCTGTCAATTTGGATTGGGAGTGCGTGGCGGTACCCTCAAGGTAGAAGATGAAGAGACAGCAAGACTGGGAGGCGGTGCCCGTATCGAATGCCAATGGGGTAACTGGGTGACCTGGATCCCCGGCGAAATGGTCTGGCTCGATCAGTATCAATTTGGCACCCGCGGCCACGGCTACAAGGATTACGGCGGTCCCTTGCAGTTCGCTCTGGGTATCGGCCTCGGTTACGCCATCACCAAGAATTGGCTGATCGGCTATCAGTATGAGCACATGTCCAACGCCTATATGTATGACAAGAACCCGGGGCTGGACAGCCATACCCTCCATATCGAGTACCGTTTTTAGCCAGACAGACTTCGTCGTGCTCATCTGAACACACTCTGCAAAAAAGCCTTCACTCCCGTGAAGGCTTTTCGTTATGTCGTCTTCTGATAACAAAGGTGACAGTGAGAAGATCACCATACTCAAGACATGGATGACGACACGCTCTGCCGCCTTACCACATCATGGGGGCAATCAGTCCTTTTTCGCCTTGTTGGCGAAGAAGATATCGGCCTGAATATCCTGGGTGCGTACAGTGAAGATCTGGTTGGTGAGATCGTCGGTCAGCGTTTCCGCCTCCTTCATCACCCGCAGATTGAAGTCGTTGAGCATGCTGTTGGCGGCGGCCTTGTCGGTTTTGACCGTTTTCAGGTAGCTGGCTTCCATCTCTTTCTGCTCTTTGGCGATCTTCGCCTCCCAGCTCTGGTACGCCTGCTTCACTATGGGGGCCAATTTGGGGTAATCGGTCATCACCAGGGTCTGCAGTTTGCGATATTTCCAGTAGATGGAGTCGCTGTCGGCCTTGTCACTGCCCATGGCATAGTGCGCCGGATAGGCTTCCAGACCGCTGTAGTAGGGAACGAAGGCGGTCAGATCCGCCATGCCGAGGCCCAGATAGGTCACCTCCCCCACCTCACGCGGCATCCAGGGGCGAACCTGCATCACGTGAGACTCGTAAGTGCGGAACACACTGACGGGGCGCCACGGCTCCTGACCGTTCAACCCCTTGCTGTAGGGATCGTGCTCGGTGCCGTCATAGTGATTGCGCAGCACCGCCTTGACCTCCTCCAGCGTCATCTTCTTCTCGGGGGCGAGGGTGACCGGGAACTGACGACCGGCATCCACCGCCTGCTTGAGCGAGGGGTTGAACATCTGCTGGATGGTCCAGACCCGCGGATCGTTATAGGTGCGGTCCCGCTCGTCATCGCGGGTATAGGCTTTCGAGAAGTTGAACGCCCCATCCTTTTGCGGATGGTAGAGCCCCTTCTCGGTGGCAAATTCGATCAGATTCTTCGATCCCATCGTATCGGCACTGGCGGGATCGTACTGCTGCAAGCGGCCCTGATTGCCGGTAGCGAAATAGTGATTTTTCGGCAGTCGCTGCGCCATCCAGTGGTGGCCGGTGGCGGTCTCCAGATACCAGAGCTCGTTATCATCCACCACGGCGACACCAAATCCCTCTCCCGCGCCTATGGTCTCGATGATGTTGCCAAGCAACGAGATCGCCTCGCGGGCCGATGTGGACCGGGAGAGCAACACATCGGGAATGTCATCCTCGGTGATCCCCTTATCTTCCACATAGGGGTCAAAGGCGAGCGCGTCGGGTGAGGCAAAAATGGACTCGGTGCCGCTCACCCCGACTCCCTTCTCGTTGAACCCGGTGGCGCCATGCAGCTGGGTCTTCCAGTTCGGTACCGTGGTATAGCGCAGGGAGTTTTTCGGCAAGGGGTAGCTGAAATCATTGGCGCCATTGTGAGCCTTGGAGCTGTGCATACCGCTCTGCCCCTGCTTGGCCGGATGGATCACGAAATGCTGGGCTTTCAGGGCATCGCTGTCGGCGCTGCGGGCCACCATCATGGAGCCATCGGCGCTGGCTTCACTGCCGACCAGCAAGGTGGTACAGGCGAACGCCGACGAGAAGAGAGCAAGGTTGATGGAGAGTGCGACGACGCACTTTTTGAAGGAATACATGAGATCTCCTTGTTGCACAGAGTGGTTGCAAATAAGCGGTGGCGCGCCAGTCAACCTGCCGCTGTCACAAGGGATCTGCGCGGTGACACGGGCGGGCAGTGCGGGCCATCAAACCGTAAACACGAAAAAGAGCAGTGCGAATAAACCATGGAAACCAGGGAGGTAGCCAGGCCCCCTGATAGGCGACCTGTGCGTATTTCTGCTTTCCGCTGTCCCGCTGGCGTGGCGATACTAGGCCCAATCAACTGACTTGAGTGTGACTGGCAGCCCAAAACACCGATAACAAAGACTCAATCGATGCAAAATGTTGATAAATGTGACAAGTGCAGGATCCTTGGCGACATTCAGCCGTCAATACGAGGCACGCAAAGCGCATAGAGAGGGGATTAAAGAGATAAGGAGATGTAGCGCGCGGGATGGCGTGTTGATGCCATCCCGCGATTTTCGTTAAGTCAGCTTGTCACTGCGCGTCCGGCTGGTTGGCGGGGGCGGCTTTGATAAAGGCTTGCAACTGTTCGCAGTTGGCGACGATGCGGCGGATGGTGGGGTAATCGTCCAGGGTCATGTCGTAGCGACGGGCGTTGTAGACCTGGGGCACCAGCATGCAGTCGGCCAGGGTCACTTCGTTGCCGACGCAGTAGACACCGGCGGTGGTCATCAACAGCTGTTCGAGGGCGGTGAAGGTCTCGTCAATCCAGTGGCGATACCAGCGGGCCTCCTGCTCGTTGTTGGCCCTGAAGTGCTCTTCCAGATAGTTGAGTACCCGCAGATTGTTGAGCGGGTGAATATCACAGGCGATCATGTTGACGATCTGGCGCACCCGGGCCCGCGCGTCGGGGGAAGAGGGCATCAGTGAGTAGGCGGGATAGGTCTCGTCAAGGTACTCCATGATGGCGACCGACTGACCGATCTGCACATCGCCATCCACCAGAAACGGCACCAGCCCTTGGGGGTTGATCCGGCGATAGGCCTTCTCGCTCTGCTCGCCTTGCCGCAAATTGATGGGATGCTGCTCGTAGGCGAGCCCCTTGAGCTGCAACACGATCCGTACCCGAAAACTTGCCGACGAACGCCAATAGCCAAACAACTGCAACATAATCTGTCCCTGCATCTTATCTGGGCCCGAAGCCCGGCAGGTGCTCGCCACCTGCCTCCTTGTGTATCCGGCACCGGTTGAGGGCTCGTCGTGATCCGGACATATCCCGAATATCCTTGCCGCCAACCGGCGCTGGCCATCAACCTCCCTGACCGCTCGCTGGCACCACCTGTTGAGAGATAGTGCCAAACAGGTTTTGGCCAGAGCGATCTTCCATCGCGATCGACACTCTATCACCAAACTGCAAATAGGGGGTTATAGCTTGATCACAATCAAGAATTTCCAGCATGCGGCGCTCGGCGATGCAGGATGAACCGGCGCTGCGATCGTAGTTGGAGACGGTGCCCGAGCCGATGATGCATCCCGCACCAAGGGGGCGGGTCTTGGCCGCATGGGCAATCAGCTCGAAGAAGTTGAAGGTCATGTCCACCCCGGCATCCGGTGCGCCAAACAGGGCGCCGTTCAGATGGGTGCGCAGGGGCAACAGCACCTTGCCATCGCGCCAGTCATCCCCCAGCTCGTCCGGGGTGATGGCCACCGGCGAGAAGGCGCTCGACGGCTTGGACTGGAAGAAACCAAATCCCTTGGCCAGCTCCCCCGGAATGAGATTGCGCAGGCTCACATCGTTGACCAGCATCAACAGTTTGACGTGACTGGCGGCCCCCTGCGGGCTCACCCCCATCGGCACATCGTCGGTGATGATGGCCACTTCCGACTCGAAATCGATCCCCCACTCCTCCGAGCCCATGACAATCGGCCCACGGGGAGCCAAAAAGCTGTCGGAGCCCCCCTGATACATCAACGGATCGTGCCAGAAGCTTTCCGGCATCTCGGCGCCGCGAGCCTTGCGCACCAGCTCCACGTGGTTGACGTAGGCGCTGCCATCGGCCCACTGATAGGCACGCGGCAGCGGAGAGAGGCAAGACGCTTCGTCAAAGGGGAACGCCTCGGCCACACGGCCCTCGTTAAGCTGCTGATAGACAACCTCCAGCCTGGGGGAAACCTCGGCCCACTCATCGAGGGCGGCCTGCAAAGTCGGGGCAATCTCGCTCACCCGTACCGCCCGGGTCAGATCCCGGCTCACCACCACCAAAGCGCCATCGCGCTTGCCATTGTTCAATGTTGCCAATTTCATAAGCGATTCCTTATTTGCCGGCAGCCGCGTCCGGGCGCTGCCAGCTGGAGACATACCGGGTGTTCTCGATCCCTTCACAGAGGCTGCCGACGTTCAGCGCATCGCGGGTGTCTAGCATCACCGCCACCTCGTCGGTGAACTTCTTGGCATAGGCCTGCCCCGCCGCAAACGCCTTGGGATGGGGGCCGTGGGTGAAACCGGCGGGATGGAAGGTGACCATGCCCCGCTCGATATTGTCCCGGCTGAAGAAATCCCCGGCGTGATAAAAGAGCACTTCGTCGTAATCGTCATTGCTGTGATAGAAGGGCACCTTGAGGGCGCCGGGATCGCTCTCGATGGGGCGCGGCACGAAGGTGCAAATCACAAAGCGGCTCGCCACAAAGGTGGAGTGGGCCGACGGCGGCAGATGGTAGCGGTGGCTCATCAGCGGGCGGATATCCCGCCAGTTGAGACGCACCACACACAAGTCGCCGTGCCACCCCTGGGCGTCCAGCGGATTAAACGGCCAGGTGATGACGCTAATCTCGTCGTGGCGTTTGACCTGCAGCGACCAGGGATTCTCATCCTGCTGGGCCAAAAAGCGCTCGTTGATGGCGGGCACATCCAGCGCCGCCGGGTCGAAGATGGCGTGATTGCCCACCAGCCCCTTGTCCGGCAGCTGATAGCTGTCGTTGGTCGCCTCGATCATCAGGATGAACAGGGGCGCCGTCGGCTCGATGCGCCACATGGTGCCACGGGGGATCACCACATAGTCGCCGTCCCGCAGGCTCAGGTGGCCGTAGTCGCAGAAGAACTCGCCGCTCCCCTCGTGGATAAAGAGCAGCTCGTCGCCGTCGGCGTTGCGCACCAGAAACGGCATCGCCTCGGAGAGCCGCCAGATGCGATAGCGGCAGTGGGGGTTGCTAAGAATGTCGGGAGCCACCCAGGGAGAGAGCGAGCTTACCTCCTCTTGCAGGGCATTGAGGTCAAACAGCCGTGGCCGCAGCGGTCCCTCCCAACTGATCCAGTCAGTGGGTGCATGCTTGTGGTGCATGTGGGTAGCTGGGCCGAAAAAGCCGCTGCGCCCCAGTTCGCGCTCATAGATGGCCTGTTCCGGCAGGTCGGCATGGGCCTGCCGGGAGTGGGTTCCCTCCCGATGGGGGAAGTTAATCCAGTTACGCATCGTTCGCTCCCTCTTTGCGGGCACCCTTCTCATCCTCGGCGCCATCCAGCACGCCGCGGCGGATCTGGTCCAGCTCGATCGATTCAAACAGCGCCTTGAAATTGCCCTCGCCAAACCCTTCGTTACCCTTGCGCTGGATGATCTCGAAGAAGACCGGGCCAATCACGGTGTCGGTGAAGATCTGCAGCAGGATGCCATCCTTGGTAGGGGAGCCGTCGATGAGGATGCGCAGCTCTTTGAGGGCCGCCAGATCCTCCTGATGCCCCTCGACCCGGCTGTTCACCTTCTCGTAGTAGGTATCCGGGGTCGGCATAAAGCCGGTACCGCGGCTGCGCAGGGTGTGGATGGTGTGGTAGATATCGCTGGAGGCCATAGCGATGTGCTGGATCCCCTCCCCCTTGTACTGGCGCAGGTACTCCTCAATCTGGGACTTGTCATCCGCCGACTCGTTGATGGGGATGCGGATCTTGCCGCAGGGGGCGGTCATGGCGCGTGAATGCAGCCCGGTCAGCTTGCCCTCGATATCGAAGTAGCGAATTTCGCGGAAGTTGCCGATCCGCTCATAGAAGTTGGACCAGACATCCATATTGCCGCGATGCACGTTGTGGGTCAGGTGATCGATCTCCATAAGACCGGCATCTACCTCTGCCATCCGGGACTGCCAGTCGGGGTAGAAAACAAAATCCACGTCATAGATGGAGCCCTTGTCGCCATAGCGGTCGACAAAGGAGAGCGTGCTCTCGCCGATACCGTAGATGGCGGGAATATTGAGCTCCATGGGGCCAATCTTGCCGACAAAGGGCTTGGCCCCCTTGGCGATGGCGAACTGCTGGGCCTTGCCCGCATCGCTCACCCGAAATGCCATGCCGCAAACGCTCGGCCCGTGCAGGCTGGCAAACTGCTCCGCCTGGGAGTGAGGCTCGGCATTGACCACAAAGTTGATATCCCCCTGCCGGTAGAGCCAGCACTGCTTGTGTTTGTGCTTGGCGACCTCGGCAAACCCGAGCGAAACGAACAGGCTCTTGAGGGCGGCAATCCCCTTGGCATCGGGGGCTGTGTACTCGACAAACTCGAAACCGTCTGTGCCTAACGGATTGATGGTATGGGTGGCGGAAGAGGTGGCATTCATGGGGCGCTCCTTGCTCTTGATTCGGTTAAAACGGATTGCAGCACCCAGCGGCGCGGCAAGTGTTAACAACTTGTTTCATTAGAAGCAGGGCGTAGCAGGAAGAGAAGAGGCGGGTTGCAGATAGTTTTTCGCTGCTGGCAGCAAAGAATGTAAATGGATTGTGACATTCAAGCCGCAGCCTTGCGGATCAAACGGTAACGACCCGCAGGACTGTCAGCTTTGCATTACAGTTGCCAGTTTTTGACCATCAGATGGGGCAAGCAGGCCCGGGCCTTTTGCAGTCGCACAGGCGTCGGATTGATCAACCACGCCTCTTTCCCCAACCCCAGCAGTGGCAGATCGTGCAGGCTGTCGCTCAAGGCCAGCTCGGCATCAAGGGCGCAAATCTCCGGCAGCAGCTTGTGCTGGCCGTGGCAATAGAAGCGCGGCATCAGGCCGCCAAAACGGTAGTGCATCTGCGAGCCAATGATCCGGTGGGGCAACTGGCCGGGCAGTTGCTGATAGAGCTGGGCGCGCACCAGCGCGCAGGGACTGGCGGAGATCACCCAGCAGCGCGCCCCCTCGCGTTGCAGCAGCTCGCGAGCCTGACGAAACAGTCCCGGCCTGATGCGGCAATAGGCGCGCACCAGCTTGCGCCAACCGAGGGGAGAGAGCCCCAGCGTGATGGCCCACCAGATAAGGGAAATACCGCGCCGCCGCTGGCTGGGCACCAGATAGACCAAACCACCGAGCGCAATCACTGGCAACAGCAGCAGCGGCCAGATCCGGCGGCGCAGAATATAGCGCAACAGACCGGCGTGGCTGTCGCCTGGAGCCAGGGTGTCGTCAAAGTCGGCCAAGATCCAGCGCGGAGTGCTCCCGTCAGTATCACACTCTTTCGCTGAATGGATCATGGTGTCAGGTGCTGGGCGCATCAGCATCAGGGCGCAAGGGCTGCGATGGCGGCCGTGAGCTCGGGGGTGACAAATTCACTCCCCACATCGGGCGGACATACAAAGTCGAACGGCTCGCCCGCCAGGGTAAAACTCAGTCGCCAGGCGTGCAGATAGCCGCGATCGGCTGGCGTACCGCCATAGCGCTCATCCCCGAGAATGGGGGCGCCGATACTTTTGAGGGCAACCCGGATCTGGTGGGTTTTGCCGGTCTGGGGCTTGATGCGATAGAGCCGCAGCCCCTCGCGCACCGATACCGAATCAAACCTGCTGATGGCAGGATTATCCAGAGTACGCACCAGCATCCAGCTGCCGCCGCGCCCCTTTTGCATATCCCCCTTCACCCAGCCCTGCTTCTTCTTGGGTTTGCGATCGGAGAGCGCCAGATACTGTTTGCTCACCTCGCGGGCCGCAAAAGCCATGCTCAGCTCGCGATTCGCCTCCGTGGTGCGAGCCAGCAGCACCAGCCCAGAGGTCATCTTGTCGAGCCGGTGCACCGGATAGAGGGTGAGCCCGGTATCGGCCTTCACGCGATTGACCAGCCCCGGATTGACCGACTCACCGTCGCCCTTCTCGTCGTGCATGCCGATGCCGGGCTGCTTGTCGATAACCAGGAAAGCGGGATGCTCAAACAATATCCGGTACATAAAACCTCGGGAACTGGGGAATAAGGCTCACAGCCAACGACTGGCGGCGCTCGGGAGTGCTGCATTCTCCCTGCTCGTCCGCCATTTGGCAAACCGGACAGGCGGAGGATAAAGATAAAAAATGGCCCCGCCTGCAACAGGCGGGGCCATTTTCGCTCATCTTGGCAGATCACACCTTACACATTGCGCGGGCGCAGGTGGGCGTGCCAGCGCGCTTCCCACTTTTTGAACAGCCAGACGATGACAAAGGTGAGCAGCATATAGAGCAGCCCTGCGGTCAAAAAGGCCTCGAACGGACTGTAGTAGCGAGAGTTGATGATCCGCGCCGCGCCGGTCAGATCGACGATGGTGATGATGCCCGCCACCGCCGAGCCTTGCAGCATGAAGATCACCTCGTTGCTGTAAGCCGGCAGTGCCCGACGAAACGAGTTGGGCAAAATGATCCGGGTCAGGGTCTGCCAGCGAGTCATGCCAAAGGCGTTGGCAGCCTCAATCTGGCCGCGCGGCATATTGTGTACCGCCCCGCGCACGATCTCGGCGGTATAGGCGGCGGTATTGAGGGTGAAAGCCAGCAGCGCACAGAACCAGGCTTCGGAGAAGAGCGACCAAGCGGCACTGTTCTTCAGCCACTCCCACTGGGCGGCGCCGTAGTAGATGATAAAGAGCTGCACCAGCAGCGGGGTGCCGCGAAAGAAGTAGATATAGGCCCAGATCGGCCCCTTGATCAGCCAGTTGCGGCTATTGCGCAGGATGCCCATGGGCACCGCCAGCATCAACCCAAGGATCAGAGAGAGGGCCACCAGCCAGACGGTGGTATAGAGCCCCTCCCAGTAGGTGGGCCACTCTTTGAGAATGATTGAGAAATCCATGGCTTACCTCGTCTTGATGGCATAGTGACGCTCGGCCCACTTGAGTGCCGAGGTGGAGACTGCGGTGAAGATCAGGAAGATCAACGCCACCGCCATGTAGAAGGTGAAGGGTTGCTGGGTCGAGCCCGCCGCCAGCGAGGCTTTGCGCACCATGTCATCAAGGCCGATGATGGAGACCAGCGCGGTGGTTTTCAGCAGCACCAGCCAGTTGTTGCCAAACCCCGGCAAAGCGTGGCGCATCATCTGGGGGAAGAGGATCCGCACAAACACCTGGGTTGCCCGCATGCCAAAGGCCCGTGCGGCCTCCAGTTCGCCTTTGTCCACTGCCAGAATGGCGCCACGAAAGGTCTCGGTCATGTAGGCGCCGAAGATAAAGCCTATGGTCGCGACACCGGCCACAAAGGGGCTGATGTCGATATAGTCCGGAAGCAGGGAGACCCACTCCTGATTGGGATTACTCTCCAGTAACCAGCTGTTGTAAGTCTCGTTGACCCAGGTGCAGATACCGTTGATCAGCACCTGGCCGCCAAAGAAGAGCAGCATCATCAGCACCAGATCGGGGATACCGCGAATAATGGTGGTGTAGCCGGTGGCGATGGCCCGGGCCCACTTGTAGGGAGAGAGTTTGGCCAGCGCCCCCAGCATCCCCAGCAGCAACGCCAGCAGCAGGGAGGCCAGCGCCACTTCCAGGGTGACCCAGGCGCCCTCCAGCAGCGAGGCTTCGTATCCTTTCAAATCAAACATATGCAGCTCCATCGCCACTGAATCTTCACGCACCTGCTAACCAGAAGGCTCCATAGCAGTCCGAATGAAATATGTGCAGCTCCATTGCAATCAATGCGGGCCCGTAAACTCCCTCAGGGAGGTGACGGGCCCGATGACTACTGACGGGATCAACCTGTCGTTATTTGCCGTAGACGTTTTTGGACTTACTCGCCGTAAACGTCTCTTTGTTTTACTCTCCGTAAACGTCGAACTCGAAGTACTTGTCGTTGATTTCCTTGTACTTGCCGTTGGCACGCAGCGCCAGAATAGCGGCATTGAATTTCTCTTTCAGATCCTTGTCAGCCTTGCGCACCGCAATACCGGCACCTTCGCCAAACCACTTGGGATCGGTCAGTTTCGGGCCGACGAATTCGAAGGCATCACCGCCCTCTTTCTTCAGCAGACCGTCGGTGATGGCGGCAGAGTCGGCCAGCACATAGTCCACACGACCGGATTTCAGATCGAGATAGGCTTCATCGGCGGTGCCGTAACGCTTGATGGTGGCATTGGGGAAGTTGTCGGTAATAAAGGTATCCATGGAGGTTGCACGCTGCACCGCGACGGACTTGCCTTCCATAAAGGCTTTGTCGAGCTGCACATCAGTGCCCTTCTTGGCGGCGAAGCGGGCCGGAATGTGCTGGTACTTCTGGGTGAAGTCCACTTTCTTCTTGCGCTCTTCGGTGATGTCCATGGTAGCGATGATGGCGTCAAACTTGCGCGACAGCAGCGCCGGAATGATGCCGTCCCAGTCCTGCTTGACCAGGGTGCACTTCACTTTCATCTCTTCGCACAGGGCGTTGGCGATGTCGATATCAAAGCCTTTCACCTCGCCACTGGGCTCGGTCCAGGAGAAGGGGGGATAGGCACCCTCCACCCCGATCCGGACCTCTTTCCACTCCTTGGCCATCAGGCTACCGGACGCGAGGGCAGTGACTACGGCTGTCGCCAGCATCAGCTTGTTCATGTATCTCTCCTTGATAAAACAGTTGATTGGGTAACCAGGCATCCCGCCATCAGTAGATGGAGGAGATGAATTGCTTGAACCGCTCGGATTTGGGATGGGCGAAAATCTCCTTGGGGTTGCCCTCCTCTTCCACCCGCCCCTGATGCAGAAACATCACCTTGTTCGATACATCCCGGGCAAACGACATCTCGTGGGTCACCACCAGCATGGTGCGTCCCTCTTCGGCCAGCTCGCGCATCAGGCCAAGTACTTCTCCCACCAGCTCGGGATCCAGCGCCGAGGTGGGTTCGTCAAACAGCATCACCTCGGGCTCTACCGCCAGCGCACGGGCAATGGCGGCCCGCTGCTGCTGACCACCGGAGAGGTGACCGGGATAGTAGTCGCGCCGCTCCCAGAGTCCAACCCGGTTGAGTAGTTGCTCTGCCTTGGCCAGTGCTTCGGCGCGAGGCACCTTGAGCACCTGGATCGGCACTTCGATGATGTTCTGCATGATGGTCATGTGTGACCAGAGATTGAAACTTTGAAACACCATGGCCAGTCGGCTGCGGATCCGCTCCACCTGACGCATATCCTCGGGCAACCGCTCGCCGGCGCGGCTGGTTTTCATCCGGATCAACTCGCCATGGAGCGAGACGGTGCCGGATGAGGGGGTTTCAAGCAGATTGATACAGCGAAGAAAGGTCGACTTCCCCGAGCCGGAGGAGCCGATAAGGGAGATCACATCCCCCTTGTGGGCGGTCATGTCGATGCCCTTGAGCACTTCGTGGGTGCCAAAATATTTGTGCAGATCACGTACTTCCAGTGCGGCAACGTCGCTCATCCATTACAACCTTGTCTGTCCCTAGACGCCGCAGGGGCGTGACTCAACCATCGTCCATTTAACAAAAAGTTAACCGATGGCAACCTTCAGCGAAAATATCACCCGGATAGTGAAAAAACAATACAGAACGAGGGTCTTCAGAGGATTCGCTCTATTTTTATTCGCTCTTTGCGTATTTTTCAGCACTTTGTTTGCATAAACAGCCGTTTCAATGGCTATTCCGATACCGCCTTTTTATACCCCAATCATATCAGTGGCAAGAGAAAAGCGTGATGTGTGCCAAACCGGCACCAAAATGGCTTTATGCACCCCCTTGCCGAGCGAAATATCGGCACCCCGATTGGATCAACTTGATTTCATTGGTGCACTCGGGCTCGCACAGAACCTTATCAAACAGAGAGGTTGTGGCAAAAAAGTAACAATCCGCCCCCAAAAGGGCTGTTTTCGGCCATGAAAGCGAGAGATATGTGACACAGAGCCAATAAGTAATGATAAGGTGGTGTTTTTATCAGTTTTTGTGATCGAGGCCTCGATGCTGCTCAATGTGTTGCTGATCCTGTTGCCACTGGCAATCGGCTATCTGGTTCCCCTCTCCTCTGCCCGACTGATCAAGCTGGTCAACCAGAGTCTGGGCAAGATGGTCTACCTCATTCTGTTTCTGATGGGGCTCGGGCTTGCCTATGTGGAGAACCTGGGCAGCAATCTTGCGGTGATCTTCAAGGTCGCCGGGGTGATGCTCACCGCAATCACGGTCTGCAACCTGCTGGCCCTCTGGTGGCTCGACAAGCGCACGCCGCCGACCCACGAGGCGAGCGATGCCAAGATGCCGGGCAAGTTGCACCTGCTGTGGGAATCCCTGCAGCTCTGCTTTGTGGTGCTCGGCGGTGTGCTGCTGGGTCTACTGGTGGATCTGCGCGCCCTGCCCATCGACAAGTGGAGCGAGTGGGCCCTGATGCTGCTGCTGTTTCTCATCGGGGTGCAGATGCGCAACTCCGGCATGCGGCTGCGCCAGATCCTGCTCAACCCCTGGGGAATGAAAATCGCCGCCACCGTCATCCTCAGCAGCTGGCTGGGCAGCCTGCTGGCGGCCCAGTTGCTGGGGATGCCCTTTGCCCATGGTCTGGCGATGAGCTCGAGCTTCGGCTGGTATTCGCTCTCCGGTATTCTGGTGGCCGACAAACTGGGGCCGGTGCTCGGTTCTGCTGCCTTTATCAACGATCTTGGGCGTGAGCTTATCGCCATCCTGATCATCCCGGTCCTGATGCGTCGCCACCCCTCGGCGGCCATTGGTTACGGCGGCGCCACAGCGCTGGACTTCACCCTGCCGGTCATCCAGAAATCAGGGGGTATTCAGGTGGTGCCGGTGGCCATTGTCTCCGGCTTTATCCTGAGCCTGCTCGGCCCCATCCTGATCCTCGGGTTTCTGGCGCTCTAAGCCTGATTCCCACATTGCAGATAAAAAAGCCCGACCTTGTTGTCGGGCTTTTGCTGTTTGGAGCAACCACGCACTCGCACTGGCTGCGATATTGCCCGCAGCCTTATTCGCGCCACTGGCCGCCACTCATCACTCGCTCGATAGCAAACGTCCGGTCGTGCACCAGCAGCAGATCCGCATCCTGCCCAACCCCGATACGCCCCTTGCTGCCAAGCCCCAGCGCCTGCGCCGGATTGCTCGTCACCACGGCCAATGCCTTCTCCAGCGAGACACCGAGCCGGGTCGCGCGCACGCACTGCTGCCACAGGCTGGCAATCTGGCCGCAGCGCATCTCGATTAGCCGCCCTTCGCCATCAAAGCGCGGCAGGCTGGCGTTGGCATCCGAGCTGAAGGTGATGCGCTCGGCAGGCACATTGGCGGCCAGCAGCTCGACGAGCGCATCGGCGGCAAGCCGCTCGCCATCCTCCAGCAGATCGGGAAAGCTCGAGGTGGTGAGGTCGACCCAACCTCCTGCCTTGCCCCACTCGATGGCCTCGGCAAAGAGCCAGGGATTGCGGTTGCAGTGGGTGGGATAGAGCTGGCGCAGCGGAATATCGGTCTCATCGCGCAGGGCCCGAAGGGGGGCCAATGCCCCCTTGCCATCCCCGACATGGAAGAAGCTGACCCCGCTCTTGCCCGCAAGCAGCCCGGCCACCCGCGCCTCGCTGGCAAGCCTGGCCAGCTCGTCGTGGGTCGGCGCACTGGATCTGTGGTCACTGATGGCCACCTCCCCCACCCCCAATACCTCTGGGATCAGGATGATGTCCGACTCCACCGTGCCGGTCAGGGTCTTGACCGGCAGATGGTAGGAGCCGGTATACATAAAGGCGCTCACCCCGGCGGCACGAAACTCGCGCACCTTGCCGAGCACCTGCGCGGGAGTGCGGGTCAGGCTGTCGGTGCCAAGCGCCGCCACCAGGGTGGTGACGCCGGCCTTGAGCGCCTCGCTCGCCGCCAGTTCAGGGGTGCGAAAGGCAAAGCCCCCCTCACCGCCGCCGCCCGTGATATGGGCCAGCGGATCCACCAACCCGGGTACCAGATAGCGGCCACGACCATCGACCCGATGCAGCGGCCAGTTTGCAGGCACCGTCAACCCCTTGCCCATCCAGGCGATACGGCCATCAGCCACCAGCAGATCCTGCTGGCCAAGGTGGGTGGGGCTGAAGATCTCGGCCCCCTCGATCAGGGTCAACATGGCGATCCTCCTTGCACGATAGTCGCTTGCCCAATGAAAAGAGAGGGAGCAAGCTCCCTCCCCCCGTCAACCACCATATATATCGTACTTGAAGTACTTCTGGTTGATCTGCTGATAGGTGCCATTGGCACGCAGGGCCTTGATCGCCTCGTCCAGCTTGCCCTTGAGCTCCTTATCGCTCTTGCGCACGGCGATCCCCATGCCATCACCAAACCACTGGCGATCGGTCAGGGCGGGCCCTACATAATCGAACTTGTCGCCCCCCTCTTTGCCAAGGAGCCCCTGCTCAATGGCAGAGGCATCGGCCAGCAGGGCCAGCACCCGACCCGCTTTCAGATCGAGATAGGCCTCATCGGCATTGCCGTAACGGACTATGGTAACACTCGAGCCAAAATTGTCGGTCAGGTACTTGTCGTGGGTGGTGGCCCGCTGCACCCCGATGCGCTTGCCCGCCATGCCTTCCGGGGTCAGCGTCAGCTCGGTCCCCTTGGCCGCCACAAAGCGATTGGGAATATGGGCATATTTCTCGGTGAAATCGACCTTCTGGCGCCGCTCGTCGGTGATCGACATGGCGGCGATGATGGCGTCGTATTTGCGCGACAGCAGGGCCGGGATCATGCCGTCCCAATCCTGCGCCACCAGCTCGCACTTGACCGCCATCTGCTGACACAGGGCGTTGGCGAGATCAATATCAAACCCCTTGATCTCGCCCGACGCATCGGTCCAGGAGAAGGGCGGGTAGGCCCCCTCCACCCCGAAGCGCACGGTTTTCCACTCCTTGGCCATGGCGGGGGTGGCCAGCAGGCTGGCAACAAACAGGGCTGAGAGGGTCAGTCTGATCTTCATCATGAGTACTCCATTACATAAAAAGCGCACAGGCGCGGACAAGGCACCGCAGGCGAATGCATGCGATGACCAAAAGCGGCAAAATCTGGATGAGCGAGATCACGCCCGAGCGGACGTCAGTGAACTGCTCCAGAGGTTCGATCTATTCGTCGAACCACTCAGAGAGATAGAAAGGCTTGAAGTAGAAGGCCAGAAAAAAGCCTCTGGCTTTGCGCATCATGGTGGTTTGTCGCGTCCTGTGACAAAGATGGCAATCACCTTAGCACGCCTGAATTTTGCCCGGCAAGAGGCAGCCGCAGAGCAGTAGCAAAATCCCGATCATGGTCAAGGCGGGCGGGATCCGTTAGGCTCGAAGCATCTTGCCATCCCATAACAGACCCACAGCGACCGATGAATTTTCTGGCCCATCTCCATCTGGCTGCCCACACCCGAAGCTCCCTCACCGGCAATCTGCTCGGCGATTTCGTCAAAGGCACGCTGCCCACGGGGCTTGCCGCCCACTTCGATGAGGGGATCTGGCTACACCGCAAAATTGACGCTTTCACCGACAGCCACCCCGAGCACAAGGCGGCCGTCGCCTGTTTCGAGGCCCCCTGGCGCCGCTTTGGCGGCATAGTGGTGGATATGATCTACGACCACTGGCTGAGCCAGCACTGGGAGCTGTTCAGTACCGAGCCCCTGCCCCGCTTCCTGCAACGCAGTTATGAGCAGCTATTGGCGGATCACCTACGCCTGCCGGACGGACTGCCACTCCCCCTCAAACGGATGGCCGAGCAGAACTGGATCGCCTCCTACCGCCACAGGGAGGGGCTGGGGCAAGCGCTGAATGGCATCGGCCGCCGACTGCGCCGCCCGGTACAACTGGGAGAGGCGCTGCTGACCCTCGATGAGTCGCAGTGGCAAACATGCGAGGCGGGATTTCTGCGCTTCTATCCCCAGCTGATGGACTTTAGCCAGCAGCAGCTGGCCCAATATCGGGCAGCGCAAGGGGCACAGTGATCCCTCTGGATAGGCCTGCTTCCCCATAAAAAACGCCCCTTGCGGGGCATTTGTCATCAGTTGGCTTCGTCTTTCTTTTTGCGAATGCTTAAGCCAAGTTCGCGACCACGCAGTCGGGCGTAATAGATGGTGCCGACAAAAGCGAGAGTGGTGAACAGCAATTCCACCACCGCCAGCCACCGCTCCCCCTCATCCGTGGTGATCAGGGTGAGGGCGTGGAGGAAATAGGGCATCAACACGAAGTTGCCCCAGGCGTGGGTGTAGGGATTGCCCTGCACTATCCCCTTGAGGGGAAAGAGCAGCGGCACCGTCCAGATCACCGGCAGCAGCCAGGGGTTGAGGTCCGGGTGGGGTGACAGCCACAGATGCCAGAGGATGACCCAGCCCAGCAGGCCGAAGAAGCCGACCAGAGTCAGCCAACGTGCGAAGCGGGTGCTCACTTGAGGATCTCCAGCACCTGCTCCGGCGGGCGACCAATGCGGGCCTGACCATTCTTGATGACAATGGGGCGCTCGATCAGCTTGGGATGCTGGTGCATGGCACGAATAAGGGCGTCGCCGTTCACTTCGCTGAGGCCCAGCTCCTTGTAGAGATCCTCCTTGGTGCGCATCAGCTGGCGGGGATCGCTAAAACCGAGCAGAGAGAGCAGGTTGCGGATCTCATCTTCGCTCGGGGCCTGCTCCAGATAGAGCACCACATCAGGGGCGATCCCGTGCTGTTCCAGCAGAGCCAGGGTTTCGCGACTCTTGGAGCAGCGCGGATTGTGGTAGATTTGGGTCTCGCTCATGGTAACTCCCTGATTAATCGCAAGATGGGACTAGAAACGGCGCTATTGTAGGGGAAAGTGATGGTCAGGGTAAGCGGCAGTGGAAAGGAATTGAAACGAATTTGTTGGCTGATTGTGGCGGGCCTGCTGGGCGCCTGCACACCCGTCCCCGAATTTACCGATGCAACAGGGCAGTCGGTCAGCCTGCGCCACTTTGCCGGCAAGCCGCTGCTGGTCAACTACTTCGCCCCCTGGTGCGCCCCCTGCCTGCGGGAGATGCCGCGCCTCAACGCGCTGGCGGCAGAAGGCCAGATCACAGTGGTGGCCATCAACTACGACCCGACCACGCCAGCAGCGCTGGACAAGCTGGCTGCGCAGTATCACATCAAGGTGCCGCTCCTTATTGCCAATGAAGATGCCAGGCTCCCCTTCCCTCGCCCAAGCGGCCTGCCCACCAGCTATCTGCTCGATAGCGAGGGCAAGCTCAAGCAGACGCTGGTCGGCGAGCTCGACCAGCAGCAGATCGAGGTGCTCAAGGCGACCGCCAGCAGCATGAGTCACTAGCCCATCGCTGCTATCACCGTCCCCCACATCAACGCCACCGCCATAAACAACAAGGGCGCACCATAGTGCGCCCTTGTTTGATATGCTTCGTTAGCCCTTGAGGCTGTCGAGATCCTTCTTGGCCCGCTCCAGCTCGGTGATGCGCGCCTCCAGACGAGCCAGGGTCATCCGGTCGCTGGTGGTACCGCGCGCCACGATCAGCTCGTCGATGGCCGCCTGATAATCCCCGCGCAGTGCGAGCATTTCGGCCCGCGCCATATGCAGCTCGGTCATTCTGCCCGCCTTGCGATAGGCATCGGCCAGCAGGTTCCAGGCTAGATTGTTCTCCTCATGCGCACGGGCATAGGGGTCGAGGATGGCGATGGACTTCTTGTAGTTGCCGCTCTCGAGGTAGGCGTTGCCGAGGTTGACCACCACCACTTCGTTATCCGGCATCCGGCTGCGGAACTTCTCGAGGCGCGCGATGGCCTGAGCACTGCGCCCCTTGGCCAGATCGATATCGGTCTGGGCATCGACGATAAAGAGATCTTCCGGATGACGGGCCGCCAGCTCCTGCATCAGGGTATCCGCCTCGTCGGTGCGCTTGAGCTGGATCAGCGCCAGCGCCTTGCCATAGATGGCGGCATCCTTGAGCGGGTAATCCCCCTTCTGGATCCGGCTATCGAAGTAGCTCAGCAGCCCCTGCGGGGTATCGGTACCAAAACGCACCTGAATCCGCACCTTGGCCAGCCAGAAGTCGAGGCTGGGCGGCAAGTCGCGGCGGCCATAGCTGCCCGCCCGAGCGCGGGCCTCGCTGATCCGGGTCTCCGGCAGCGGGTGAGTGAGCAGCATCTCCGGCGGCTTGCTGGCGTAACGGTATTCGGCAGCCAGTTTCTGGAAGAAGTTGGCCATCCCCATGGGATCGAAACCGGCATCATAGAGGGTCTTCATGCCGATGCGATCCGCTTCATATTCGTTGTCGCGGGTGTAGTTGATGGCCGACTGCATGGAGAGACCCAGCGTGGTCTGCAGCGCGGCGATACCGGCAGTCGGGTTGATCACCGCCAGCGCGATGGAGCCCACCAGACCGGCCAGGGTCACCGCCGAGCTGCTCGCCTGCGCCTCCATATAACGGGCGATATGGCGCTGGGTCACGTGGGTTATTTCGTGGGCCAGTACCGAGGCCAGCTCGCTCTCGCTGTCGGCGTAGAGGAAGAGGCCTGTGTGTACCTTGACTCGCCCGCCGAGGAAGGCGGCCGCGTTGATGCTGGGATCATTGATGAGGAAGAAGGTAAACGGGAAACGTACCCCATCGGCGTTGGTCAGCAGTCGCTGACCCAGATCGTCAATGTACTGGCTCAGCACCGGATCATCGATGATCGGCAAACCCGCACGGGCAAAGCGCATAAAGGCGTTGCCGTAACGCACTTCCTGCTCGATGGGCAGGGCAGCAACCCCGGCCGTGCCGATGTCGGGAAGCTGATTGTTGGCCTCGGCATGAAACGTGGCGCCCATCAGGGAAGCCAGCAGGGGAAGCGATGCCATCAGGGGGGAAAAACGTGCCACGTTATCTCTATCTCCATCAGAAAGGGCCTCGGCAGAATACCCTTGCCCATCAAGGGCTACAAGCGTTGTTTCATGCTCTTATCACGGCCATAATAGCGGCCACCTGCCTGATGGAGCCCCCATGGAAATTCTCGACCTGACCCCCTGGCATTGCCCCGAGCCGCTGATCCGGCTCAAGCTCTGGTTAAGGGGGGCCAAAAGCGGTCAAACCGTCACCATCCGGCTGGCCGATGCGGGCTCCCGGCAGGATATTCCGGCCTATCTGCACCGTCAGGGCCACTATGTCGAGATGCAGCAACAACCGGACAATACCCTCTCTTTGCAGTTGGTTGTCGGGGTGAAACAACCATCTTGAGCCCCAGTGATGTAAGGATGCCGTCATGTTAGAAGTATTGAAGCGCTGGTATCAGACCCGTTTTTCCGATCCCGATGCCGTTACCCTTTTCCTGTTGCTGGTGTTCTGCTTCACCATCATCTGGCTGTTTGGCGATCTGCTGGCCCCCCTGCTGGTGGCGCTGGTAATGGCCTATCTGCTGGAGTGGCCGGTCGCCCGGCTGCAAAAAGCGGGGCTGTCGCGCACCCTGGCCACCAGCGTCATTCTGATCCTCTTTATTGCGGTAGCAGTCGCCTCCTTGCTGGGTCTTATCCCGACGCTGGTCAGTCAGGGGATCAATCTGGCCAAAGAGGCGCCGGCCATGCTGACCCACGCTCAGGATTATGTGCGCACCCTGCCTGACAAATACCCCGAGCTCATCGACGTCAGTCTGGTGGAGACCGTCATCGACAATATTCGCCAGCGCATCCTCAGTGGCGGCGAGCATCTGGTGAGCGCCTCCCTCAGTTCGCTGGTCAACGTGGTCGCCATCATGATCTACCTCATTCTGGTACCGCTGATGGTCTTCTTTATGCTCAAAGACAAGCGGGTACTGATGGGCAGCCTGCGCCGCTTCCTGCCGCGCAACCGCACCCTGGTCAACCGGGTGTGGGTGGAGATGAACAACCAGATCATCAACTACATCCGCGGCAAGGTGATCGAGATCCTCATCGTAGGCATCACCACCTATGTTCCCTTCGCCCTGATGGGACTGCGCTACTCTGTGCTGCTGGCGGTCGCGGTCGGCTTCTCGGTGCTGATCCCTTATATCGGCGCTGCCGTGGTGACGGTACCGGTCGCCATGGTGGCCCTGTTCCAGTGGGGGCTCACCCCCGAGTTCGCCTGGCTGATGGTGGCCTATCTGGTCATTCAGGCTCTCGATGGCAACCTGCTGGTGCCGGTGCTTTTCTCGGAAGCGGTCAACCTCCATCCGGTGGCCATCATCATCGCCGTGCTGGTCTTCGGCGGCTTGTGGGGATTCTGGGGAGTCTTCTTCGCCATTCCCCTCGCCACCTTGGTCAAGGCGGTGATCAATGCCTGGCCAAAACGTGAAGAGATGTCCAGTGCCGTAAAATAACCTGCTTCCCCTGCAATCGTGACAACGGAGTGTCCATGACCTTTTTTCGTCAAATCAGAGCGGCAGGGCTGACGGCCCTGCTCCTCGCTGCAGCCCTCCCAGCGCGTGCCGATATCGATCTTGGCGCCATGGATCTGCTCACCAGCGACAGCCCAACCAGTCCGGTGCCACAAGGCTTTGTCGCCGGTGCGGCGCTCATCGGGGGGCAGGCCCGTTATGAAGCACAAGATAACAGCCTCTACGCCATCCCGGGCTTTATCTACTTCGGCGACGACTTTATGTTTCTGGGGGATCGGGCTCGCTACTACTTCCACAAGGATGAGAACTTGGCCCTCTACGGCTATGGCCGGGTCCGTTTTGGCAATCTGGATCCCGAGGATTCGCCCGCCTTCAGCGGCATGGAGCAGCGAAAATGGCAGCTGGAAGGCGGGATCGGTGGCAACATCATCACCCCCTATGCCCTGCTGACCGTGCGGGCCAACAGCGATGTCACCGGCCGCAGCAAGGGGCAGGAGCTGCTGCTGTGGGCCGACTTCCCCATCCTGCGCGACAACCTGCTGATCATGCCGGGGATGGGGCTGATGCTGCGCAGCGACAAGATGGCCAACTACTACTTCGGCGGCATCTCCGAGAGCGAGGCGACTGCCCAGCGGCCCGCTTGGGATACCGGTACCACCCTATCCCCGATGGCGGCCCTCATCACCAGCTACCGCTTCAGCCCCAACTGGATTGGCATGTTTGCCATGAACTACGAATGGTATGATCGGGACATCAAAAACAGCCCCATCGTCCAGCACGATGGCGAGCTCTATGCGGGTTTTGCGCTGGGCTATATCTGGTAACGGTTATGAGTCTTGAACCGTGAGACACGACCAAACAAAAGGGAGCCCTCGGCTCCCTTTTTCACGACCATCAGGCTGGTAGTACAGCCTGCTCAAGCTGCCAATTCAGGCTTACAGCGCCGCCAGAAACTCGGTCAGTTGCTGATTGACGAAGGCCGGATTTTCCAGCGACGAGATGTGGCCAGCCATCGGGATCTCCCTGAACGGGCAACCCAGCATCTCGGCCATCAGATAGCCCTCCAGCACCGGACGCGCCTTGTCCTCGCAGCCGGTCATAACCAAGGCGGGAGTGGTGATCTCCTCCAGCCATTCGATGCGATCTTCGCGGGTCACAAAGCTGCGGCCCACCGCCACCATGGCGGCGATCTTCTCATTTGGCCAAGCGGCCAGACGCGCCTTGAAATCGGCCAGCAAGTCGGCATCGGGCTGGTTGGCAAAGAAGATCGGCGCCACCTGTTCGATGATGGGCGCCGGCACGGTGCCGAGCTGCTCGATCATTGCCAGCATGCCAAGGTAGCGCTCGCAAGTGATCTGCGGCTCGAGGCCGACAAAACTATCCATCAGCACCAGACCCTTGAGGCGGTTTGGCACCATGCGCGCCAGCTCCACACCCCACATGCCACCGATGGAGAGGCCCACCAACACGAACTCCTCAATGCCGAGGGCATCGAGCAGCGCCAGGTGATCCCGCGCCAGGGTTGCCAGCGTGCAGGCACCTTCGGGGAGCAGATCAGAATCACCGTGGCCCCACAGCTCGGGAACGATGCAGCGATAGCTGCCCTTGAGCGCCTCGATTTGCGGCGCCCACATGGCGCTGTCCCACAGATAGCTGTGGCCAAACAGCAGTACCGGCCCTTGCCCTTCATCCAGATAGGCCATCCGGCGGCCCGCTATCTCCATAAAATGCTTCATGTTATCTCCTGTTGCCAGCGATGGGCGGGCAGTGTATCACGTCCCCCTTGGCAGGTGACGCCTCCCTGGTGCAAGCTGGCAGTGACTCAAAGAAGTCACCCATGAAAGGATGCCAAAAGGAGAAGCCCATGGCGAAGGAGAAGAGCAAGAAGCGGCCACGTCTGGACAAGAAGTGCTACGAGCACCACCTTGCCCATCTGCAGGAGGAGCTGGTCAAGCTGCAGGAGTGGGTCAAGCAGGAGGGGTTAAAGGTAGTGGTACTGTTCGAAGGACGGGACGCCGCCGGTAAAGGGGGCGTCATCAAGGCGATCACCGAACCGCTCAACCCCCGGGTCTGCCGGGTCACGGCGCTGCCCGCCCCCTCCGATCGAGAGCGCTCCCAGTGGTACTTTCAGCGTTATGTGGCCCACCTGCCCGCCGCTGGCGAGATGGTGCTGTTTGACCGATCCTGGTACAACCGGGCCGGAGTCGAGCGAGTGATGGGATTTTGCAGCGACGCCGAGTATCGCGAGTTTCTGCGCGCCTGCCCCGAGTTTGAGCGGATGCTGATCCGCTCCGGCATCACCTTGATCAAATACTGGTTCTCGGTCAGCGACGAGGAGCAGGAGAAGCGCTTCAAGGAGCGGATCAACACCCCCATCAAGCGCTGGAAGTTCAGCCTGATGGATTTGCAGTCCCGCTCGCGCTGGGTGGAGTACTCCCGCGCCAAGGATGACATGTTCACCTACACCGACACCGAGGATTGCCCCTGGTTCGTGGTGGAGGCGGACGACAAACGCCGTGCTCGCCTCAACTGCATTGCACATCTGCTGAGCAAGGTGCCCTACGAGGCGATCCACTACGAGCCTATCAAGCTCCCCCCCATCAAGACCGAAGGGTATGAGCGCCCGCCGCTGGCCAGCCAGACCTTTGTGCCCGATATTACCGCCGAACTCGAGGCTTGAACCGGGTTACCTTGCCTATCTGCATGTTCAAATCGCAGGCAATAAAAAGCCGGTCTGACGACCGGCAAAAAGGCATTGATTATTAAGAAAGGAAAACCGGCACAACAAAAAATCAGGTACGGATATATTTGGCAGTACGGGGGAACGCCTGCTCCTTGGCATCGAACAGGTAGCAGGCTTCGGCCGGGATACCCACGCTGTAGGTTTGACCGGTCGCCACATCCACATCCGAGGTGGCCTTGACGGTAAAGTCGTGACCATCCACATCCATATAAACGAAGGACTCGGCACCCAGGTGCTCGGCCACCTGCACGATCCCGCTCACCTTGCTGTGTGCATGGGGGTGATCCAGCGGCATCAGGTGCTCGGGGCGAATGCCCAGCTCCACCTTGTCACCCACAGCGCCACTGCGGGCATCGACCCGGGCACGCACGGTATCGCCAGAGGTCAACTTGACCAGGCACTCCTGCTCGCCAATCTCCAGCAACTCGCCCGCCAGGAAGTTCATCTTGGGAGAGCCGATAAAGCCCGCCACGAACTTGTTGTCCGGGTTGTGGTAGAGATCCAGCGGTGAACCGAACTGTTCCAGGTTGGTGGCAGCTTCGGCCTTGAGCGGGCTCAGCACAACAATCTTGTCGGCCAGAGTCATCGCTTCCACCTGATCGTGGGTCACGTAGATGATGGTGGAGTTAAGCTCTTTGTGCAGCTTGGCGATCTCGATCCGCATCTTGACCCGCAGCGCGGCATCCAGGTTGGAGAGCGGCTCGTCAAACAGGAACACCTGCGGCTGCTGCACGATGGAGCGACCGATGGCGACACGCTGACGCTGACCACCGGAGAGCGCCTTGGGCTTTCTGTCCAGCAGCGGCTCAAGACCCAGGATCTCGGCGGCGCGCATCACCCGCTTGTGGATATTCTCTTTGTCCATCTTCTTGAGCTTCAGACCAAAGGCCATGTTCTCGTAGATGTTCATGTGGGGATAGAGGGCGTAGGACTGGAACACCATGCCGACGTTGCGCTCTACCGGCGGCACATCGTTCATGTAGCGACCGCCGATGGTCAGCTCACCGCTGGTGATGTCTTCCAGACCCGCGATCATCCGCAGCAGGGTGGATTTGCCACAGCCGGACGGGCCGACGAAGACAATGAACTCCCCTTCCTTGATGGAGAGGTTGATGTTGCGCAGGGTGTCCTTGTGAACAGCCGGATCGTAATTTTTGCGAACGTTGTTGAGTACTACTTCAGCCATGACGAGCTCCGCTCTTGAATCTTTGCAAATCGTGATAGCGGGGGGAGTCAGCTCCCCCGGCCATAAACTTAACCTTTCACACCACCAGCAGTCAGACCGCCAACCAACCAGCGCTGTGCCAGCAGGAACACCACAGTGATGGGGAAACCGGAGAGCACTGCGGCCGCCGCGAAATCACCCCACAGATAGTTCTGCGGATAGAGGTACTGCTGGGCCCCGACCGCCAGGGTCAGATTGTTCACATCCTGCAGCAGGATGGAGGCCATGGGCACCTCGGTAATGGAACCGATAAAGGCCAGAATAAACACTACCGCCAGGATGGGCACCGACAGAGGCAACAGGATCAGACGGAATGCCTGCCACGGGGTCGCCCCGTCGATGGCCGCCGCCTCCTCCAGAGAGGAGTCGATGGTCTCGAAGTAGCCCTTGATGGTCCAGACGTGCAGGGCGATACCACCCATGTACGCCAGGATCAGGCCACCGTGGGTGTTGAGACCGAGCCAGGGGATGTAGTCACCAATCTTGTTAAAGAGCGCGTAGATGGCTACCAGCGCCAACACCGCCGGGAACATCTGGAAAATCAGCATGCCCTGCAGGATGGTGGACTTGCCACGAAAACGCAGGCGGGCAAAGGCGTAAGCACAGGTGGTGGAGAGCGTCACGATCATCAGGGCAGTGATGCCGGCGATCTTGATGGAGTTCCACAACCAGGTCAGCACCGGGAACGGCGGCGGCGTGATGCTGCCGTCGGCGTTGGTGATGGACATGCCCAGCGCCAGCTTCCAGTGATCCAGCGTCGGATTGGAGGGGATGATCTCCCCTACCGCGAAGTTACCGTTACGGAACGAGATGGCGATAACCATGATCAACGGGAAGATGATCAGCGCCAGGAAGCCCCACATGACCAGGTGGGTTGCCCACACCCGGTATTTGACTGATTTGGGTTGTACGATTGCCATGTTGAAGCCTCCTTACAGCTGCTTGTCGGCTTTGGACAATTTCAGGTTGAGCAGCGCCAGCGCACCCACGATGAGGAAGATAGCTGTGGCGATGGCACTGGCCAGACCGTAGTCCTGACCACCCGATCCCTGGAACGCAATCCGGTAGGTATAACTCACCAGCAAGTCGGTGGTACCGGCCGGGGTGCTGGCGCCGATGATGTCGGGCGCACCGTTGGTCAACAACTGGATAAGCACGAAGTTGTTGAAGTTGAAGGCGAACGAGGCAATCAACAGCGGTGTCAGCGGCTTCATCAGCAGCGGCACGGTGATCTTGAAGAAGTTCTGTACCGGGCCGGCACCGTCCATGGCGGACGCTTCATAGAGATCTTCCGGAATGGCTTTGAGCAGGCCCATGCAGAGGATCATCATGTAGGGGTAGCCGAGCCAGGTGTTGACAATCAGGATCATCACCTTGGCCAGGAAGGGGTTGGTATACCAGTCCGGCTTGATGCCAAACGCCGCTTCCAGGAACATGTTGATCTCACCGAAGTTCTGGTTGAACAACCCCTTGAACACCAGGATGGAGATAAACGCCGGAATCGCGTAGGGCAGGATCAACATGACCCGATAGAAACCGCGCCCCTTGAGCTCTTCCCACTGCACCAGACAGGCCAGCACCATGCCGATAGCCAAGGTGAAAGCGACGGAGCAGGTTGAGAAGATCACGGTCCAGATGAAGATCTGCAGGAAGGGTGACTGGATGCCCGGATCGGTGACGATGCGCGCGAAGTTCTTCCAACCGACGCTCACCACAAAGCCCGGAGCAATACCCTTGCCGACAAACTGACCCTGTTCGTCGATGTACTGATAGAAGCCGGTCTCGCCATTGGGCAGCATCAGCTCGCCATTCTGGGTATCACGCAGCAGGTTGCTGTCTTTGATCACCACGCCGGACTTGAGCACGGCGCCATCCATCAGACGGGTGTAGTGCTGCTTCTGGGCGGCAAACTTGCGCAGGCTGCTCAGGGTCAGGTGGGTACCGCCATCCGGCAGCACCAGATCAAGGTCACTCAGGTGAGTACGATGCTCAACAATGGCGCGGATCGGTGCGGCCTTGCTGGCCGCTTCGCCAGTGAAGGGCTGCAGCTCGACCACTTGCTGGGTGTTCTGCACACGCCCCTCACGGGACGCCAGCTCACGGGCCTTGTTGGTCATAAGGGAAACAGGTTGGCTGATAAAGGATTGATCATCCTGTGTCAGCAGCAGCTGGAACTGGCCGTTGTCGCCACCCAGCAGGGTAAAATCGAATTCACCGCCCGCCACCTTGTAGGTTTTCTTCAGGTGGTAGTCCCGCGCCTGCTCCACGGAGAGCAAGTTGGACCCCGAATAGTTGGTGAAGGCAATGCCAATGGTGTAGGCAAGAGGGAAGATGATAAACACAACCATGCCCGCAACACCCGGAAAGATGTAGCGATGGGCATAGGTCTTCTTGTTCATGAAGACATACAGACCGACGGAAACCACCACCAGATCCAGCAGCGCGAATACCCACTCGCCACTGGCGTACATCATCACGGCTGCGTAGCCGTTGAGGATGGCAACCAGGGCCGCTATGGTCCACTTAAGCCAGGTGTGCTTATCCTTCGGACCGGCATAGGACTCAACAGAAGGTACTACTTCCATGCCAATTAACCTTTATAACGCCAAGAGAGATTTGAGAGAGTGGGAGGCCATGACGGCCTCCCGGGTAGTGCGTGCTTACTGAACGATACGCTTGGCAGCGGTATCCAGAGCTTCGTCAACACCCTGACGACCGGAGGTCACGTTCTTGAGGGCAGTTTCGAAGGAAGACCAGAAACGGCTCATCTCGGGAACGGATGGCATCGGCTCGCCAGCCTGGGCGTTCAGCATGGTGGCCTTGATGTGCGGATCGGATTCCAGGGTCTTCTGGAAGGATTTCAGCGCAACGGCACCCAGCGGCTTGTCGGCGTTAACCGGCGCCAGACCGGCATCGGTCAGCAGGTAGTTTTCCAGGAACTCGATAGCCAGATCCTTGTTCGGGCTGGCGGCGTTGATGGTGGCACCCAGTACGCCAACGAAGGCTTTGGCCGGCTTGCCGTTCAGGGTCGGCAGCGGCGCTACGCCGTACTTGATGCCGCTCTTGTCCAGGTTGCTCCAGGCCCAGGGACCGTTGATCATCATGGCCACTTCGCCCTTGTTGAACTTGGCGTCCATCACACCGTAGTCGATGCCTTTTTCCAGGTGACCGGACTTGATCATCTCGGAGATGTAGCCCACGCCCATCTTGGCACCTGCGTTGTTCACGCCAGTATCTTTGACGTCATAACCGGTAGCGGTTTTCTTGAAGGCGTAACCACCGTTGGCAGCCACCAGCGGATAGCTGAAGTACGGGGTGTCATAAGCCCACATGATGGCGCGCTTGCCGTTTTTCTTCAGAGTCTCGTCAATCTTGGCGATCTCTTCGAAGGTTTTCGGCGGCTCGGGCAGCAGGTCCTTGTTATAAATCAGGCTGACTGCTTCCATGGCAACCGGGTAGCCATAGGTTTTGCCATCAACAGTCATGGCATCCCATGCCAGCTGTTCAAATTTGCCTTTGGTGGCAGCGTTCGGCGTTACCGGAACCAGCAAACCGGCTTTGACCCACTCACCGTAACGGTCGTGAGCCCAGAAGAAGATGTCCGGGCCGTTGCCAGTGGCGGCGGCTTGCTGGAATTTCACTTCAACCTGATCCGGGTGAGCCACAGTAACCTTGATGCCGGTTTCTGCTTCAAACTTCTTACCCACTTCAGCCAGACCGTTGTATCCCTTGTCACCGTTGATCCAGATGGTCAGCTGGCCTTCATCGATGGCAGCAGTAGCAGAGCAAGCGACGCCAAGAGTGGCCAGACCGATCAGGGATGACAGCAATTTCTTTTTCATGAGCCTTTCCTTGTATTAGTTCCGCGCTGTAAGAGCATTGTGTGCGAGATGAATATTATCCCAAGCGGCAAACGGCTCACATGACGCAACTCGCATTTTTGAAATGCAATTACGTATTTCCTTCCAGAAAGTTTTGAAAACATTTTCTTATTTCAGGGGGTTAGCGCCATTTATTGGCATATTTCTCGCCAACACAAGAAATTAAATTACCAAATAGAAATAAAAAGACATGAATGAAAGGGTTTTCACCTCGTTGAAAACCCTTTCACATGGATAATTCTGTTTAATTTGTTAACAAAGCACCGAGTTGCTTTCGCTACCCCCTGCCCCATTAAATAAAAAGACACCGCAGCGAACTGCGGTGTCTTTTTGCCAAAAATGAAGGCCGGATCACATTATGACTGGCGCAGCAGCTGATCCTTAAGATTGGGCGGCACACCCTTGATGGTCAGGGTGTCGGTCTGAGGGTCGTAAAAGATCCGGCTGTTCAACAACTTCTGCTCAAAGCTCAGAGTCAGACCGCCGCCGGAGCCGACAAACTTGGTCAAACCACGCAAGGTAGAGCGATCCGCCGGGAAACGCTCTTCCAGCTCATACTCCTGACCGATAAAGCTGTAAAAATCGAGGTCACTGTCGCCAGGCAATTCTGCAGACAACTCCTTGATTTCGATCTCTTCACCGGCACTCGCCTGTTCGGTGCAATATTTGAAGACCTGCTTTTTATAGTCATTGCGCTCGGTCGGCTCGAGCTGGCGACTGTCGCAATAATCTTCGACCGCCTGCAGCAAGCCTTTATTTTGTACCTTGGCATCCATGCCCTCGCGGGCACCCAGCAGATCCATAAAGAAGTCGCCCAGTTTGCGACCAATGCGCCCCTTGCTGAAGGTGATATAGCGGCGCGAATCAGGTTGGGTTTTCCATTCGGTCAAATCAATGCGGGCCACCAGATTGAGTTTGCCGATATCCAGATACTGGATATGGCGCAATTCCAGCGCTTCGCTGACGGTGACGCTCTCCTTGCCCTCCAGCAGGGCAATCAGCAGATAATCGACCCCGACGTAGTTATATTTGGCAAACAGCAGCACCCCCTGCTCATCGAGGGCGTGCTCCACCAGCTGCTTGACCAGCATCTGGGTCACAGTGACCGAGAAGGGAACGAATTCGGTCTGCTCGGCGAGCAGCTGTTCGAGGGCGATACGAAACGCGGGTGAAGGCTGCTTGGGAGCCTCTTCACCGTCGGCCAGCTCGGCGACGGCGGCCTCGGGGTCAGCAAAGAAGCCAAAGCCCTTGCCACCCTTGCCGTTGTAGATCCGATGCAGTTCCGCCATCAGTCCCTGTACCGCCTCATCAGGGGGCAGGGTCTGGCTGCGGGTATCGGCGTGGGGTTGACCATCGCCGCCCTGGCGCAAGGAGTGAAGAATGATCTTGTCGATATCGAGACTCATGTCACAAAGCCATAGTGTTAGCCGAAAGGGTGAAGTATTATAAGGCGCTTTGAACCGAGATGAACTGAAGATTATGCCTATCGTATCAAAGTACAATAACGAGCAATTTGACGCCCTGATGAACGACCTGATCACCGCGCTGGAAAAGCATAAAGCGCCGGTAGATCTCAGCCTTATGGTGCTTGGCAATCTGACCACCAATATCATCAACGGTATGGCACCGGCCCAGCGCCAGGCCATCACTGAAAAGTTTGTCCAGGCCCTGACCGCATCGGTCGATAATCGCCACGACGCACACTGAGTCCCCGACTCTGTTGATTTGACGTTTCTCAACGCAGATGGATCACTATGGTCGAAACCGGTAACCCCTATCGTGATAATGTCTCTCGCCTGATCACCTGGGGGCATTGGTTCTCCTTCTTCAACATTATTCTGGCCATGCTCATCGCCACCCGTTATCTGGGTGCCATCAGCTGGCCATCGACCACGCTTGGCGTGATCTACCTCGTTGTAAGCTGGATTGGCCACTTCTCGTTTCTGAGTTTTGTCACCTACCTGTTGACGATCTTCCCGCTCAGCTTCGTGCTGCCCAAAGAGAAACCGTTGCGGTTCATCTCCGCCATCATCGCCACCCTGGCGCTGGTGCTGCTGCTGATCGACACCCAGGTATTCCGGCTGTTCAAGTTCCACCTCAACAGTCAGGTATGGCAGTTGCTGCTGGATCAGGCGCAGACCGAAGAGGGCTCAATCTGGAGCATCATCTTCGTTGCCGTGCCCACCATCTTCCTGCTGCAACTGCTGCTGTCGGCCTATGTCTGGCGCAAGGTCAACAAGCGCAAGCGCCGCCAGTACGGCAATCAGGTGGGGCTGGCTCTGCTGATCTGCTTTATTCTGACCCACGTGGTCAACAGCTGGGCGGATGCGACCCTCTATCAGCCCATCACCATGCAGAGAGCCAACTTCCCCCTCTCCTACCCCATGACGGCCCGCTCCTTCCTGGCCAAACATGGCTGGCTGGATCTGGATCAATACGAGAAGCAGGCTGCTTCCCAGGGGGATAACAGCGACAGCCGGATGCACTACCCACTGCGCCCGCTCAACGTCAACGCCCCCCTGACTCACAACAATCTGCTGATTGTGGTGGTCGACTCATTGCGTTTTGACATGCTCAACAACATCAACATGCCCAATCTGCAGCGCTATGCGGATCAGCATCTGACGTTTCGCAATCACCTGAGTGGTGGCAACGACGACCTGATGGGCATGTTCAGCCTCTTCTACGGGTTGCCCGGTCACTACTACAAGGACATCAGCAGCGACAAGCGTCCGCCGGTGCTGTTCGACGAGATGCTGCGTCAGGATTACCAGTTCGGGCTATTCGGCGCGATGGAAGATGCCCAGAAGTATCGCAAGAGCATCCTCGCCGGTCTGCGCAAACAGGTGTTTGTCTCCGAGCAGAGTGACGATGGCAAGCTGCTGACCGACTGGCAGCAGTGGCTGGAGAAGCGCTCTCCCGAGCGTCCCTGGTTCTCGCTGGTCTATCTCTCGAGCCCCGGCGACTACCAGTTGCCCGCCACCATGAAGGGGCCGTTCCAACCGGAGCTCGCCAACTTCAATCCGGCGACCGCCTATCGGGCGGAGAATCTGCAAAAACTGGAAAACCGCTACAAGAACTCGGTCTTCTATACCGACCAGTTGCTTGAGCAGATGCTGACCAAATTGCAGTCGCAGGGGATGGACAGCAACACCATCGTCGTCATCACCTCCAACCACGGCCAGGAGTTCAACGACACCCGCAGCAACAGCTGGGGCGCAGGCAGCAACTACTCACCCTATCAGGTGCAGGTACCGCTGGTACTGGCCTGGCCGGGGCGCGGCAGTGACGTTCGGGAACAACCAAGCAGCCATTTCGATCTGGCGCCGACCCTGATGCAGGGGATGCTGGGCGTGCGCAATCCGGCGCGCGATTACAGCGTTGGCCGCTCGCTGTTTGATACCAGCCCGCGCAACTGGCTGCTGGCCGGGGATCAGAACGACTTCGCCATCTATGAAGGGGACACCATCACCCACTTCAACAAGCAGGGTGACTTCGAACTGCTGGAACGCAACAGCTATCGCCCGATCAAGCACGGCACCCCGGATATGGGCGCCATGATCCAGGTGATGAACGAGCTGAACCGCTTCTATCGCAACCAGTGAAGCGCCCGTTGATGGCTTGATACCATAAAAAACGCCCCGAATTCGGGGCGTTTTTCGTTGTATTGCCGGGCCACGTTCACGACTGTTAGCCACCCCACCCTTGCGGGTACTTGTAGCCGACGAAACGCTTGGCTGCATAGGCTTTGAAAGCCGCCGAGTTGTAGGCCGCCGCCACATCTTTGGCAAACGGCTGCTCCGCATCTGCGCTTTTCACCACCACCCAGTTGATAAAATCGTAGCTGCGCTCCAGAAACAGTCCTTCACTGAACGGGATTCCGCTGGAAGCGGCAAAATTACCGTTGATCACCGAGAAGTCCACATCCTCGCGCGAGCGGGGCAACTGCGCGGCTTCCAGCAACACCAGCTTGAGATTGTGCGGATTGTTCACCACATCAAACTCGCTCGCCTTGAGCGGGTTTATCCCCTCCTTGAGAGTGAGCCAACCAAGATCCTGCAGCATCAACAGCGCCCGCGCCTGATTGGTGGGATCGTTGGGGATGGCCACCGTGCTCCCCTCTTTCACCTTGTCGAGTGCTGCCAGCTTGCCGGAATAAAGTCCCATCGGGCCAGTTGGCACCTGGGTAATGGGTGCCAGCGACAAGCCGCGATCTTTGGCAAAACTCTCCAGATAAGGTTTGTGCTGGAAGCAGTTCACATCCAGTGATCCGTCAGCCAGAGCAATATTGGGGGTCACATAGTCGGTGAACTCCACCAGCTTGACCTTGTACCCCTTGGCCTCCAGCTGCGGCTTGATGGAGTCGGTCACCATGTCGGCGAAATCCCCCACCGTGGTACCAATCACGATCTCCTGTTTGGCCGGCAAGGGCGCATCGGCGGCAACCGCGGAAAAAGAGAGGCTCCCGACCGCTATCGCGGCAATAAAGGTGCTGGCGCCAGCCGTGGCGCGCAAGGAAGCAGTCAAAGGAGAAGATAAGAAGGAACAAAACAGCATAGGGACTCCCTGTCAGGTACGCATCAAGCTATGGGACTGCGGCGGGGTGGCTCTCAGAGATTAAGCCCCTTAAACCGCAGCGATCTAGCCATCCAAACGGCTATTTTAATTACCATAACAGAGCCATCCACTACCGCCAAGCAATAAACCGCTGGTCCCACCTCATCACCCTTGCTGTCACCCCCCAATGCATAGCCGCACTCACGTTGGCACATACAACCATGCCACTCACGTTCAAGAGCGCACGAGCTCCCTTCAGGATTACCCCGAATCAAGATGGCTGCGGCGAAGGAGAGTCACGAGAGAGTGAGTTACAGATAAAAAGATCAGTAGCGAGCGGTGAGAACCATTCTCAATAGAACACATAACCAGTGCCATTGGAATACCTACCACAAACTGAATCGGATTTCTTTGAACCTCATTGCGTTTTTTGAAAATGGCTCTTTTTGAACCCCTTCCACCCGTGTATAGATTTCCGTCGCACTCAGGATGAGTGCGATCCAAGATGGAGTTAAAAAAATAATGAAGCAAACATCGTTAGCACTGGCGATCACAGCACTGCTGTCGACCCTGCCCAGTGCGCTCGTTCAGGCAAATGAAGGTTGTGCGCCGCTCACCGGCAAGGAGAGCGGCATGGATATCGGACGCAGCAGCACCGAGCGCTGCCTGCCAGGTACCAATCCCCTGCAGGATCAGCAGTGGTATCTGCTCAACAGCGGCCAGGATGGATTCAGCGCCCGTGGCGGCATAGCGGGCAATGATCTCAACCTCTGGTGGGCTCATCGCACCGGCGTGCTGGGCCAGGGAGTCAATGTGGCCGTGGTGGATGATGGTCTGGCCATCGCCCACCCGGATCTGGCGGACAACGTGCGTCCGGGTTCGAAAAACGTGGTAACCGGTAGCGATGACCCGACACCGACCGATCCGGATACGGCCCACGGCACCTCGGTCTCCGGCATTATTGCGGCGGTAGACAACGCCATCGGTACCAAGGGGATAGCCCCGCGAGCCCAGCTGCAGGGATTCAACCTGCTGGATGACAACAGCCAGCAGTTGCAGAAGGATTGGCTCTACGCCCTTGGCGACAGCGATGCCAGTCGCGACAACCGGGTGTTCAACCAGAGCTACGGCATGAGTGTGGTGGATCCCCGCTCTGCCAACTCTCTGGATCAATCCCAGCTTGATCGTCTGTTTGAACAGCAGACCCTCAAGGCGCAGGGCGCGGCCTATATCAAGGCCGCCGGCAACGGCTTCAACAAGATAGCGGCGGGCGGCTATGTGCTTAACCGCACCGGCAATGGCCCCAAATTGCCGTTTGAAAACAGCAACCTCGATCCCTCCAACAGCAACTTCTGGAACCTGGTGGTGAGCGCGCTCAACGCCGATGGCGTCAGATCCTCCTACTCCAGCGTCGGCAGCAACATCTTCCTGAGCGCGACCGGCGGCGAATACGGTACCGACTCTCCGGCGATGGTAACCACGGATCTGCCCGGCTGCGACATGGGTTACAACCGCACCGACGATCCCAGCACCAACCGGCTGCACGGCAACCCGCAACTGGATGCCAGCTGCGACTACAACGGTGTGATGAACGGCACCTCCTCCGCCACCCCCAGCACCTCCGGCGCCATGGCGCTGCTGATGTCCGCCTACCCGGATCTGTCGGTACGTGACCTGCGGGATCTGCTGGCGCGCAGCGCAACCCGGGTCGATGCCACACAGAAACCTGTGATGGTCAGCTACACCAGCAGCACCGGCAAGGTGCGTGATATGAAAGGGCTGGAAGGGTGGGAGCGCAATGCCGCCGGCATGTGGTTCAGCCCGACTTACGGTTTTGGTCTGATTGACGTCAACAAGGCCCTTGAGCTGGCAGCCAATCACCAGCCCCTCCCCCCGCTGGTACAGCTGCCATGGCAGAAGATCAATGTCACCGGCAGTGCCGCCACTATCCCGGATGTAGGCAACAGCCCGACCAGCTCGACAACCCGCATTGCCACACCATTGACGGTAGAAGCGGTTCAGGTGATGGTGAGTCTGGATCATCAGCGCCTGCCCGATCTGCTGATCGAACTGGTTTCCCCCGCCGGTACCCGCAGCATACTGCTGAACCCGCTCAACAGCCTGGTTGGCCAGTCGCTCGATCTGCAAAAGCTGGGTTATGTGCGTACCAAGGGCTTGCGTGACATGCGCCTGCTCTCCCACAAGTTTTATGGTGAACCGGCGCAAGGCACATGGCGACTGGAGGTAACCGACGTTGCCAACGGTACCCGTCAGGTCTCTCTGCTCAATCGCGAGACCCGTGAGCGCACCACCCTGACCGAGCGCAACAACCGCCAGCCAGGCAAGCTGATCGAGTGGTCCTTGCGGATCCTGGGTCACGACGCCAACCACAGCTAACAAGCGAGGAGTTTTATCATGAACAAACCGGTTACCTTACTGCTGGCCAGCCTGTTGGCCCCCCTCGCCCTTAATGCTGTGGCGGCAGAAGCCGTGACTCTGGAGGGCAAGCAGTACCGCACTATAGAGGTAAATGGCCAGACTTACCTCATCCCCGACCATGGCAGCAAGTCGCGAACCACCCGCAGTCTCGATGGCAAGGAACCGCTGCAGACCCTGCACCGTGGCGATGTGCTGATGCAGGGGGCCGCCAGCCCCGAGCTCACCGTCAGCGGCACCCTGCTGGTGGAAGCCGATGACAACCAGGCCAGCGCGCTGGCCAGCCGGCACGGCCTGCGCTTCAAGCAGAGCAGCGGCGGCATCGCCCTGCTGGAAGCCAAGCCGGGCACCGATCTGAACGCCGTCGCCACGGCGCTCAAGCAGGAGGGGGTCAAGGTACAGATTGAACTCGCCGGGGCCCTCAAACAGCCCAAGTGAGCCGTCCCGGGCCATTGCCCGGGCATATCAGCTGATCTTCGAGGGGGCCGCCGGCCCCCTCGCGTGTTGATCGCAGCCATCCTCAGTGGCCGTCAGGCCATCCGTTTTCCCTCCTTCTCCCCTGCCCTTTCCCCTCTTGCCACCCCCACCTTTGCTTTGGCACCGCCTTTCGATGCGACCTTGCTCACAACTCGGCCCCCTTGCTCCCGCCGGCACATTTCTCGCTCCCTCGGGGCAAGGCAGCCATCGCCCGGCTTGTTAACCTGCCTGCAGCCAAACGCCGGCCCACCGGCCCGTTCGGCCTTCCTTGCGATATCCAATGGCAGCCGCCAGCAGAGCGGCCCAGCCCGGGCGGATGCCTTGCGCCCGGTGTCGATATCTCCTTTGTATTTTTATTCAGACAGTTACGAGGACGTCTTCATGCCTATCACCACAAAATTGAAAGCGGTTTCACTGGGTGTCAGCCTGGCGCTGGCCGGCCTGCTGGTCGGTTGCAACCAGAATGACTCGGATCCCCTGGTCAAGGACGATGCCTATTACCGCGGCCAGGCCGAGGCCATGGTGGCCAAGCTGACCCTGAGCGAGAAGCTGGACCTGCTCTCCGGCCCCGGTTACGGCAGTGCCAACGGCGCCATCAACGTCAAGCAGGACGTGCCCGGCGTGGCGGGTTACATCAACGGCGTGCTGCGCAGCGCGGACGGCATCGACATTCCGGCCCTCAAACTGGCGGACGGGCCGGCCGGGGTGCGGATCAACGCCAACCGCGACGGTGACAGCGCCAGCTACTACGCTACCGCCTGGCCCATCGGCTCGCTGCTCGCCTCCAGCTGGGACGTCAAGCTGGTCAAGGCCGTCGGCGAAGCCATGGGGGACGAGGTGCGCCAGTACGGGGTCGACATCCTGCTGGCTCCGGGCATGAACATCCAGCGCAACCCGCTCAATGGCCGCAACTTCGAGTACTACTCGGAAGATCCCCTGCTGACCGGCAAAATCGGCGCCGCCATGGTCAACGGGGTGGAGAGCAACGGGGTGGGCACCACCATCAAGCACTACTTCGGCAACAACTCCGAGACCAACCGCAACCAAATCAACGACATCGGCGAACCGAGAACCTTCCGCGAGATCTACCTGCGCGGCTTCCAGATAGCGGTAGACGAGGCCCAGCCCTGGGCGGTGATGACCTCCTACAACAAGGTCAACGGCACCTATGTCAACGAGCGCAGGGATGCGGTGACCGACCTGCTGCGCGGCGAGTGGAAGTTTGACGGCCTGGTGATGTCCGACTGGTTTGCCGGCGACGTGGCCAACAACGCCTACAAGCAGGTGCTGGCGGGGCAAGATTTGATCGAGCCGGGCAACGTCAAGGAGCAGTTGCAGCAATCCATCGCGCACGGCGATCTCGACGAGGCCAAGGTGAACGAGGCCGCCATCCACATCCTGACCCAGGTGATGAAGAGCCCCTCTTACAGCCAGTTGGCCATCAGCAACAGCCCGGATCTGACCGCCCATGCCAAACTGGCCCGTCAGGCCGGCGCCGAGAGCATGGTGCTGCTGCGCAACGAGGCCGCGGCCCTGCCGCTGGCGGCAAGCAGCACCCTGGCCAGCTTCGGCATCAATCAGATCAACACCTACAAGGGCGGCACCGGCAGCGGGGATGTGAACGCCGCCAGCACCACCACCATCGCGCAGGGACTGGCAGCACGCTTCCCGGTCAACGAGGCGTTGCAGAGCTACTACCGCGATTTTTACGAGAACAACAAGGTCTATCACGAGGGGCAATTTGGCGCCAAGGGCTACTACACCTGCGCCGAGGCGCCGATCAGCGGCGAGCTGGCGGCGCTGATCGCCAATGCGGCCGCCACCCAGCAAGCCGCCGTCATCAGCATTGGCCGCCAGGCCGGAGAAGGGGCGGATCGCAGCAGTGGCAAGGGGGACTATCTGCTCGGCGATGACGAGCGCGCCCTCATCGACGCGGTGAGCAGCGCCTTCCACGCCCAGGGCAAGAAGGTGGTGGTGGTGCTTAACGTCAACGGCGTCATCGATACCGCCCAGTGGAGCGACAAGGTGGATGGCATCCTGCTGGCCTACATGGCTGGCCAGGAGACCGGCCACGCGGTGGCGGACGTGCTCTCCGGCGCGGTCAACCCGAGCGGCAAGCTGGCCCAGAGCTTCCCGCACAGCTACGCCAGCGTTCCCTCCGCCGGCACCTTCCCGGGCGAGGACACCGACGGGGACGGCGAACCGGACGATCTCTACTACAACGAGGGGATCTACGTGGGCTATCGCTACTACAGCACCTTCGAGCAGGCGGTTTCCTACCCGTTCGGCTTCGGTCTCTCCTACACCAGCTTCAGCTACACCAGCCCCGCCATCGCCAGTAATACCCTAGCGGACGGCAGCGCCGGCAACCTGGTGCTGACCGCCACCATCACCAACACCGGCGCCGTGGCAGGCAAGGAGGCGGCCCAGGTCTATGTGACCGCCCCCGAGGTCAAGCTGAAGAAACCGCTCATCGAGCTCAAGGCCTTTGCCAAGACGGCGCAACTGGCACCGGGGGCCAGCGAACAGCTGAGCTTCACCATTCCGGCCAGCATCCTCGCCAGCTTCGATGAGGCCAGCAACCAGTGGATCGTGGAGCCGGGCCGCTACAGCGCCTACATCAGCCCCTCGTCGGATGTCTCCGCCAGCACGCCGGTCAGCTTCACGGTGAGCAAGGAGATCGTGGTGAGCAACACCACGCCAGGGGCACTGGCACTGCCGACCGGGGTGGATCCCGCCAGCGTCACCACCATCACCCGCTAACAAAGGCAGGCACGGCCGGGCCCCCAGCCCGGCCTTGCCCGAACATTGCCCAGCAATGACCCGCCCACGGGACCGGCATTGCACCGGTCCCGTTTTTATTGGCGGGCGTTGCGATAGGCCAGCGGCGTCATCCGGGTGTTGGCCTTGAAGAAGCGGTTGAAGGCGCTCTGGGACGAGAAACCGACCCGATCGCTGATGCTCTGCAGCGGTTGATCCCCCTCACCCAGCAAGCGGCAAGCTTCGCTCACCCTCGCTTCCCTCAGCAGGGTCGAGAAACTGCTCCCCTCCCCCTGCAATTTGCGATTCAGGGTCCAGCGGCTGACATTCATGGCCGCGCACACCTCCTTGAGCAGGCTCTCGTTGCTCTCCAGCTCCCCTTCCCGGATCTTGTGGCGGATCCGCTCCCCCACCAGACAGGCAAAGGGGGCCCGCTCGGCGATGTCGGCGCAGATCTGCGCCAGCTGGGCCAGTTGCAGACGACCCAGCGGCTCGTTGTAGCAGTGGCTGGGGCAGTCGAGTTGGGCATTGTCGATGGTCAGGGTGTTTTCCTCCTGCTCCCAGCGGCAGCGGGTGGCGAAGAACTGGTCCAGCAACTGATGGCGCGGTGGCGGCCGCCCCGTGAAGCCCACCGAGACCCGGGGATCCGCCAGATAGACTCGCAAAATTCGGTAGAGGATGATGAAGTTGGGGATAGCCTGACTCGCCCCCAGGCTGGCGGGCCCCTGATTGACATACAGGTATTGGCTGGCCTGCGCCCCCCGCAGCACCCGCAGCTCGTCACAATTGCCGATGATGGGGCGATAGGCCAGCAGCACCTCAAGCGCAGCCCGCGGCGAGGGCTGATTCAGGCACAGGCTGATGAGAGGTGGATAGTGCTGGTAGAGCTGGCCGATGTCGTAGGAGAGAATGGTTTCGTGAAAACTGGCCAGATAGGGCTGCATCAGTTGCAGCATCCGGTAGTGGCTGTGGGCCGGCAACCGTCCCTGTTCCCGCTCGATGTCGAACGACGTGAGACCGCCCGCCATCAGAATGGCTTCGGGATCACCCCCCTGCTGCTGGCAGGCTCCCAGCATTCGTCTGATCACCTGGTTTGATACGCTCTGTGACATCCGCCGTCCAGGCCTCCGTGCTGACAGGAAACTGCTCGTGATCTCCACTTTATCGACTACTGATCCACCTCCCATCGAACAGGGTTAGGAGACCAGGGACCATTATGGGGCGGTCACAGGACGAGCAGATGTAACGGAGTGTAAAAGCACGGGCCAGCACGCATATTTACTCCCTATCGTCAGCCTCACCCATTATGAGAGAGGCAGTCCGGCAGGAATCGGACAAGAGCAGCGATAGTCAACCAGTCGCCCACCGCGATAGGGAAGAGAATCACCCATATCAGGAGGCATACGACGAGCCGACCGGGTTTCACACGGAGTCGACCCCATCCATCTGTTGAGCTGCATGGATCAGATGTGCCCGTTCATTATTCAGAGGCGGGCGGCAGAGTTGGAAAAACTGGTGGGGTTGTGTGGATTAGCGACACGAAGCTCACTGTGACATGGAGCCAAGCCACGGGAGTGGGTGTGAAAAAGCAGATAAAAACAATGCCAGTCAGGCTTTACTGACTGGCATTAGCCTCATACCGAGGTTTTTTATCACCGGGTAATCGCCATCTCCATTCAGGAGGGCTGTTCGCCTTTGCTCTGGGCACCCGGCGGCAAGGGTTTGCGCGCCATCAACTCCAGTTCGAGCAGAGCATAGCGGTGCTCGATGAAGTCATAGACGTTGTTGGAGAGCGCCAGCTTGAAGTAGCTGATGGCTTCCTTGCGGTTGCCTTTGCCCAACTCGAACTTGCCCAGATAGAAATAGGTTTCACACAGGCGCTCGGCCAGCTCCCGGTTATCTTTCACCCCTTTCACCACATTGCCCATCAGCTGGGACGCGTTGATCTCACCGGTGTAGAGACGCACCAGATCCCAGTTCCATGCATCGTCATCGTACTTGTTGAGGCGCTCGCGCATCCGGCTCATGGCCGCAGCGGGATTGAGCTTCTGCTCGGCCAGATAGAGCCAGATCACCCGATAAGGGTCTTCCGGCTGCGCTTCGTAGAAACGCTTCATATCGGCCGCTGCCAGCTCGGGACGATTACCGTAATAGAGGGCAATACCGCGGTTAAGGTAGGCATAGTCATAATCGGGTGCCAGCTCGAGGGCTGAGTCGAATGCCTCATAGGCTTCGTCGTAGTTCTGCTGCTGTACCAGATAGACACCGATGAAGTTATAGGCTTCAGCGAAATCCGGTTTCTCCCGCAGGGCCCGGTTGAAATCGAGCCGCGCGAGGGAACGCAAGCCGACGCGATCAAACACCACGGCACGTTCATAGAACAACTCGGCCCGTTGCTCCGTGGTCAACTCCATTTCACTCAGCATCTGCCCGAGTCGGGCGAGCGCCAACTCGCTTTGGTAGGAGACCTGCAGGGGGGTCGCCAATACCAGTGAAGCAGGCTGCGCCTTGGGAACCTTAGGGGTGTTGACATGACTGCTACTGCTGCAACCCCACATGGGTAGCAGCAACAGGATACCAAGGAGGTATCCAATCCCTTTCCTGACGTTCAATGAACACTCCGACGCTTACGCTTGACCCCGCATATGGTAAAGGTCAGCCGCCACTTTGTCATGTAGCTGAGCCCCTCTCCATCAAATAAATCAGGATTCGACAGGGTATCCGGCCTCCAGCCAGCCGCGAAAACCGCCGTCAACACTGATTACGTTGCGATAACCCATCTGTTGCAAATTGTCGGCCGCCAGTACGGAGCGAAAACCGCCACCACAATAGAGATAGAGCGTGGTCTCGGGATCCGGGAACAGGGTCTCGATATCCCGCTCAATCACTCCACGACCCAGATATTGGGCTCCGGGCAGATGGCCTTTGGCCCACTCGCTCTCTTCCCGCACGTCGATCAGGTGAAACATGCGCCCTTCGTCCTGCCAGCGCTTGATCTGGTGAACATCGGTTTCGGTGATGCGGGAGCGGATCCCGTCAACCAGCGCCAAAAAACGGGGATTGTGTTGCATGGCAAGCTCCTTTTGTTGAAATCATCTGCGTCAGCAAACGACACGCAGAGATAAGAAAAGAGCGCCATGAGGCGCTCTTCACTGTTACGGCAGGATCTCCTGTTGGTCCGCACCCTCTTTCTCTACCTGGGTGGGCAGCATGTGCTCGCGCTTGACGCCGAGGAACATGGCAAACGCACTCGCCACATAGATGGAGGAGTAGGTACCGAAGGCCACACCGATCACCATGGCCACGGCAAAACCGTGGATCAGCGCGCCGCCCTTGAGCAGGAGCGCCAGCACCACCACGAAGGTGAGCCCGGAGGTGATGATGGTACGGCTCAGGGTCTCGGTCATGGAGAGATCGAGAATGTAGTCGGTATCCCCTTTGCGCACCTTGCGGAAGTTCTCCCGCAAGCGGTCGAACACCACTATGGTATCGTTCAGGGAGTAACCCACCAGGGTCATCAATGCCGCCAGCACGGTCAGGTCGAACTCGTACTGGAAGTAGGCAAAGACGCCCAGGGTGATCACCACGTCATGCACCAGCGAGAGGATGCCGCCCATGGCCAGACGCCATTCAAAGCGCACCGCCACGTAGATCAGGATACAGATGATGGAGGCCAGCATCGCCAGCGCCCCGTCAGTAGCCAGCTCGTCACCGACTGAAGGGCCGACGAATTCGACGCGTTTGAGTACAGCGCCCTCATCGAGCAGCTTGGCCGCTGCCAGCACCTCGTTACCCTGCTGCTCGACCTTGACCCCCTCTTTCGGCGCCAAACGGAACAGTACGTCACGGCTGGAGCCAAAGTGTTGCAGGGTGGCCCCTTCAATCTTCTGCTCTTCCAGAACATCGTGGATCTTGTCCAGGCTCACCGACTGCTGGAATCCCACCTCGATGGTGGTACCACCAGTAAAGTCCAGACCCCAGTTCAGCCCCCGATCAAACAGGAAGAACAGGGCTACCACCATCAGCACGGAAGAGAAAACCACACCCGGCTTGGCATAACGCATAAACGGGATCGGTTTTTCAAAATGTAGAATCTGAAACATTTCTCTATCCTCAGATGGGCAGCTTGTCGATACGCCGTCCACCCCAAGCCAGGTTGATAATGGCACGGGAAACTGTGATGGCAGTAAACATGGAGGCGGTCAGACCAATGCCCAGCGTCAGGGCAAAGCCCTTGATGGCGCCAGTACCGATACCGAACAGGATCACGCAAGTGATCAGCGAGGTCACGTTGGAGTCGGCGATGGTGGAGAATGCCCGATCAAAGCCCAGATGGATGGCTTGCTGAACACCGCGACCGTTGCGGATCTCTTCACGAATACGCTCGTAGATCAGTACGTTGGCATCCACCGCCATACCCAGCGTCAAGACGATACCGGCGATACCCGGCAATGTCATGGTGGCCCCAGGGATCATCGACATGATGCCGACAATCAACACCAGGTTCATGCAGAGCGCCAGGTTGGCGACCCAGCCGAACGCGCGGTAGTAGATCCCCATGAACAGCACGATCACCAGCATGGCCCAGCCGATGGCTTCCATACCGCTGTCGATGTTCTGTTGACCCAGGCTCGGGCCAATGGTGCGTTCTTCCACGATCTGGATCGGGGCGATCAGGGCACCGGCACGCAGCAGCAGCGCCAGGTTGTGGGCTTCGTTGGCGTTGTCGATCCCAGTAATACGGAACTGGCTGCCAAGACGCGACTGGATGGTGGCGACGTTGATCACCTCCTCCTGCTTGCGGAACTTGCGCTTGCCATCCGGACCCGGTTGACCGACCGGCTTGTACTCGATGAAGACGGTCGCCATCCCTTTACCCACGTTGTCCTTGGTAAAGTTGGCCATCTTGTTACCACCCTGGCCATCCAGCTTGATGTTGACCTGGGGACGGCTGTACTCGTCGAAACCGGACTGGGCACCCACGATGTGGTCACCGGTCAGGATCACTCGCTTGTGCAGTACCACCGGACGACCATTGCGATCGGTATAGACCTTGGAGCTGGGGGGAACTCGCCCTTCAGCAGCCGCCTGAATATCAGCCGCCTCATCCACCATGTGGAACTCCAGGGTCGCGGTCGCACCGAGGATCTCCTTGGCACGAGCGGTATCCTGAATACCGGGCAGTTCAACGACAATGCGTTCGGCGCCCTGCTGTTGTACCAGCGGCTCGGCCACACCCAGTTCGTTGACCCGGTTACGGATGATGGTGATGTTCTGCTCGAGGGCGTACTTCTTCACTTCCTTGATCTTGGCTTCGCTCAGACCCGCCAGCAGGATAAACTCATCCCCTTTCTGCTCGGTAGTGAAGGTCAAATCAGGGTTCTGACGACGCAGATGAGAAACGGCGCGTTCCTGATCGGCTTCGTCACGGAAGATCACCTGCACCTGATCACCGACTCGGCGCACGCCGGAGTAACGGATCTTCTGGGTGCGCAGCTCGGAGCGGAAATCCTGCACCATCTGCTCTTGCTGCTTGGTCAGTGCTTCGGCCATGTCCACTTCCATCAGGAAGTGCACACCACCGCGCAGATCAAGACCCAGCTTCAGAGGCGCCGCACCGATGGCTTCGAGCCAGGCGGGAGTGGAAGGTGCCAGGTTGAGTGCGGTAATGAAGTTGTCGCCCAGCTTGTTGGCAACGATATCGCGCGCTTTCAGCTGGTCTTCGGTGTTCTTGAAACGGATCAGGATAAAACCGTGCTCGAATGCAGCATGTTTGACCGGGATCTTGGCCGCTTCAAGGGTCTCTTTCACCAGATCAAGAGTATCTAGCTTGACTTCGGCACCACGGCTGGCAGAAACCTGCAAAGCCGGATCTTCGCCGTAAAGATTGGGGGCTGCATATAGAAAACCGATGGCGATCACCAGGATCACCATCAGGTATTTCCACAGCGGATAGCGATTCAACACGCTGTGCTCCTTGGGAGATTAAAGGGACTGGATAGAACCCTTGGGCAGAACGGCAGAGACGAAGTCCTTTTTGATGGTGACTTGAGTCTGGTCGTTCAGGGCGATCACCAGGTAATCGCTGTCTGCAGCCACTTTGGCAATTTTGCCAACCAGGCCACCGGAAGTGAGCACTTCATCACCCTTGGACAAGGAGCTCATCAGATTGCGATGATCCTTGGCACGCTTGGCCTGGGGACGATAGATCATGAAGTAGAAGATCAGGCCGAATACGGCCAGCATGATGATCATTTCCATACCACCACCCTGTGCACCCGGTGCTGCGCCTTCTGCATACGCCTTGGAGATAATGCTCATTTAACAACCTCTTATTGATGTAGATTTAAAAAAAAATTATATGTTGTTGTTATTTAACGTCATTTTCAGCTAACGGAGGCACAGGCTTCCCTTGCCGACGGTAAAACTCTGTTACAAAGTCGTCTAATTTACCCTGCTCGATCGCGTCCCGCAAACCCTGCATCACACGCTGGTAGTAACGCAGGTTATGAATCGTATTCAGACGGGCACCGAGGATCTCGTTGCACTTGTCCAGATGGTGCAGGTAGCTGCGGCTGTAGTTCTTGCAGGTGTAGCAATCGCATTCGGCATCCAGGGTGCTGGTGTCGTTGCGGTGCTGGGCATTGCGGATCTTCACTACGCCATCGGTGGTGAACAGGTGGCCGTTGCGGGCGTTGCGAGTCGGCATGACGCAGTCGAACATGTCGATACCACGGCGCACCCCTTCCACCAGATCTTCCGGCTTGCCGACACCCATCAGGTAGCGCGGCTTGTCAGCCGGAATTTTCGGGCAGACGTGCTCGAGGATGCGGTGCATGTCCTCTTTGGGTTCACCCACCGCCAGACCGCCGACCGCATAACCGTCGAAACCGATCTCCAGCAGCCCTTTGAGGGAGACATCACGCAGATCTTCGTAGACCGAGCCCTGGATGATGCCGAACAGGGCGTTCTTGTTGCCCAGCGCATCAAACTTGTCGCGGGAGCGCTTGCCCCAGCGCAGGGACATCTCCATGGACTTGCGCGCTTCTTCATAAGTGGCCGGGTACGGAGTGCACTCGTCGAAGATCATCACGATGTCGGAGCCCAGATCGTACTGGATCTCCATGGACTTCTCGGGGTCGAGGAAGATCTTCTCGCCATTGATGGGGTGACGGAAGTGGACGCCCGCTTCGGTGATCTTGCGAATATGGCCCAGGCTGAACACCTGGAAACCACCGGAGTCGGTCAGGATCGGGCCCTGCCAGTTCATGAAGTCATGCAGATCGCCGTGGGCACGCATCACTTCCTGACCCGGACGCAGCCAGAGGTGGAAGGTGTTACCCAGCAGGATCTGGGCGCCGGTTTCACGCACTTCTTCCGGGGTCATCCCCTTGACGGTGCCGTAAGTTCCGACCGGCATAAAGGCCGGCGTTTGTACCACACCACGTTCGAAGACCAGTTGACCGCGACGGGCACGGCCGTCGGTGGTTTTCAGTTCAAATTTCATTGCTACCTCGGCTGCGTCAGATAAACAGTCTGACAATAGGAGGGCCGCTCACGGCCCGGTAAATAAGCTGAAGCTTATGCTTCAACCTGGCGACGGGTGACGAACATGGCGTCCCCGTAGCTGAAGAAACGGTACTGCCCGGCCACGGCTGCCTGATAGGCCGCCATCACGTTGTCATAACCGGCGAAGGCGCTGACCAGCATGATCAGGGTCGACTCCGGCAGATGGAAGTTGGTGACCATGGCATCGACAATCTGGAACTGATAGCCAGGGAAGATGAAGATATCGGTGTCACTAAAGAAGGGCGCCAGCGGTTTGCCCTGCGCCAGGGTGACCTTGGCCGCGCTCTCCAGCGAACGCACCGACGTGGTCCCCACCGCGATCACCCGACCACCACGGGCACGGGTGGCCGCGATGGCATCCACCACCTCTTGCGGCACTTCCGCATACTCGGAGTGCATGTGGTGATCTTCAATCTTCTCTACCCGCACCGGCTGGAAGGTCCCCGCCCCTACATGCAGGGTGACGAAGGCCGTTTCAACCCCTTTGGCCCGAATTTTCTCAAGCAGCGGCTCATCAAAGTGCAGACCGGCGGTCGGCGCGGCAACGGCGCCCGGCTTTTGATTGTAAACGGTCTGGTAGCGCTCCTTGTCGGCATCCTCGTCGGGACGGTCGATATAGGGGGGCAGCGGCATGTGGCCGATGGCCTCCAAAATCTCCAGCACCGGACGCGGGTCTAGGAAGTGGATCTCGAACAGGGCGTCGTGGCGGGCGCGCATCTCTGCCTCCACACCACCATCCATGATCATCCGGGTGCCGGGCTTGGGCGCCTTGGAGGCACGGACATGGGCCAGCACGCTGTGCTCGTCCAGAATGCGCTCGACCAGTACCTCCAGCTTGCCGCCGCTGGCCTTCTGGCCAAACATGCGCGCCGGAATGACACGGGTGTTATTGAATACCAGCAGGTCACCCGGATTGAGCTGATCCAGCACATCCACAAATTGACCGTGGCGCAGGGCGCCAGTTTGACCATCGAGCTGCAACAGGCGGCTGGCGGTACGCTCTGCCATCGGATAGCGGGCAATCAGCTCGTCTGGCAGATCAAAATGAAAATCGGATACTTGCATCTTTCACCTCGGGGGGAATCGGCGGCTAGTCTAGTTATCCCCATCTTCCAAGGCAACCCAAAAGACCAAAAACCCAAGAGAGACAAGGGGTAGCGAGCAATATTGAGACACAACTCCGGTTAATGATTCTTTAATGTTCTGTATTGACCCTGATCATGTTTTGCCAGTTGGGGCTGGGCTAGGGTGAAAGCAGATACACAAGGAGGCCCACCATGATGACCCTATCCGAAATCATGACCGAACATCCCTTCACTCTGGGTCCGTCAAACAGTGTCAAACAGGCGATGGACCTGATGCAGCAGGAGCGGATCCGCCACATTCCCATCGTCGACGAGCAGCATCACCTGCTGGGGTTGGTAACCCTCACCGATATCCTGGCCACCCGGGAATCCAAGCTGCTGCTCATCAGCCCGGAGCGGGAAGCCGAATTTACCGACAGCGTGCAACTCGACGAGATCATGACACGGCAAGTGGCGAGCGTAGATCCTCACGCCGGCATCAAGGAGGCGGCACTTTACCTGCAGCGGCACAGATATGGCTGCCTGCCGGTACTCAAAGGACGCAAGCTGATCGGCATTGTCACCGAGTCGGACTTCATTGCCGTGGCCATCAACCTGCTGGAATTGATGGAAGAGCAGGAACCACCTACCGACTTTTGACAGATCTGGATGTAATTAAATTACAATAAAAGCGTTTTCAGCCGTCGAAATAAGCTAAAATGATGAAACACTTTCATTTTGATTGAAAAATTACACCAAATACTTGCCTTGTGATCTGTGTCACACTATCATCCTCTCATGCAATAGTTGCCGAGGGGGAGACGAGGGATTGTGCACCCATTATCTTCCTCTCATATGTCTGCAAGTTTGCACACCCCGTAGTTAGTCTTTGCTGTAAAGCATTTGTTTATATAGCCATTCCTTGTTTGATGACCCGGCCCTGTCGTTGCGATAGCGCCGGGATTTTTTTATCCGCGTTTTCTGCTCTCCCCCTTGTCAGCACATCCCCCATCGCTGCGAGGAACGGTCTCAACCTCCTCGCCACCTGTTTGCTCTATATGTTTGCACCACCGTTTATCTCATCGCGTTATCGTGGCTCTGCACACCCCTTCTTATGCCTTGAAAAGGCGATGTAGCGCACAGATATTGAACCACGACAAGGAGTTATCTCAGTAGGCCTGAGATATTCATGTTAGGTACAGCCATAGTGAGCTATCTAATAAGTAGATTTAAGCGATTCAAAATTGCGGCTTTTATCGATTAGCTGAAGCCCCTATGATGAATCCATCGAAAGTTAAGCGCCTCGTCTGGCAAGAGTCTTCAACACCAGACCGGCATATATACATCACCAAGGAGCAATTACATGTCTACCTACATCAACACTGAAATCAAGCCGTTCAATGCTACCGCCTACCACAATGGCAAATTCGTTCAGGTGTCTGACGCTGACCTGAAAGGCAAGTGGTCCGTGGTCTTCTTCTACCCGGCTGACTTCACCTTCGTTTGCCCGACCGAGCTGGGCGACCTGGCTGACAACTACGCTGAATTCCAGAAACTGGGCGTCGAGATCTACTCTGTCTCTACCGACACCCACTTCACTCACAAAGCATGGCACGACACCTCTGACACCATTCAGAAGATCCAGTACCCGATGATTGGTGACCCGACTGGTACCATCACCCGCAACTTCGGTGTGATGATCGAAGAAGCTGGTCTGGCTGACCGCGGTACCTTCGTGATTGACCCGCAGGGCATCATCCAGATCGTCGAGATCAACGCTGGTGGTATCGGCCGTGACGCACTGGAACTGCTGCGCAAAGTCAAAGCGGCCCAGTACGTTGCCTCCCACCCGGGTGAAGTGTGCCCGGCTAAATGGAAAGAAGGCGAAGCCACTCTGGCCCCGTCCCTGGATCTGGTAGGCAAGATCTAAGCCTCCCGCTTCCAAGACCGGCCCGCTTCAGGGCCGGTCTGCTTTCCGGCCTTGCCAAATAGACCTGAAAGCAGACCGACTCACATTTAATGCCAACTCGCCATTACAAGAAGGAATTCGACCATGTTGGATACCAACCTCAAACAACAGCTGAACACCTATCTGCAGTACATCGTCAATCCCATCGAGATCAGCGTGTCCGGCAACGACAGCGACAAATCTGCAGAGCTGCTGGCACTGGCCAGCGAGATCGCCGAGATGTCACCCAAGATCACCCAGACCTCTGGCACTGCCGCTCGCAAGCCTTCCATGAGTGTCGCGCCGCAGGGCCAAGCCCCGCGCGTTCACTTTGCCGGCATCCCCATGGGTCATGAATTTACCTCTCTGGTACTCGCCCTGCTGCAAAGCGGCGGCCACCCCTCCAAGGCCGATGCGGCCGTGCAGGAGCAGATCCGCAATCTCAAGGGTGAGTTCCACTTCGAGACCTATATCTCCCTCTCCTGCCACAACTGCCCGGACGTAGTACAGGCTCTCAACCTGATGGCGACCCTGAACCCCGGCATCACTCACACCATGATCGATGGCGCCCTGTTCCAGGAAGAAGTCGCCGAGCGTCAAATCATGGCGGTACCGAATGTCTACCTGAACGGTCAACCGTTCAGCCAGGGCCGTATTTCACTCGAAGAGATCGTCGCCAAACTCGACACCGGCGTCGCCGAGCGCAAGGCTGCCGAGCTGAATGAGAAAGATCCCTACGACGTACTGGTCGTAGGCGGAGGCCCGGCTGGCGCCGCTGCGGCCATCTATGCCGCTCGTAAAGGCATTCGCACTGCCATCGTTGCCGAGCGTTTCGGTGGTCAGGTGATGGACACCGTCGGCATCGAGAACTTTATCTCCGTGCCCTATACCGAAGGCCCCAAACTGGCCGCCAGCCTAGAGCAGCACGTCAAAGAGTACGGCGTGGAAGTGATAACCGAACAGCGCGCCGCCGCCATCAGCAAAGATGGATATGTGAACGTGGATCTCGCCTCTGGCGCCACCTTGAAGAGCCGCGCCGTGATCCTGGCTACCGGCGCCCGCTGGCGTGATCTGAACGTACCGGGCGAGCTCGAGTACCGCACCAAAGGCGTGGCCTACTGCCCGCATTGCGATGGTCCCTTCTTCAAGGGCAAGCGAGTAGCGGTGATCGGTGGCGGTAACTCCGGTATCGAGGCGGCCATCGATCTGGCTGGCATCGTCGAGCATGTGACTGTGGTGGAGTTCGCCGACACCCTGCGTGCCGATGAAGTGCTGCAGAAGAAGGCTCGCTCCATGGGCAATATCGACATCATCATGAGCGCTCGCACCACCGAAGTGATCGGTGATGGCAGCAAGGTGGTCGGCATGGATTACGAAGATCGCACCACAGGTGAGATCAAGCACCTGGCGGTAGCGGGCATCTTCGTCCAGATCGGCCTGGTACCGAACACTGAGTTCCTCAAAGGGAGCGAGATTGCCATGACCCGCTTTGGCGAGATCGAGATCGATACCAAAGGGGCGACCTCCCTGCCCGGCGTCTACGCCGCAGGGGATGCCACCACGGTACCGTTCAAGCAGATCATCATCTCCATGGGTGCTGGCGCCACCGCCGCACTGGGTGCGTTTGATTACCTCATCCGCAACCCGGCGCCGGAAGCGACCAAGGCTGATGCTGTGACCGCCTGATAAACCCAGCGCAACAAAAAGCCGATGCTCGATTTAGTAAACACGAGCGTCGGCTTTTTTATATCTGCATCGATGCGCAATAGAAACCCCGCCGCAAATGGCGGGGGTGTTCATGACTGGACTTAAACGACGGGCATCACTCCAGCAAGAAAACAGCCTCGATATTATCACTTACCGTGATCTGCTGTTGTTGATAGCTGTTGTCCGCCATATCCGCCGCAGGTGCAGCCATCGCCATGGCCTGCACTACCTTCAGGTTGCGGCTGTAGGCGGTAATGGGCGAAGCATTGCGGTACTCCACACTGTAGACCTTGCCAAGCTTCATCCCGAAGGCCTTGGCCAGAGATTCAGCCTTGGTTTTGGCATCCTCAACGGCATTCAAACGGGCCTGCTCCTTGATGACCTGCGGCGATTTCAACCCGTACTCAATCTGGGATACGGACTCCAGCCCGGCTTTGAGTGCGGTATCCATCAGGGGGCTCAACTTGTCGAGCTGATAGAGCTTCACCGCCAATTGTCGCTGAGCACGGTATCCCAACAATACCGGCTTCTTGTTCTCGCCATACTGATATTCCGGAGAGACCATCAGGTTGCCAGCCTCAACATCGCTGCGCTTGATCCCCAGCCCTTCCAGTTGGCTGAAAAAGGCTGCGACCTTGGTATCGACCTGCTGCTTGGCCTTGAGGCCCTGCTTATCCAGTGCACTCACCGCCACATTGAGGGTGAGCATATCGGGTTCGGTCTTCTGCTCGGCATAACCACTCACCACCAGATGGGGCGCTTGCGGCACTTCAATCGCCAGCAGCGGAGCACTGACAACCAGAGCAGAAAGAGTAAGAAGGGGACGCCACATAGAAAAAAACCTCAATCGGAAAGATTGAGGTCATTATGCCCGTGCAGTTACGGGATTCATATATCATGCGAGGGGGGGAACTGATCCAGTATCTGATTGGTCAGATCGAGACTGATGGTGACCACGCTGCAGACATCTGGGCTCTGCTCTACCTTATCTTGTGACGATGTCGCACCGCAGACCTGCACCTCATCATCGAAATGGAACGAGTCCCACGACAGAACATGTCCTTGCACCGCCTGTCCGAGATCGGTGCCACCAATTGCCTCCTCCATCGCAGACCAAGGGATGGTATCAGACGGCCCAAGCAAATTTTGCAACAACGGAGGGTGAAAACTGACCAGTGGATACTCCTGCTGACCCTGCTCATGGCCAACCAGAATCATGTTATGGGCAGACTCGGTATCCAAAACAGGCACATAGGTGATAGAGGCTGCAGCAAAGTCAACATAGAGCGAGCCCGCGACATCACCGGCCTCATTCTCTATCTCCATCCCATCCAGCCGATCACCGGCGATCGAGGCCTGATAGCCAAACTGACCTGCGCAGGTAATGTTGCCCTGTCCATCCCAGCTATAACGGATGCCATCAATGTCGACCCAGTTGAATGACTGCATGATTACCCTCTCTTCTACGGCCGCTATCTTATCCATCCACCTAAAGAAAAAACAGGGGCCAGGCAAGCCCGGCCCCGAGAGAGGGTTACGGATCAACCTTCAAGTTACCGTCATCCAGCAAGTGCTTGATGATCTCCTGATTGGAGCCCAGTGAGGCGAGGTCGAGTGAGTTCTGGAACTGGATGGTCAGTTCCGGGCTCCCACCGGCCCCGGCAGGATCTATCGTCAACGTCTTGGTCGTCGTGTTGAACTGCAGATAGTTGTCCAGCACGGCTGCCAGATCCTCGTTGTTCCCCACTGCAGGTACGCCGACCAGCAGATCCGAGAGATCCAGTACATCTCCACCATTGTTGGTATCACCTAAAGTGAAATCAGTAATGGTATCGATACTGCCGTCCGCATCCCCCGCCAGCCACTTGAAGGTGTCACTCTCCCCACCACCGGTCATGGTATCGCTGCCAAGGCCGCCGATCAGAATGTCCTTACCAAGGTCGCCCGTGAGTATATCGCTACCAGAACCACCATCCAGAGAATCATCACCGACACCTCCAACAAGGGTGTCGTTCCCTTCCTGGCCAAAAAGGATATCGTTGCCACTGCCACCATATAGGGTGTCATTACCACCACTGCGGCTACTCTCCCCACTCAGCTCAGTAATATGGGTCCGGATGTAATCCACCGTCTGTTCACGTGTCCACCCATGACTGGACTCCAGAGTTTCAAATACCAGCCAACCAGAACCTTGGGGCAGATCCAGTCCCAACTCGCTGGCCAGCGTATCGGTATTGAGTACATCGCCAAACAGGATGTCATTGCCAACACCACCATCGGCCACGTCATTGCCGGCCCCCAGCAACACAGTAATCTGATCCCCCTCGGTCAGGGCTGCCGTCAACTGCTCGGCACTGGTCACAATCTGGGCATCGCCGATCGGGGCATTGAAACCCTGCTCGATCCGGATATTGTCTATCCGTACCTCAGCATTCCGGTCATTGGAGCTGTCGAGCAGTTCGAACACAAACCCGTATTGCCCGACAGGCAGTCCATCGGTTGTGATAGTGCTGTAAGCCGTCAAAACAGATGAACTAACGCCAGTAATGGTGCCCGTTTGCACTGGATTGAGCATATCCCAGACGCCACCCTCGAGTTTCACCAACTTCCAGGTGAAGCTGTCGCTGCTATTAACACCATTCAAGGCATACTGGAACTGCAGACTTGCTCCGGCTTGTGCCGCAGAAACCTGGATGGCATTGGCCACGGCGAGCGCCAATATTGTCCTGTCAGAATCAGAACCGGTTCGATCATCCCGGATCCGCAAGCTTCCATTTGTAACAGTATGCGATCCCTGAGCATCACCACTGAGCACCCATCCCGAGGCGGCATTTATGCCGCTACCACTACCAAATGTGGCCAAGTCAAGGAAGCTGCCTGCCGAGTAAAACTGATCTGCCGTTTCAGTCGTGTTATCAAAGAACTTCAACAAATCCTTGTTAACATCATTGGTCACCCCGATTGCATTGACCTGGCTGATGGCACTGAGTGAAACAAAAGCATCCACCGACTCCTTGATCACCTCAAATGTGGTGCTGTTGCCTGGTCCGGCGACCTGATTGCTGTCATTGAGGTAGTAAGTCGGGTTACCATCCGTGACAAAGAATGTCAGGTTCTGGTAACCGGGAGCAGCCTTGCTACCATCATTGAACCACTGCACGGCCTGATTGAACGCGGCTTCATAGTTGGTGCCACCATTGGCAACCAGTGCATCAATGGCATTGGTCAGGTTGCTCACATTACTGGCATCAAGCCCTACTATTGTCACACTCTCGCTGGCATTCGCCGCAAAACCAATCAAGGTGACATTGATCTCACCATCATGATCTTTCAACTGGTTGGCCAAATGGGTCAGGGAGGCCTTGAGCATATTCAGTCGTGCTCCAGCCATACTTCCAGACACATCGACCACCAGGGCAATATTGTAATTCTCACCCGGGATGAAATTGGTACTGGTGCCGCCGATGTCCCCCACCACAATATCGTGACCAGCACCGCCTGCAACCAGACCATCCACACTACCGTTGGAGTTGGGCACCTTGTGATCATCATCCGTGCCGGGGGTCCCGGTAGTGTCGGGGGTATCCGAGGTGTTGCTGCCCACAACCAGAATATTGGACGCGACGGGAGGCTCATTGCTCTTGACCGATACAGTAAAGTTGGCGCTGGCTTTATCTCCATCGGCATCAGTCAAGGTAGCACTGAAATCAAGGTCAATATCAGGAGGCGTGATCTTGTCGATCACTCCGAAATTCTCGATCCTCACCGAGTCATTGCCATTCAGCACAAAGCGGACATAAAGCTGGCTGAACTCCCCATCGGGTTCTATGCTGGCCAACTGCATCGACCCTTTGAGTCCTGACAGAACAAGCTCTCCGGAATCGACGACGGTCACGCCATCGGCAGCATAAGCCACCCACTGTATGGTGCTGGTATTGGTGTTGCCAACCCCGTAGACGTTGAAAGAGAGCCCATCAACGGCCGCAGTCGTGGATACCTTGAACCCTTCGTTATTGTCCAGGTTGCCGTTCTTAATCCCGAAACCATTGTTGTTCGGGTTGAGATTATCTGCATCACTCCCCGGCAGATCCTGAGGATTATTGACGCTGCCATTGAACAGCAGACCATCGAACAGTACACCAATCCCGCCAGCAGTAACTCCGATCGTCTCAACAGGCCCGCCAGCACCGAACTGTGCCCCGATCGAGAAAGTTTGGGTTGGCTGGGGAGTAACCAGTTCAAAGCTGTAAGTATTGTCGTCATTGAGTGTCAATGTATAGAACACTTTAGGTGGCTGCCCACTACCATCAATGGTTGCTACCAGAGTCTTGCCATCAGTCGACAAGGTTTCGGTGATCCCTGCCAAATCAGGCCATCCAGTCAGTTTCAGTCCACCAGTACCCAGAGGGCCATCAGCACCAAAAGAGACGCCAAACAATCCACCGGTAGTGATGTCGGCTACATTCATCACTTCCAGACTTTCGATGCCTGTGATCACGGGCATATCGTCTTCAATAACAACACTGACCTGCTTGGTATCACTCAAGTCACCATCACTGGCTGACAGGTTGAAGGTAAATGTCTTCAGTCCTTCCTTATTGTCTCCAAATTCATGATCGATGGGCCCCAGCAAGGTGACGGTATATTTACCAACCGGATCTACAGATACTTGTATGACTGGGATCCCTCCCGCTGAACCCACCAGTGTCGCAGACCCTATACCACTCCACACAACTGGTACCCCTCCAGAGCTCAGGCCAGATGGAGCAGAAAGAGTGAACGTAAAGGTATTGCTGTCGATATCTGTCACACTTGCCGTCGCATGGGTCGAGGTGCTATCGGTAATATCGCCGGGATTGGGTGAATTGTCTGGATTGGATCCCGGTAATCCCTCCTCGGATATGCGCAGATCCGAGACAGTCAGCATGGGAGCATCATTAGTTGCAGTGACGGTCACGGTGAAGGGCTTGCTGTCTGCCCCACCCTCGTCCGTGGTCCCCGCCACATTGCCATTCACGACCCCGCTCCAGTCCGCCGGCAAGCTAAAACCAGGTACGCCCGCTGTGCTCGCACCGCTCCAGCTGTAGCTGCCCGCCACCGCGCCAGCCACCCAGCCTGCCCCCATCAACGCACCTGCCGGCACACCGCTCAGGGTCACCGTCACACCGGTCACCTGCTCCGAACCATCCGCGTCGGTCGCAGTGACACCCAGCTGCGCCGCCAGCGATACCGCCACCGGTGTATCCGTTTCTGCCAGCACCAGGTTGGTGGCGCTGACACTGATATCCCCTTCCACTCCGATAGTGACCGTGCCACTGCTGTTGGCCGTGCCTTCATTGGTGGTCGCCACCACGGTGTAACTGATGGGCGCACCGGTGTTGTTCGCACTGCCCGACACCCCGGCCGTCGAATAGTCCGCCGGGAACACCAGCCCGAACGCCGGCGGCAATGCCCCCGCCACCACGTTCACTGTCAGGACGTTACCCACCAGGGTGCCACCCACTGCAGTGGTATTCGCAGGCAAATTGTTGAAGGTATACACCAGGCTGGTCCAGGTCTCTGACCCGTCGCCATCGCTGATACTCACCGTGTTGGTCAGCAGCACCTGTACCGTGCCATCCGTTTCGGTCGCACCCGCATTCAGCGCCTCGACGTTGAAGTCGATGTCATGGCCGGCATTGATGGTGACGGTGAAGGGCTTGCTGTCTGCCCCACCCTCGTCCGTGGTCCCCGCCACATTGCCATTCACGACCCCGCTCCAGTC